>CAZRNB010000148.1:0-6321 GCA_964601355.1 uncultured Pirellulales bacterium
TAGGCCTCAATCATATCAGAGTACACGATTGGAAACAGCCTTTCATGGGATTACTATGACTCAGAAACTTATTCGCTGCTCATAACTTCAGGATACAGGATAATCCTTGCATCGACCGCGATGGGCGTCGTGCCGGCCGGGCCGGCCATGTACGGATTTATGTCCACCTCCTGAATCTGCGGAAACTCCGTCACTAATTGCGACAATCTCTGCAAGCCCTCGGCTATCGCGTCAATATCTACGCCTTCCTGGCCGCGGACGCCTTTTAGAATCTGATAGGTCTTTGTGCTGATAAGCATCTGCTTAGCCTCCTCGGCCGTCAGCGGCGCCAGATAGAAAGAGACGTCTTTAAGCACTTCAACCATTATCCCGCCCATTCCGAACATCATCAACGGGCCAAAATGCGGGTCACGATTCATTCCGAGAATGACCTCTTTTCCGAGCTTGTACATCTTCTCAACGAGCACGCCTAAGATGTTGGCGTCGGGCCGCTTTTGGGGGATTCGATACATCATCAAATCAAACGCATCCTTTACCTGCTGCTCGCTATTTAAGCCGAGCTTAACGCCGCCCACGTCGGATTTGTGCAAAATCTCGGACGACCAGATTTTTAGCACGACCGGAAATCCAATTTGCCCAGCTATATTTGCAGCCTGCTCCGGCGTGTTGGCGATAGAGCCTTCGGGCGTTTTGAAGCCATAAGCCTGGAGTATCGCTTTTGAATCCGTCTCGCCAATCTCTCTGCTGCCGCGCCAAAGCTGGCGTTCGATTATATTCTCGACCTTTCTTCGATTAACCGGGAAGAGCTTGACAACTCTTTTTGGCCTGTTAAGCCAGCGTACATAATCGGCCATAACTTTGATTGTGGCGACCGCACTTTCGAGGGTATCATAGCACGGAATTTTACCCTCGCGCAAAATCTTAATTCCTTCTTCAACTTTTTTTGCTCCGAGAAAACAGGCAAGGATAGGCTTTGTTGAATTTTTTAGAGCTATTTTGACGATAGCCTTTGCGGACTCTGTTGGCTCCGTCATCGCCTGCGGCGTCAGCAGCACCAAAACCGTATCAACATTGCCGTCTTTGAGGACGGCATCAAGTGCAAACTCATAACGGTCGGCCAGCGCATCACCCAAGATGTCAATGGGATTATACAGGTTTGAAGCAGAAGGCATTTTTTGAGCTAATTTTTTGGTTGTTTCATCGGTCAGCTTCGCAAAGGTAAGGTCTTTTGCCTCAATGGCATCGGCGGCCATAATTCCGGGACCGCCGGCGTTGGTTATAACCACTACGCTGGGGCCTTTGGGTGTCGGCTGAAAGGCTAACGCCTGTGCATAATCAAACTGCTGTTTGATGGAATTGCAGCGAATGATACCCGCCCGTGCAAATGCCGATTCGTAAGCTGCTTCGCCGCCTGCAAGGCTGCCGGTATGCGAGGAGGCCGCCTTTGCGCCTGCTGCGGAACCGCCGGCTTTTATCAGCAGCATAGGTTTATTATGTGAAATCCGCTCCGCTTGTCTTACGAAGTCATTGCCGTTAGTAATGCTTTCAAGGTAGCCTGCGATGACTTTCGTTTCGGGGTCTTCTCCAAACGCTTTTATAACGTCCAGCTCGTCCACGTCCGCTTTGTTGCCGATACTGACGAGCTTGCTAAAGCCGATGCCGTTTGCATTTGCTATATCAAGTATGGCTGCCATTAGCGCCCCCGATTGGGAGACGTAGCCTATTACACCTTCAGCCGGCAGGTCGCCGCCGAAACTGGCATTTAATTTATTAGCGGGCGCTATCACGCCCAGACAATTTGGGCCGATGATTCTAATGCCTGCTTGTTTTGCGATTTGAACGATCTGCTCTTCAAGCTGTTTTCCCTCTTTGCCGACTTCTTTGAAGCCGGCTGTAATAATGATGACCGATTTTACCTTGACCTTTGCGCATTGCTGTAAAACTATCGGCACATTTTTAGCCGGCACAACAATAATCACCAATTCTGGAATCTTGCCGATAGATTCGAGGTCGGGATAGCAGGTCAATCCCTCGATGCTGTCGGCATTGGGATTAACGGGGAATATTCTGCCCTTGTAGCCGGCTGCAATCATATTGGCTAAGATTTCGTAGCCGACCTTGCCTTTCTGGCGTGAAGCGCCAACTATGGCCACAGACTTAGGATTTAAAAAGTTCTCGAGACTCATAAAAAGCAATAGTCCTTACCAAAACAACACCGGTCTCCAAAAGAAGCAAGTATTTTATTCTATTTGTCGGCCAATTGCAAAGATTTTCAGGGGTCAGGTATCAGGACTCTGAACTCTGAACTCCGAACTATGAACAATTATGTCTTGTGGACTTATTGTCTTAGTTCCGGTATATCCGGCTCAATGTGGATGGTAATATTAACAGGCCTGGTGAGCTGCTCATTCAGGGCAGTTTCCAGGTGTTGTGATATTTCGTGGGCGGCAGCGACGTTCAAATTTGGGTCAACTAAGATGTGAAGGTCGAGAAAGACCTCTCTTCCGACGGCGCGGGTGCGAAGACGATGGTACTGGCGGATTTGGCCATTGGCTTTGATGATATTTTGGATTTGGTCAATGGTTGCCTGATCAACGGCCCTTTCAATAAGCTCCCCGAGGCAATCACTAATAAGCTTGGTGGCAACTATCATGACCATGACGCCTATGCCGATGGCGGCAACCTGGTCGCCGTGGTTGAGGCCCAATTTCTGCGCAACCACGCCAACGATGACGGCAACGGAGCTTAAGGCATCAGCCCTGTCGTGCCAGGCGTTTGCAAGCGCTGCCGGGCAGTGATATTTCATTGCTACTGCTTTTGTAACACGATAAACCACCTCTTTAACGACAATGGCCCCAATCGCCGCGACCAGGACCAGGTTCCGAGGACGAGTGACATTGTCTTTTGCAATGTCCAGTGCTGCATAGTAAATCATTCCGAGGCCGACGCCTAACAGGCCCAGTGCAATCGCAACAGCCGCGAGCGTCTCCAGCTTGCCGTGTCCGTATTGATGGCTTGAATCGGGCTTTTTAGAGCCGAAATAAAGGCCCAGCAGGACCGCTATGTCGGTGAGCATATCCGACACCGAATGAACAGCATCAGCAAGAAGAGATAACGAGCCGGTTACTAAACCTACCACGAGCTTTCCGGCAATCAGAAAGACGTTGGCCAAGATGCTGAGATATGTAACAAGCCGAAGCTGTCTTGATGCAATCTGTTGTTTGTCGTCGTTCATATACACCTCTAAGATGGTGGTTTGTCAACGTGCTAATTTAAGAACAGCATTAATATATTTTTGGACAGCATCTTTGCTGGTTGCCTCTGCAATAACGCGCACGACCGGTTCCGTATTGCTCGGGCGGATATGCAGCCAGCCGTCGTCGAAGTCGAACCGGCAGCCATCAGTTGTATTAAGCTTTGCGTGGGCAAAGGTTTTTTTTGCCATATCCAAAATCTGCTTAGCCTGGCCTGGCTCGACTGCGAGCTTATGTTTGCTCAT
The DNA here is from genome assembly GCA_964601355.1 of uncultured Pirellulales bacterium. Classification (GTDB taxonomy): domain Bacteria; phylum Planctomycetota; class Phycisphaerae; order Sedimentisphaerales; family Anaerobacaceae; genus CAZRNB01. The sequence continues at coordinate 3,500 of CAZRNB010000148.1, forward strand.
ATAATAGCCGCCAATTTCGCCAACCAACTGCTTTACTGTTTTTCCTGTCTCTGCCATAAGCTGCAGGACAAGGGCGATTCCTACGAGGCTGTCACGAACGGGGCTTACTCGCAAGTCGATTACGCCGCCATTGCCTTCGCCGCCGATGATGCAGTTGTGTTCGAGCATGGCTTGAGCCACATTGGCCTCGCCGACGGCAGTACGGTAAACCACCCCGCCGGCTTTTGCTGCTATGTCGTCGAGCATTCTCGACGTAGAAAGGTTTGTCGCTGCTTTGCCGGTCTTTTTCATAAAAATGTACTTTGCTGCCAAAGCCAAAGTATATTCCTCGCCAATATATGTTCCGGTTTCATTGACGATCGCCAGTCTGTCGGCGTCGGGGTCCTGGGCAAAGCCAATGTCTGCTTTATTGGATTTTACCACCTCACAAAGCTCTTTGACGTTTTCAACGGTCGGTTCAGGCGTGTGGGCGAATAGCCCGGTCGGTTCATCGTTTATAGCTGTAACTTCACAACCAAGCTCTGCAAGCAGCTTTTTAGTAATTCGTCCACCTGCTCCGTTGACGCTGTCCAGCGCGACTTTGAATTTCCTTGCTGTAATCGAATCTTTATCTACTATTGCCAAAATCTTTTCGATGTGGATAGTATCGGTTTGCTCATTAACCGACAATTTGCCACAGCCGTTTGAGTCAGCGAAAATAAAACGTCTATTTAGAAAATTATTTTTGATTTGCTCTGCATCATCGGCCGGCGGAGCAATACCATTACCGAGCAGCAGCTTTATGCCGTTATATTGAGCCGGATTGTGTGAAGCGGTGATGACGACTCCACCGCAGCAGCGAAGCTGTCTTGCCATCACGGCTACGCTGGGCGTGGTCACCAGCCCTAAATCGACCACGTTGCTTCCGACTGCGCATAATCCTGCCGACACGGCAGATTTTAACATTTGGCCGCTGGTACGAGAATCACGGCCGATGCAAACCGATTTCGTATTGCGTGTTGCGTATTGCGTAGTGCGTTCAAATTTATCTTTAAGAAATGTCCCGAAAGCGCAACCATACTCAGCGGCAATAGAAGGCGTGAAGTTTACGCCAACAATGCCCCTCATTCCACTAATGCTTATTATTAGCTGTTCGACCATATAAGATCATAAGAGCAAAAGAGCATAAGAACACAAGTAATTTACAAGCTTATGCACTTTTGCCTTGTGCACTTAAGACCGGAGGTTAGTCCAGCCTGCAGACATAAAGCTCGTTCACGAAATCGAGATTGCTAAACTCTTCGATGGCTTTTGCATCCGGCTCTTTATCGAGACTGACGGCCAGAGTCGCTTTTTGCTCTGCTGGTTTTTGACCAACGCCCATTGTGCAGATATTGATGTTATGTCTGCCGCAGACCATTCCCACGGCTCCGATGACGCCGGGCCTATCGTCGTTAAAGATAATTAAAACCGCCCCCTGGGGCGTCATTTCTATATTGAAGCCGTCTATTTCAATGATGCGCAGCAGTTTCTCGCCAAAGACCGAGCCGGTTACCGTGCGTGTGACCTTATCGGTGACGACTTTGGCAGTGAAGCTTGACGCAACGTCCCTGGCCTCGGGATTTTTCGTCTCATCTATGCTGATGCCGCGTTCTTTGGCCAGGACAGGGACATTAACAATGTTTAACGGCATGTCAAAGTGCTTCTGGAGCAGGCCTATCGCGAAGTAAAGGCTGATCGGCTCGACGGCCATTTCAGCGATTGAGCCACGATATTGAACTTCCACATTCTTGATGTGACCCGGAGCAATAGTGCTTAGCAGTGTGCCGATTCGCCGGGCAAGCTCAGCATATTGTTTGACGATTGGCGGCATGGCCCCGATGGCAGATGGAGCATTAACCGCGTTTCTGACGGGTCCTCCCTTGATCGCATCGACGATTATCCGGGCGGCTTCTACCGCCACCTCAACCTGTGCCTCCTCGGTGCTGGCGCCTAAATGGGGCGTTACAAGACAGTTTTCAAATTCCTTAAAACGCGTATTTTCGGGCGGCTCTTTGGGAAAGACGTCCAAAGCCGCACCGGCGATGCGTTTTTCGGCAAGAGCATTGTACAGGGCATCTTCGTTGATAATTCCTCCGCGGGCGCAGTTGATAAGCATAACACTCGGCTTCATCATTTTAATCTGATCGGCGTCAATCATATTCAGCGTCTGCGGATTTTTCGGCACGTGGACGGTGATATAATCGGATTCTTTGAATATTCGCTCGAGTTTGTCGGTTACTTCTACGCCGAGTTTTTCAGCTTCGGCTGGTGCGGCCAGCGGGTCATAGCCTAAGATTTTCATATTAAAGCCTTTTGCCATTGCTGCAACAGCCATGCCGATTCTGCCCAGCCCGATGATGCCAATGACTTTATTATTCAACTGGTTTCCCATGTATTTCTTTTTTTCCCAGATGCCGGCCTTTAGGCTGTTGCAGGCTGGGATGACCTTTCGGCTTTGTGCGAGTATTAAAGCCATTGTATGCTCGGCGGCGCTGAGGGTATTGCCGCCGGGGGTGTTCATAACCAGGATTCCTTTTCTGGTCGCTTCAGGAACATCAACGTTATCCACGCCGGCGCCGGCTCTGGCAATTGCTTTAAGTTTGCCGGGATTGGCCAGGACTTTGGTGGTGACTTTTGTGGCGCTACGGATGATTAAGCCGTCATATTCGCCTATAATCCTGGCAAGCTCATCTTCGCTTATGCCGGTTTTAACAACAGCCTCAACTCCTTCTTTTGAATTGAGTATGTCGATGCCTTCCTGTGCAAGTTTATCTGAGATTAGTACTTTAATCATTGTTGAA
>CAZRNB010000149.1:0-6072 GCA_964601355.1 uncultured Pirellulales bacterium
AGACTGCTTCGCTTCGCTCGCAGTGACAAAAATGCGGTTTTTCTGTGAACGCTTACAAATTATTATTGATAACTTTAGGCACTTTAGAACGCTTCCAGCAGAATCTTTCTGGTGACACTGCGAAGATAACCTGAAATTTGCCTTTCAGAATTCATGCCGAGAACTTTCCTCGCTACATTATTACAATCTTCTATCGTAACTGAGCGGACAATCTGTTTTATCTCCGGTATCATTGGCGGAGTAATTGAAATTGATCTGATGCCCAATCCCAATAGCAGCATAATATAATCCGGTTCAGAAGCCATCTCTCCACAAACGGCAACATCTATTTGTGCCTTATGGGCGTCCTGAATAACCGTCCTGATGAGCCTTAGCACCGCAGGATCCGTGGCCGAGTATAACGTTGAAACCAGCTCATTACCTCGGTCAACAGCAAGTGTGTATTGGATGAGGTCGTTTGTCCCAATGCTGAAAAAAGCAGCGTTTCGCGCAAGCGTTGAGGCCGTCAAAGCCGCCGACGGCGTTTCAATCATAATGCCAATTTCAATATTCTTATTATACGGTACGGACTCATCATCGAGGTCTTCCATTACATCATGCAAAATCATCCTGGCCTGCATCATTTCCTGCAGATTTGTAATCAATGGAAACATAATCTTTACATGTCCCAAAAGCGAAGCTCGCAAAATTGCATGCAATTGCGTCTTGAACATTGTCAAATTTTGCAGACAAAATCTGATAGACCTCAGTCCCAAAAACGGATTAGGTTCGGGAGCAAAACGTTTGCTTTGAGTTTGTTTGTCTGCCCCAAGATCGAAGGTTCTTATGATAACGGGGCGATTGTGTAAGACCCGTACCGTCTCGGCATAGGCCTCATAGTGCTGCTGCTCCGTAGGCTCGGTGAGGCTGCTAAGATACAAAAACTCGGTTCGGTACAAGCCTATGCCTTCGCCTCCTTTTTGCAGAACCATCTCAGCCTCATCCGGAAATTCAATATTGCCCAAAACAGTGATCCTCGTGCCGTCCCGAGTTACAGCCGGTTTTTCTCTTATTGCATCGAGCTTATGCTCCAGCTCCACGAATTCGTATGAATATTTTTCATATTGTTTAAGTGTTTCGTCATCCGGATTTACGATGACGATGCCGCGGTTGCCATCGATAATTACGGTATCTCCTCCGTGGACAATTTCCGTAAGGTCTTCCAGCGCAACCACAGCCGGGATGCCTAAGGAGCGGGCAACGATAGCAGTATGGCTGGTTCGTCCGCCCGCATCGGTAGCAAGGCCTTTGACGAATTTCTTGTCAAAGCCGGCGGTTTGGGTAGGCCGCAGCTCTCGAGCAATCACTGCAACCTCCTCGTTTAAGTGATCAATTTCCTCACGCCTTCGGCCAAGAAGGTGTCTTAGCAAACGCCTTTCGATATCGTGAATATCCGTAGCCCGCTCACTGATATAGGTATCTTTTACAGTGGAAAAATGTACGGCAATATCCCGCAGAACCTTTGACACGGCATACTCTGCCGTCACTAACTCCGAATGAATCATGTCGATAATCTTCTTACGCAGGCTTCGATCCCGCAAAAAGCGAAGGTGCACTGCAAAAATGTCTTTTATCTTGCCGCCCTCCGTCTGGCTCTGCTGTGCCTCAAGCTGTGTTAATTCCTCAACGGCATTATCGAAGGCATTACGGATGCGCTGAGCTTCCCCGAGCCGCTGCGAAGGTTTAATCTCACGACGTGGAATCCGATAATCTTCGGAGTCAATTATAAGCGACTTGGCAATAGAAATGCCCGGCGAGACCGCTATACCTTTTTTTATCTCCATCGCCTTGTTTATCCTGCTCTGCGAAGCACGAGCCAAATCCTATTGTTTCCTTCGTTCACACGGCTCCGGCTCATCGAAATGTCTGTTCTCGACAAGTTCCTGCAAGGCACTAACCGCCTCTCGGGCATCATTGCCTTCGGCTTTAATCTTCAGCTTGGAACCACAGGTCGCAGCGAGCATCGCAATCTGCATTATACTCTTGCCGTCCATAATGTTCTTGCCGTCACTAACTGTTATATCACAACCAAAACGGCTCGCCACATCAACAAACTGCATGGCAGGACGCATATGGAGGCCGTCTGCGTTCTTTATCTCAACTGTCGTTTCGCAAACCATTTTCTCCAATTAATCCTACCCTGCCTGAATTTTCCTGAAATCCCCGGTAAAACCGGGGGCTAAATATTTAGCCCCACGTTTTACGTGGGGTTTTTACAAAACCGGATTCTCATCAACTTCTCTGAGAAGGTCTTCAATATCCTCAGCAGTATGAGATTGTCTCAGAAATTTGCGAAACTTTTCTTGTTGCAGAAGTCTGAAAATACTTTCCATTGCCTGCAAATGTTTATCCGGATCGCCAACAGGGCTGATTAAGAATATCACTGAATAAACCGGCTGTTTGTCGAGAGCTGAAAAATCAATGCCAACACTGCTTTTTCCAATCGCAGCCACTACCTCTTTAACACCGGAATGCTTCACGTGTGGCAATGCAATGCCTTTGCCCATTCCCGTGCTTGCCTCATTTTCTCTTTTAATCACTGCTTTAATAATATCTTCTATGGTGCCCTTTTTCAGCCGTCCTGCCTTCTCAAGTGCTGAAACAAGCTCGGCTATCACGCCGTCACGGTCCTTGGCTTGTAGTTCAGGAATTGTCGCTTTAAAACAAAAAAAATCGGCTAATTTCATTCTTCCCATCCCAGACAATTAACATACTGAATTAGTATATAATTATATACGTCTTCATTTATGCTCGTGAACTATGCTCCGTACCGCCTGTGTACTTGTTATCACGTTCTTTGCTCTTTTTTCTTCTAAGCTGTTGTACAAGCTTATGTAAAGCTACGTCGATACATTGATAAGCATCTACCGCCCTTTCGGTACCTATGAAAACATTGCTGTGCTCGCCTCTGGCAATTATCTCCACGTTAATATTACCGCCCGATTCACCCTCAATAATCACTTCAACCTGATTTATGCCGCTATAGTACCGTGGAAGCTTGGAAGCCTTTTCTTCTGCATAATTACGAATCGCTTCGGTTATGTCAATATGTTTACCTGTAATTGTAAAAAGCAAATCTTATCTCCTTAAAAACTCTACAATCAAACCATTTTTCATGCTATATCCAAAGCGTCAAAATAGTCAAATTTAGAACTGCCGAACCACTCGAGAAAAAGCTTTTAAAGCGTCTCATTATGCCCATATTTTCGACGTCGGAACCTGTGTTTTGCCGGTTTCTTAACATTTGCTCCACATAAAACGCCTTCTCAGCGGTGCCTTACCAGGATCGTCATAGATTAATTTACTGACTTGTCATAGTCAATAAAAAAGTCTTTAGGTAAATGCGCACCAATCAGATGAATCACCACCCCAGGCAGAGAGCCAAACAGCCAGATCAGTCGCTGGCACAATGCCAAAGCTAATGCCTGTCCGCTCGATACAGCGCAGACCCTCATAAAAATTATTTTCAACCACCACTCCATTACCCCTGCCCCGCCCACGCTAATTGGCAGTGTTCCCAGCAGCCATGAAACGGGAAAGAAAATAAAGTAGTATTGTATATGTGCAGTTATGCCGATGTTCGAGCCAATCAGCACCATGCTGATAATAGACACTCCCTGGCAGCAAAAAGTAAGCAGCAGCGCAACAACAAGAACTAATTTTTTGTTACAATATATCCGAATCGCATCACGGACCCTCGAAAGCACTACCGCACATTTCCGATACGTTAATTGTACGTAGCGACGCACAATATTCCGCCCATAAGCGGCGGTAAAAGCTGCTATTATAATCGCAAGAATTATCCCTGTTCCTGCAAGAATCCATCTGTATTTAAACGCACTCTGTAACAAATTAAATCCGACGGATTGAGACTCAAGCTGCTGCTCTTTTCTGCCTTGAACAGGAATACACAAGTAGCAGACAGAGGCCATAATAAGCATGCCGGCAAGTCCGATTGCTCTATCAACAAACACACTCAAAGCAGCTTCCAGCTTCTTATCGGTGTGTTTTGTAACATACCAGGCCCGAAGCAAATCCCCCCCTACTGAGCTGGGAAGGCAGTTATTATAAAACAAACCTAAAAAATGCAGCTTTACAGCCGTCCAATAACCTATCTCGATTGACTGAGTCCTCAATAATAGAAACCACCTTGCCACGAAAATCAACTGGCTGACAATATAAATGCCCAAAGCAGCCATGAAAATCCATAAGTCTAATCCTAACAAGACTTTGCTTACTTGTTTTAGGTTTTCGCCTTTAAATGCTAAATATAGAGCCAGGACAGCTACTGAAAAACGTAACAGATAAGAAATATATTTGCTTCTTTTACCTTTTGACACAGGCATTAAAGCGAGTTTCCGTATCCTATGACTTGTTTTTAAACATAATAATATGTAAAACTCATACTGGCAATATGCCGAAATAATAATTTAGGAGATATTACTAATGGCTACGAGGCAATTTCGTGAAGAAGGCTCGGAATTTATGCCGATATTTGATGATAGCGGGCTGATACCTGCGATAGCACAGGACTCGCAAACTGGGCAAATTCTAATGGTGGCTTTTATGAATCGCGAAGCGCTTGAGCTTACAATGAAAACGGGATATGCTACGTACTTCAGCAGGTCTCGACAGAAATTATGGAAGAAAGGCCAGGATAGCGGCCACGTCCAAAAGGTGGAACAGATACTTGTCGATTGCGATCAGGACTGTCTTATTCTGAAGGTGCTCGTTCCACCAGAACGAAAAGGCCAGTGCCATTTAGGTTACCAATCCTGTTTTTATCGGGCATTGAAGAAAGGTACAGCCAAAGAATTGGAATTTATTGCTGAAAAAGTGTACAATCCCGACGAGGTTTATAAAAAGCAAACTTAAATTTTACTGTCGCTATGGTCTATTTACTTCGCAAAAAAGAGCTTTTGTCAGCCTTCAAGGCATTAAAAAACGCCATGTTGGTTCATTTTTTTTCTTGTTTTTCGCGTTACAGTTTTGTACTATACCGTAACACAATATGTAGATTAAAGAGGAGTGTTAACAAAAATATTCGTTTTTTTATCTCCTTTTCGGAAGTGTAAGGCGTGTGTAAAAAATATTTCCAAATTCAGAATGTTCATTAATTTTAGGAGGACTTAGTTATGAGAAAATCTGAATTAAAAGTGTTTGTATTCTGCGCACTGGCTTTATTGTTAGGTAGTGCACAGACTACGATGGGTGCTGTCGTCCCAAATGACAATTGCTCAAACGCAACACCCGTCGGCAATGTTACTAACCTGGCGTTTGATACGTGCAATGCCACCTTTGATGGTCCAGGCCACTACATGAACGGCCCGAATATCTGGTACGTTTACACCGCCACATGTTCGGGTATCGTCACCGTAAGCTTGTGCGGCAGCAGCTATGACACCAAGCTCGCGGTCTATAATGGATCCTCCTGCAATCCGTCAGCCGGTGCCCTGATCGTCGGTAACGATGACGGCTGTGGTTCGAGTCCAGCTTCACAGGTCACCTTCGGTGCGGTTTCAGGCAGCCAGTATCTAATCGAGGTCGGTGGTTATCTGCAGCAGACCGGGCTGGGTGTAATGACCATTACCTGTGAGACGTCAACCTGTCCAACTCCTAATGATAACTGCGCTAACGCACAGCCGGTTGGCGAAGTATGGCAGCTTGGTTTTGATAACAGGTGTGCGACAGCCGATGGACCCCATTCAAGTTCAACCAATGCTAATATATGGTACTTATATACACCTTCATGCACGGGCAAAGCTACAATCAGTCTGTGTGGAAGCGAATTTGACACCATACTCGTTGTTTATGACTGGGCCGGTTGCCCCCCAAGCCGACACGACATAATCGATTCAAATGATGACTTTTGCGATTACCAGTCGCAGGTTACTATTGATGTGACCGCCGGCAGCCAGTACCTTATTGAAGTCGGCGGTTACACCGACGCAGTTGGTCAGGGCAAGCTGACCATTACATGCCAGGGGACGACGCCTCCTCCGCAGCAGCAGGCCGATGAATGTTCTAACGCAA
>CAZRNB010000150.1:0-6048 GCA_964601355.1 uncultured Pirellulales bacterium
ACAGAAGACACGGGGGCTCCGGTCGAAATGACGGTGAGTCTTTTCTACAAAGCAATTTCGAATTTCTTTCATTATTGTTCTAAAAATTTACTTGCGTTGTAGTATTAGTAGGCAGTAATTTTCGTTCCGAGATAGATAGAATGGGGCTTTACGATAGAGATTATACTCGTGAGAACTTTCAATCGCAGTATCAATACGCACCACAGATGCGGTTCGGCTTTCCAAAGATTACGCCGATAGTCAAGTGGCTGCTGATTATAAATATAGCAGTCTTTTTTACTACGTTTATCATAAAACCATTCGCTGTTTTTATGTACCAATGGTTTCCGGTCGAGCCGGATTCGCCATTTCGAGCCTTGCAGCTCTGGCGATTGGTTACTTATCAATTTTTGCATGATCCCAATGATATTTTGCATATTTTTGTCAATATGCTTGGATTGTTCTTTTTAGGACCGACACTTGAGAGGCACTGGGGCAGCAGGAAGTTCCTGATATTTTATCTAAGCTGTGGCGTTGCCGGAGGCTTATTCTACACGTTACTTGTGGCGCTGCACTTTTTGCAGGCCGGCTCTATGGTTGGCGCTTCCGGCTCAATCCTTGGTTTGTTAGCTGCATGCGCCATTCTTTTTCCACACTTTGTTGTTATTATTTTTATTTTTCCGGTACCAATAAGAGTAGCAGCAATCGGACTAACCGTTATGTACCTCATTTTAGTCGCCACCAGAGCGGATAATGCCGGCGGCCATGCAGCACATCTGGCAGGTATGGCAGCAGGGGCCTTGTATGTATTTTCCAAACCCTGGATGGAAAAAATTCAGTTGAAGAGAAAGGCTGGTTCATGGGAAAGAAAAATGGCTGCCGAACGCAAATTGCAGGCTGAACTCGACCTTATTCTGAAGAAAGTCCACGATAACGGCATTCACAGCTTGACTTCAAAAGAAAAAAGGGCGCTCAAAAAAGCCACTGAGGTCGAACGAAGACGAGGTGGATTATAAATATAGAGCCTTGCAAAAATCTTGCAAAGCTCTTTTCATAGCAAATCATTCCCACCTAAATTTTTGGCTTGCTTCAGTCAAATCTTTGATATGCTCCTTCACTTTCTCAGCCTTAAATTTTTCGTCTTTACACTTAGTTAACTCGTCTCTGCTTTCTCTGACTCGATTTCCTAGCTCCTCAAGCCATTTGAGCAGCCTTTCGTATGCTATTTCCTTTTGTCGTACTATTAAATCGAAACGCCTGCTGACCACTGTTTCCAGCTCTGCCGTTAGTTTTTGCTTATCTTTTTCATTAGTGGCAGCTTTAATTCTTATAACTATGTCATCGCGTTTGTCCTTCAGCTCTAAATCTTCTTTGAGAACCTCAGCTAATTCAGGATTTCTTCTTTCCTCCTCGAAGATGTGCCAATATTTGTTCCTGATGGTGTCAAATCTTTCTATATATAGATTTGGGTCATTAGCCTTTAGTTTAGCCAGGTTTTCCGCCTCTTTTGGATATTCTTTGGTCAGCCACTGCTGGAAGTCATTTTGTCTCTGGCGTCGAAATCCATCTATGCGTTCTCTTATGACCTTGTCAAACTCTTCGCGGCCATATTTTCTAAGCTCTGCCTGGAAATTATTCGGATCTTCTTTTCGCAGTTTCTCAAGTTTCTTGACGGCATTTGGATCGCTTTGTTTCAGGCTGTTTAAAATGCGGCTGACTTCTTCATCTGTCAGCGCGAATCTTTCCGGGCCTCCTGGCCCTCGTCCTCTTTCTATCCCTGCCGGTCCTCCCGGCCCTCGGCCTCTTTCCGGCCCTGCCGGTTCTTCCGGCCCCCGTCCTCTTTCCGGCCCACGGCCTGGTCCTGCCGGTCCTTCCTCAGTCCAGATATTATCATCTTTTTTCTGAGTGGCCTGTCCCGGCAGAGACCATGCTATGGTAACTGCCGTTATAACTAAAAGAGAAATGATTATGCGATGTTTTGTCATTTGTCTTATCCCTTCCAGAAGTCGCTCTCAATTTCAATCAGATTCATTTCCATCTCTGTTACTGCATCGTCGATGTTGGCCTGGCTTTTGCCCAATTGCAGGGTGTACATCTCATCTTTAATTTGTTCGGCTTCGGCGGTGAAAACTGCCAAATCCACATCGTCAGCAGCTACATTATTACTTTCCCAGAAAGCTCTGGGCATTATTGAGGCATACACTAATTTTTCAGGGATGATGTTCTTATGAAACAGATTAAAGCCTATCACTGCCACGATGATGACTGCTGCCGCGACGGTTGCAACACGATAGGCTATTGTTCTAAAGAAATGCACCTGCCGATTCCGAAGGTTCGAAGCAATGTCAAATTTTATATTGGCTATAAGCTCCTTCTCTGGTTCTGGTGCAGGGTACAGCCGAATGATTTGCTCAGCTTTGTGAACGTCTTCAACAGCCTTTGTTGCCTGCTCATCGCTGAGAAATTTTTCGAATAGCTCCTTCAGATTTTCCTGGTTTTGGTCGCTCATTATTATCCTTCCATCAGCTCCCGTAATCTTTTCAGTCCGCGATGCAGCTTTGACAATGTTGTTCCTATTGGTTCGAATCGCATTTGGGATATTTCTTTGAAACTGAACTGTGAATAAAACCGCAGCATAATTAATTCTCTTGTCTCGTCATCCAGTTTGCTAAGCTGAATCTGTAGTTTGTCGACTCTATCACCGTTCGACCGTTTTGTCTCCGTGATTTCCGACTCAAAATGGCTTTTTCGTATATCGAGCAGCTTCGTATATCGCTGCCTGCTCCTTAGGTGATCGTTGAAAACGTTAGAAGCTATTTTGAACAACCAACTTTCAAAAGAGCCGCCCTTGTAAGAGCCGATTTTTCCCACTAATTTGGCGAACAATATGCTCAGCAGTTCGTCACTGGTGTCTCTGTTGCCGGTTAATCGGTAAAAGTAACCGTAACATCGGCTTGCATACATCTCTACCACTTGTGAAAAGCAGTCAGCATCACCGTTTTTACAGCCGATAATAATTTGTGTTAAGTCATCACGTTTTACCATGCTCAGATGCTTTTCGTATTAAAAGACGGTATCAAATGTTGTTTTATTGCAAAAAAGAGGGAAAACCCGCCTGAATTTTTCCTCTGCAAGGCCTGTTTGAAAACAATGTCCGATTGTTTAGCAAGCTCCCTTTAACTGCTCATAAATATCTATTATTGCAGGAGTTATGAGCTTGACGCGGTTTTAATTGCCTATCCGCTATGGGCCAGTATCCTCTTTATTTTCTTCATCGTCGTCATCTGTGAGTTTCCAGCTGTCTGATTCGTCAAGGTCTTCGATCTCGCGTTGCATAAACTGAATGATTTTATCCTGAATTGGCGCTAATTTTCCGTACCACATGAGCATCTGCTGATAGCTGGCTACAAGCATATCAAGGCGGATTAGCTGCCATTTAGCTAAGCACTCCGGCTCTTTAATATTGACAAACGGGTCGCATTTAAATGTCCGCCTGCCGTCAGGACTTATTTCACAGAGTTCGCAGTCTTTACATTGAATCATTTAAACACCTCAATCTGAATTAGCTCTTGAATTAAAATTACCCTTTATTTTTTTCCTTTTATGGTTAATATATTACCATATATTAGAAAGCTTAAAAGTATTTATCAATAAAGATTCTAGTCTGTTTGATGGAGTAATCAATGGCAAAATCAAGACGCCGACGCAAAATCGGCAGCAAAAAAAGACACACTAAATGGAAAATACGCCATAAAATAAGGTAACATTGTGCATTTTGCGTAACGAGATGATAGGTGGATTAACTTTGCCATCTAATCATAAAAATAATGCGCAATCCACTAAATGAAACGTTTCTGTGTAACTTTTGAGCCTGACGGCTTAACAATCTTCGTTCACGCAGGTGCCACGCTCCTTGAGGCAGCAGGCCAGGGCGGCATCATTCTGAATTCCGTCTGCGGCGGCAAAGGAACCTGCAAAAAATGCATCGTGAACCTTGAGCCGAGTGGAAAGCAGGTCTTGGCCTGCCAATACCACATTCAAAGCGACCTGACTGTAAACATTCCTTTCAGCTCCAGGTTCTTCGAGCACAAAATTCTTGAAAGCGGCATCAATTTATCCCGCGGTGTCCGACCGACTATATATGAAAAATATCAGAAAAAAGATTCCACAACAAGAGTCCTCGGCGTTGCTATCGATATCGGAACAACCACAGTAGTTGCAAAACTGATAAATATGACAGACGGCCAATGCTTTGCCACAAAAGCTGCTCTCAATCCTCAAATCCGTCACGGTGATGACGTTATCAGCAGAATCGCTTATGCTAAAACCGACCAGAACCTTGCTGAGCTGAATAAACTCATAATTGCTTGCATAAACGATCTTATTGCAAAGCTCTGCAAACAAGCATCTGTTAAAACAGAACAAATATATGAAATGTGTGTGGTCGGTAATACTACAATGAATCACATCTTTTTAAAATTGCCTGTAGTGCAGCTCGGCCAGTCCCCGTATAAAGCCTTTTCTTTAGATGCACACGATGTGTCTGCTAAAGAGCTGCATCTGAAGACAAATCCGGATTGCAATATCCACACGGTTGAAAATATCGCCGGCTTTCTCGGCTCAGATACAACCGCTGTTGCTCTTGCCACCGACATTGACTCAGCAGAGGAGATGTCACTCGCCATAGACATCGGCACAAATGGCGAGATTGTGCTCGGCACAAAGGAAAAGCTCTACGCGGCAAGCTGCGCAGCAGGTCCCACTTTTGAAGGGGCACGCATAACCTGCGGCAGCAGGGCTTCTGTCGGTGCAATTGAAGCTGTCGTAGTCGATAATGGTGGTATAGCTGTGGATGTAATCGGTGGTGGCCAGCCCAGTTCGATATGTGGCTCAGGACTTATTGATGCCGTAGCGGTAATGCTGGAATTGGGAATTATCGACGCAAGCGGACGTTTTGTTAAACGAAGTGGTCGCATTGTTGAGCATGATGGTCATTTATGTTTTTATTTATACAGAGCCGCGAACGTCAGTGAACGGTTATTAAGTGAGCGGTCCGTATTTCTGACGCAGAGAGACATCCGCGAGGTTCAATTGGCAAAAGCTGCCATCCAAGCCGGCATAAAAATCCTCCAGCGAAAGCTCGGCATTGCTGATTTAGACATCAAGGATATTTTTTTGGCTGGGGCATTTGGTAATTACATTAGGTCGCAGAGCGCTATGCGGATGGGACTTTTGCCGGATGTGCCGCTGGAGCGAATTCATTTTGTCGGCAACGCCGCCTGTAGCGGTGCGGAGATGATTCTTTTGTCGCAGCACTGCCGTGATAAGGCCGGCGAGTTAGCTCGCAAGATTGAATATGTTGAAATTGCAAACGAGCCGGACTTCCAGGCCATATTTACGGATTCAATGTCCTTTAATATTTAGCCCCCAAATTCATTTGGGGGTTTTATTCCCGCAGCTTGTTGAAAAGTTTTGAAGCGTAATTGTGAGCGTTGTTTATAATACATTACGGAGAATATGCGGAGAACTATTAGGATAATTTTAGGCGTTGTATTAATCATCCTTGGCTTGGTTGCGTTGTTGACGCCGTTCATGCCAGGCTCCTGGCTGGCGCTTATCGGCTTGGAGTATCTCGGCTTGAGGGTGCTGCTTCAACGCAAATTTTTGTCTTTATTGCCGGCTAAGTACCGAAGCAAGCTCAGGAATCTTATCAGAAAGAAAATAAAAAAACCATAATAATATAAACCCGTGGTAAAACCACGGGCTAAATATTTAGCCCCACGTTTCACGTGGGGTTTTATTTCTCGAACTAATGGAAAATGTACGTGTAATTGTTGAGTTCCTGGTGCAGGTAATTATAGCGACAGCGACGCTGTGGCTTGCGATGAGAATGACGAAAGAGGAAGGCTCAGCCCTGGGCCTTTTTGCGGCTGCATTTATAACAGAGCTTGTGCAATTTATACCCATACCTTATGCAGGGGGAATATTGCCGTTCATCGTGCTGTTAGTTCTGATTTCACGATGGACAACGGCTGAGATTTGGCCGGACGCTGTTTTTATGGTCGTCGT
>CAZRNB010000151.1:0-6012 GCA_964601355.1 uncultured Pirellulales bacterium
CAATTTTTGATTTCCAATTTTCAATTTGCGATTTTCAATCGTTATTCGACAATCGAAAATCGGCAATTTGTTACGCCGTGCTATCTTTAATATTCAAAAGGTCTTTCATAACATTTGCTAATTTACCTGACCAGGCCGCAATTCCGAAAGCATCATGTAACTGCTTATAAAGTGCGAAAAGCTGTCGATAGACTTTGTGGTTCTCAGGGATAGGTTTGTAGCTAACGTCTTTGATACCACACATAGCTGCTTGTGCATCGGCGAAATTATCATAGCCGCCCGTCTTCCTGCCGGCTACTACGGCGGCAGCTATCGCAGAACCAAGCGCACAGGTCTGGGCCGAACGCGATATCTTCATCTCTCTGCCCGCGACATCCGCATATATCTGCATAAGAAGCGGATTCTTTTCGGCAATCCCGCCACAATTTATTACTTCTGAAATCTTAACGCCATACTCTTCAAATCTGTTAATAATCGTTAAGGCCCCAAAGGCGGTTGCTTCAATTAAAGCCCGGTAAATCTCCTCCGGCTTTGTGTGCAAAGTCTGGCCCAGCAAAAGTCCCGTCAATCTTTGGTCAACGAGTATAGTTCTATTGCCGTTATTCCAATCGAGGGCCAACAAGCCGGATTGTCCCGGTTGCAGCTTAGCAGCCCTTTTGGTAAGTGCATCATGAGAACCGGTTTTTTCGTCGCCCGGCTGAATGTAACAGACAAACCAGTTAAAGATGTCCCCCACCGCCGACTGGCCCGCTTCCAGGCCATAATAGCCCGGCAGGATGGAGCCATTTACGATCCCGCAGATTCCGGGTATGTCCGGAAGTTCAGTGCTTACGGGGGCCACCACCATATCACATGTGCTTGTACCAATGATTTTGACCAGCGTCCCTTTTTTTATTCCTGCACCAACACCGCCGAGATGGGCATCAAACGCTCCCATAGCGACGGGTATACCTGCTGGCAGCCCAAGTTTCTTGGCCCAGGCCTCTGTCAAATTTCCTGCCGCTGTATCCACGGCAAAGGTCTTTTTGCTGAGCGTTTGGCGAAGTTTGCCCAATTTGGGATCGAGCATGGCAAGAAATTCAGCGTCGGGATAACCGTCCCAGTCATCGTTGAACATAGCCTTATGTCCCGCGGCACATCGGCATCGTCTTAGCTTGTCCGGTGCTTCGGTGCCGGTCAGCACAGCCGGCAGCCAGTCTGCATGCTCTACCCACGTGTATGCGGCGTCAAAAACTACCGGATCAACACGCAGACAATGGAGAATCTTGCTGAAGAACCACTCGGAAGAATATATTCCCCCACATTTGGTAAGGTACTGAGGCCTCTCTTTTCTGGCAAGCTCGGTTACCTCGGCGGCTTCAGCGTGGCCGGTGTGGTCCTTCCACAGCCAGGCATAAGCATTAGGATTATGTTTGAATTCTTCCAGCATGGCCAGGGGAGTACCGTTCTGGTCGACCGGAAGAGGCGTTGAACCTGTTGTATCAACGCCAATACCTATAATCCGGCTGCTGTCAAAATCGTCAACGGCATTTTTAGCTTTGCGTATCGCTGTTTTGACGGCAAACTCGACGCCTTTTAGGTAATCGGCGGGCTTCTGCCTCGCCAGATTATGGTCAGACGAATCAAGAACGATGCCGGCTTCTCCGGTTTCGTACTCGCATACCGCTGCACCTAACTCATCGCCGTTAGTAACATCAACTATCACGCACCTTACAGAGTTAGTCCCGTAATCCAAGCCGATAGTATAAGCCATATCATTCACACCTCATTGTTCATGGTTCATAGTTCGTTTATATGAGTAATGAACTCATAACTACAAACTCAATTTACCAGAAGTAAATGTAAAAAGCCACGATCACGCTTATAATTATCAATGTATGTACAACATCCCACGCACCCCAGCTTTTTCTGGTTTCTTCAATCTGCTCCCGTGTTGCAGAACCATACGTAAGCCCCTGTATCTGTTCAGGTCTGGGCTTCTCTGTAAAGCGGCTGACTATCCAAATAACCACAAACGTCAGGAAGAACAGGAATATGCAATAGTGCAGCCAGTTAATCGCCACAAACTTCATTGCCAGCAGGGACAAGCCGCTCAATTTATCAGAAATGTTGCCGTTATAGATATAATCCTTCAACATCACTTGGCCTTTGTCTATAAAGCTAAAGTAAATTATCTTAACCAGCAGCCTAAACATACCGAGGATAAAGCCGATAATTAAACCCCACAGACCTGCCTTGCCCGTTGCCCACTTTGAGAATACACCCATAACAAACACCGCTGCAATACCCGGAGCTATCAAGGACTGAACATCCTGCAGATATTCATAGAGCACGTTGCCCAGGCCGGTCATCAGCGGTATCCAGATGATGCCGAGGAAGGTTACGGCGGCGGTGGCAATTCTTCCTACGAGCACCAGGTGCTTTTCCGATGATTGGGGTCGATATTTCTTGTAGAAATCAACCGTAAATAACGTCGCCGATGAGTTAAATAGCGACGCCAGCGAGCTCATTAATGCCGCAACCATACCGCCGACTACTATACCTTTTATACCCAACGGCAAAATTTCCCTTACCAGTGCTGGAAAGGCTGCGTCACTATCCACTGCCCCGGTGGAAGTTATACCGAGGTTAATAAGGCCTTTTTGGTGCATGGTATAAGCAATCAAACCCGGAATCATAAAAATGAAAATCGGTGAAAGCTTAAAATATGCGCCGCAAATAGCGCCCCGGCGTGCGGTCTTTTGATCCGGCGCAGACAAAACACGCTGAACTATATATTGGTCCGTGCACCAGTACCAAAAACCTATTATAGCTGAACCCAAAAGAACGCCCGTCCATGGGAAGTTGGGGTCTTTATGCGATCGAATAATATTTAGCATGGAGTCGCCGTATTGTGTTGTCTGTGCTCCACAAACGCTTTCGACTTGTTTCCAGCCTGCAAGAAGTCCTTCACCGCCACCGAGTTTCAAGAGTCCAAGTACAAGGATAATAATTGAGCCGAAAAGCATAACGGGCACCTGCAGAACGGATGTATAAAGAACCGCCTTCATTCCTCCTATGACGGTATAAATCCCTGTTATTAAAACCAGGCTAATAGCGCTAAACCAGAATAAGTCAACATCACCGAAAATAGGAAGGTGAATGTCTTTTACGTTCAAGACCGCCTGGAAAACCTTGCCTCCGGCCCATACGGTCACCGCCACCTTAGTCAGAACATAGCTGACAAGCGATATCAGCGACAGAAAGCTTCGTGCCCCTGAGCAGAATCGCTTCTCCAAAAACTCCGGCACTGTAAATACCTTGCTTCGGGAATAATATGGAACGAATACCCAGCCTAAGACCAGGACCAGCCAGGCGTGTGCTTCCCAGTGGCTCATCGCCAGACCCGTTTTTGCCCCGGCACCGGCCAGACCCACCAAATGCTCAGAGCCGATATTCGATGCATATATCGAGCTTCCTATAGCAAGCCAGCCTGCGGCTCTTCCTGCGAGGAAATAATCTGTCGAGGTTTCCTCTTTCTGCCTCATTGAATACCAGACGACCAGAATCATGCCCACGAAAAATAGTCCGAGGGTGACCCAGTCTGGCCATTGCCAAACCGAGGCGGCCAATATTACAGATCCGTCCATAGTCCTAACCTTTCAAAAAAAGCCCAAAATCTTCCCGTTTAGATCGGTTTGAAGTGACTTAAGTGCCTAAAGTTATAAATTACAACTTTAGCTCACTTTAGACACTTTAGTTCACTTTAGGCACATTAGAAGCACAATTTTACTGTTATGTCTGTCCTTTTCAAGCATAATTTAGCTGCGTTAACTATATAAGAGCAGTTTTATTTCTCTGAGTGTTTTCCTTTCTTTTTTGAACTGAGAAATTTTAGACAATATGCTGAAAACTGATTCATCATAAAGGCGATGTCCACCCGCTGTCCACTCGGTCTCGTTTATAAGACCCATTACTGTGTAGTTGTGAATCGTCTGCCGCGAAAAAGACGTGTATTTAACGACCTCGCCAATCCGATAGAGTTTCGGAGGCGCTTTTGTAGTTTCATTTTTCCTTTTAGCACCGGCTCTTTCCAAAGTTACACCCTAATAACAATGCCGATACATCGGCACGCCGGCCGGCAAATACCGGTCACGCGAGCTTATTACAATACATCCGGTCACGTTGTGCCACCATAGTACCGTCCAGAAGTTACGCTTGCAAGAGCTCGATGTAAGATTATTTTGGTCCTGGCGCAAAACAAGATTCCACCATATTTATTTATTGCTTTTAAGCTGATTTTTAAAATGGTCGCCGAAATGGCTGATCTTATTCAGCATCCGTGTACCAGCGTTTAGAGACGTTGTCCCCTGTAGTTTCTTCAAGGTACGTAACGTGTCCGTCCAGCCAGAGAATATTGGCTCTTCCGCCGGTTTTGAACGCTTCACCGGATCGTATGTTGTGTCTGAAAATCCCCCGATAGAATTTTGCGCGAAAACCGCCCTGACGATAATGACGTAAATTCATAGTGCCGGGGCCATCATTATAGAACATATCATCGCTTCCCTGCTCCATCTTCGGCTCTGCATGATCGTGACATACAATAAATTGTGAATGGTTTCGTATATTGGTTACTTTTCTGCCGCTGACATTTTCATTGAGACCAAACCCCGCTTCGCATACTAAGGATGGATCAACAGGGTATATCAACTCAGCGGTCTTCCTGAAACTTGGACAGCCAAAAACCTTGGTCTGCTTTATATAATCTATATACGCAACTCCCCAATAAGCCTCATTATCATAAGTTTTTCGAAGGTTGGTTCTTGAATCATACCAAAAGAAGCCATTGGTCCGGCGTGAATCAGCCATCGTATAATCATTGCTTTGCAGGTATAAAAACAAACCCAATCCAATGTCTCTTAAATTTGACCTGCAGATTGTCTGACGTGCGTTTTCTTTGGCCTTCCGCAGGGCAGGCGTCAGGATTGCCATCAGCAGAGCGATGATGGCAATTACCACTAAAATCTCTATCAGAGTAAAGCCTTTTCTCCCGCCGATGATGAAACCTCTTGTTATTCCAGATGAATATTTTTTGAAAACCAAGTCACTCGAACACTTTAGCTTTGTGTTTTCTACTGCAATACAATTTTACCTTCTTGCCGCCGCGCCCCACATACCCATTGCCGCGTAGCGGATATCCTCGTTGCCCGCCTGCACCTCAGACTGAGCTCTCGGCGGAAGAATCTTTCCAAACTCGATGGTGCGCAGGTCCTTCCATTTCACATATTCCGAATGGCCGTCGGCAAAAGAAAAAGTAGTCCCATCACCATGTCGTATTGGAGGCGGGTCCCACCATCTTTCCTGCCGGACATATACAGTCCAGCCGCCCATGTGAGCCAGACCTGCCCCGCCGTCATCAAGGAATACAAACCTGTATGTCGGATTGGGAATTTCAACTCTTCTTTTCAGCATTACCCCACCCATATCGTCCCAGTTCTTACAATTCATGGAATCGACGCATGAGTATGTCCGCACGACTCTTTCCTGTATGCGAACAGTGGGACATCTGTAGAGCCTCAACTCTTTACAGTATGGATACAGCGCCCCTCGCGTGACAGCACTTTTTCTCTGATCCACGGTCATGTTTGTTTCCCAGTCTTTGAGCACCCATGGCTTTTCGTTATAGTGGGATTTATTAAAAAGAAGAGCTACGCTGCCATACATGCCGGTGTACTCTCCTGTATCGCCGCAAACGAGCTTATCGTCGTTCTCATCTGCATACATGATCCAGGCTAACGTAAGCTGCCTAAGATTGCTAAGGCAGCTGGATCTCTTTCCCTGCTCTCTGGCGCGATTGAGGGAGGGCATTAAAATTGCCATTAACACCGCAATAATGGCAATGACGACCAAAAGCTCTATCAGGGTAAAACCACTTCGTTTTCCCATAACAAAACTCCTATTGATTTGTCACAGAAATGTAATTAGTATCTGTTGCGGAAACCGGTTTTTGTCATTCCCGCGCAGGCGGGAATC
>CAZRNB010000152.1:0-5972 GCA_964601355.1 uncultured Pirellulales bacterium
AGAGAGGCGCTTCTAATATGAAAATCCTATCGCTTATCTTCATGCCATTCGGGACAGCCACTATTTGTGAGATTCCTTAGGTGGAGTTTATTTGAAGCGAAGCCGGAGGATTACGGATATCCTTTGGATAGTTACACTATGTCATGCCGAGCGTAGCCGAGGCATCTGCTACCGAATAATATGTGACATCCATTATTTGTAGATCTCGTTATGTGGAATTAATTTTGAGTGAAACGCTGCAAGTCCGACTTCAAGAGACGCGGCAATTTTATTCGCCTGTGACTTGAACAAACTACGAACTCTGAACAATGAACTCCGAACTCGCAGAGCCGCGAACCACGCTTCTCAACAACCCCGCTGGCCACCCTTTGCTCTATAATATAGGGAAAACTGCCATTTCGCTATAGTAGATTTCACTAGATGGCATTGCCATATAGCGAATTTCACTCACACCACCAAAAGGCATAACAACACAAGGTACACACATCAGCTTTTACTATATGTTATTGAAATCTAGTGAGCTAACCTGATCTTACAGATGCAAAGATAAATAGAAACCGTGATTTAATATTTACTATTTTCTATTTACTGTTTGTGATCACAGTTTCGGGCTCATGGGAGAGGTTAGGATATGAGCGAGATCAGATGATATACTATCTGTCTTTTTCAATAGATTTTGCTTGTTTTTTGATCGCCTGCCAGTAATTGTTCATCTGAGCGAGAGTATCATAACCTGTAGTGGTTATTAGGTAGTACTTTCTTTTTGGGCCATCTGGAGATTTTGTTTCGGTGGTTTCGACAAGGTGCTGTGCCTTCAGTCTTTTTAGAATGTTATAGATTGCTCCACCGCTTAACAGCAAACCTTGTGACTTACGAAATCTTTTTTCGATTTCGTACCCATACATCCTTCGGTTGTTTATGTCGTTGAGAACTGCAAGTTCCAGAAATCCCTTACGGACCTGATTGGTCCAGTTATTGAAAAATTTGGCATTCACGGCTTACATAATAGGCAGCCTTTTACTATATGTCAATAACATATAGCAGAATTTAGCAAGGATTATTTTGGATTATTACGGAGGAAAATTGCGTGAGATAGAGCGCTATATGGCAATGCCATATAGTGCAAGCGAACGTGAGCATTGTGTGCTGTCTTGGCTTAACAGTTGTGTGAGTGAACACTACTAGATGGCAATGACATCTAGTGTTCTTTAAAACGTTATATACAGTGTTTCTTTGTAAGGTCCGCCTTTTGCGAACCACGAAGATATGCAGATTCTCGAAACACGTTTTTCGACAGCCCTCGTTATCCAAAGTTTTTAGAATGTTTCACTATATGGCAATACCATCTAGTGAATAACAACAAAGACTTGTTATTATTTCTAGCTATATGGCATTGAAAAGTAGTGAAACGCCTGACCGCATAAAAGCACAAAAAAAAGGGAACCGACATTCCACACTGTACGCAATACGCATGATGCCGACCAAATATCCCTGACCACCAACTTCTGACCCATGAACCACGTTTTTCAACAGCCTTGCTGACTCTACTCGCTCTATTTTGTAGCCCCTCGCTGAAATTCAGCGCTGAAGAGAACACGGCGGATGGCGAAATCGGCTGGATGGTGTTTTTTTTGTCCGTTTAGCCAAAGGATTGTGAGGGTCACGTTCTATCTGTTGCAGCTTCTTTATCATAAGATCGAGATTGTAGTTGCATCGCTTGGCAAACGCATCTCTATTTCGCCAGACATCAAGTAAAATCTCATTTTTCATACTCATTTAGCTCCATAATCTCAAACGGAGTGCATATTTCTGGACAAGTATAGCCTTCTGAAAAACAAACCTTACGAACCAGAGGCTTCGTCTCAGGATTATCAATATGACGACAATTCCATGTGAGCAGATAATCAGCACTATATACAGCCGCAATTGCAATATGCAAAGCGTCTGCCTGGGCTTTCTGTGGTAAAGCGCCTTTTTGCGTTAAAGCCCGAGCAAGCTCCTTCGCATCTTCGGTAGTTTTTAATGCAGAAATTCCTTTAAGTAAATCGAGCCGTTTCTTTGCTATTTGCGGGTCTCCTTCGCGAGATTCCGCAACTACAAGCGCAGAAGTCACTACATTATAGAGCTTGCGATAGCCTTGCCACCATTTTGTTGTAATTTGCTGACATGCAGCCGTCATCAAGTCCGGGCTTGGCCAAGCCGCCAGGTAGCTGATGATTGACGTTTCGATGTAAATTGTTGGCTTCTTCTTCATATAAAATAGTATAACCGCATCTTACCGCCAGTCAAAAAGAAAATCTTTCGACACAACATCAGACAAACCACGGCAATTTTATTTAACTTTGGTGGGAACAAACTTTGAACCACGAACTTCTCATCCCGGCGTAGCCCTTACGGCGAAGCCGGATAAACCCTGACCCCTGAACCCTAAACCCTGAAAAGTTATGACGGACAAGTCGGCGGGCAAGCCACGTTTTTCAACAGCCTTGATGTCCTTGGTGTAGTACTGGCCAGGAGAGAATAAAGAGCAGAAGGTAGATGGCCGCAAACAGGCCTGGGATAATCAGTACAAATACCCGAGAGGGAATCCATCTGCCTACCTGTTCCATTGCGGTTACCCGGCACCTTTGCTCGGTGACGTTGACTTGCCCCTCGGCTCTTATCGTCTCGCCACGGTGAAATGGACCGAGGTCCTGGAGGTGGAGGAGATTTTCCACCTTTTCTCCCAGCTCACCATACCGCCTAATGAACACGTTAACGCGGCAGCCTATTATTAGCCAGGGAATGCTGATTAGAACGCCGCCTGCGGACAAGACTAATAGCACGGGCGACTTGACGGAAACAGCGGAGGCATAGACCGCTGCCCAAGCCAGCAGGAGAATAGTGTTGGCCATGAGGAAGTTGTAAAGTATGGACCAGCGTTCTTGCTCCGCATGGGACCAGTGCTGGTTCACTGCCTCATACGCCGCTTGGACTTCTGCATTCGTTGGCTTGTTCTGCTCGTTGTTCATGTCTCTGTCCCCTGACATAGCATGTCTCGCCTCCCAAACCGTCGTACTTGATGGGTACCTAACTATGTATTATATGATTTCCACATAAGACGCCTTTTGGAAAATCTAATCGCGGCTTTTTGAAGCCCTGTCGTTTTTGACCTCCAAATAAATCATATCTTGCGTGATGCGTATTGCGTAACGATCCACGCATAAGAAACCATGCCCAAACGAGTTTGGGCATGCCACTCATCTGCTAAGCACTGCTCCGTTTGCGGCGATTCGTCCGGGGACGGCGTTTGCCATCGTAATCCAGAGACACAATCAGCAACGGCTCAATTTCCGACCAGGAATCATCCGGCTCAACCACGATGACCCGACGCTTACCTACAGCCACCAGCTCCGGGTGAGGAACGAAAAACGAACGCCCATCCGCCAGTGAAATAGTAAAGGGCTTAAAGGGTTTTTTGTACAGAGCTTCACGAATACCTTGTAGATCCATTTTCACTTCCCTTAACTCGATAATGTTAAAATTCTCTCTTTTGTGTATTATTGTGGTAATTGTCGGGAAAAGCAACATAAAATTTGCGATTTTCAATTTAAGATTTTCGATTGGGTATAAGGGATTCATAGCGGTTAGATTGAACGTTCCTGATACTCGATACTGGATGCTCGATCCTCGTTGCTAAACGCTATACGTGATCCTGCCCCGAACCTGTCGAGGGGACGCTTGACGTGAGAAAACCGCCGATTACTGCGAGAATTGGCTTGAGTCTCTTATTGATGGGATCTACTTCAACTCCGAAATTCTCAAGAGCCGTAGCACCAAGCAGCAACAACGATCCCTTCGGAGCGAATATAACCGGACACGGAATATTACCCTCCAGACCCTCAATTTGGAAATCGCAAAAGCCGAGAAGCCGAGCTTGCTGTCTTCCGTCTGCGAGAACCAGATTCCGTGTTGCGGAAGGCTCCACGCCTATCTTTTGAAGATAATCCTCAGGCACGAAAGAATAGAGGGCACCAGTATCAATCCACAATTCTTCCTCAAAGAACATTTCCGGTTTCTTGGTGTTGGATACTCTAACTTTTTTCTTGAACATACCCATATTGTTGTCCCTATTTTGCTAATCCAATATATAGTTTATTATAGTGGTGATTGTCGATAAAAGCAACAACAATTTTCGATTTGCGATTTACAATTTACGATTTTAGATTTTCAATTGGCAACTTTTGCTACGTAGCGTACTTCGCAGAATAGTATCGTCAATCGTAAATTTCTATGCAGCATTCTGGTTGCTGAACAGGTGTAGGTAATCTCAAACCCGCCGTGGTACGGCGGGGAAAAATATAAAGAATTGTTGTTCGCAGCAAACGCTATCTAATCAAACATGATAGAAAATGGATTCCCGTCTGCACGGGAATGACAAAGACATCAACCATTGAGAAATCCGGCGATTTGGTCGATGGTTTTTTTTGTGGCGCCCTGGTTTTTTCTTATTACTTCGCGGCCGTTCTTGGCGATTCGTTCAGCATAATCAGATTCAGTCAGACATTTACGCATTGTCGCAAGTAAATCCTCTTTATCTCTAACCATAATAGCGCCGTTATCTTTAACAAGGGCATCAACAGCCTGCTGGAAATTAAAAGCATACGTTCCAAATATTGTGCATTTGCCCAAAGCAGCGGCCTCCATCATATCAGAGCCGCCCATTGGGATAAGAGACCGGCCAACGAAGATTACTGTCGCAAGCGAATAAAACTTTCGCAGGTCGCCCATCGTGTCACCGAGAATTACAAAGTCTTTAGTCGTTAGTTGATAGTCGATCGTCGATTTTATGCTGGCATCAGTTGTTGCAGTTTTGATTTCACTGTATCGGATAAGGTTAAAGCCAGATTGTTCTATAAGCTGTGCGACTTCGTCGAAACGTTCCGGCTTGCGAGGCACGATTACCAATCGAAGATCGCTGAATTGCTTGATTAACTCCTTGAAAACATCGAGGATAATCTCTTCTTCGCCAGGCCCTGTAGCTCCTGCAACCCATATCCTTCCACCCTCAATAACGTCATTGCGAGGGAGTCCTTCGACTCCGCTCAGGATAAACTCCGCGACCGAAGCCATCTTATCGGCCGGCTTTGAGATTCCCGCGCCCTCACTTTGTTCGGGCTCGCAATGACACGAAATATTAATCCGTTGTGCAAGCTCGTCCGCACCTTCGACTTTGTCGGTGATTTGAGCGGTGTCGTACTTAAGTGAGCCGGTGACAATTACATTTTCATTAGGGCAGCCGATCTGTTTGAAACGCTCAGCATACTCATCCGTTTGGGCGAGAGTGAGACTAACCTTGCTGAATATCTTCGCAGCGAAAGGCCTTACAATTTTGTATCTGGAAAAGCTTCTGTCACTTATCCTCCCGTTGACTACGACGACAGGGACATTTAATTTATGGGCAATATTAACGAAGTTCGGCCAAACCTCTAATTCCATCAATAAACACAGTGACGGCTGAATTCTGCGAAAGGCACGACGCATTATCCAGGAAAAATCAAGAGGAAAATAAAATACTTCGAGGCTTTTTCCGAAAACGTTCGTTGCACGGGCAAAGCCGGTGTCGGTGGTAGTGCTTATTACAATCTCAAAATTGCTGAATTTCTTTTGAAGCTCATCGACAATGGTTTTCGCAGCGTTCACCTCGCCTACGCTTACTGCATGCAGCCAGATACATTTTTTCTCTGGATAATTGCGGGAAATCTTGCCGAATCGCTGGGCCCAGCCGGTGCGGTAGCGTTTGTGCCTGATGACCCGATAAACAACCATAGGGCTTATCGCTATGGCTATCAGAACATAAAATAAGTCGAAAATAACTCTCATTCAAATACTCTAAAAAACCAAAAAGTCCAATGAATTATGAAGGGATCAATTCTTTCGGGTGCACCTGCTGTTTGTAGGTAGATTTTTCAGGCTGCCAAAGGCTTTGCAGA
>CAZRNB010000153.1:0-5918 GCA_964601355.1 uncultured Pirellulales bacterium
GAGTGTTTCCTGACAAAAGCATTATACGTGATTATCAGTCAAAACCATCTCTGAATAAATTGCCGGACTACATAGTGGCACGAGCCATCGAAGAAATCATCAGGTAAGCAGGCTTTTTTTCAATTCGTTTTTTTCTTGCTGAATATAGGGATGCTATTGTATTTTAATTTGTGAACAAATGTATGTGCAGCTCATTGGATAGTAAAAGACAGATTAAAGATTTAGGGAAGGAAATGATTATGGAACGAAGGACATTTCTTGCTATTGGCGCTGGTACGGTCGGCGGCCTTTGTCTAAATGGATGTGCCTGCCTTGACAAAATGTGTGCGGATTCAAAGGAGCCTTTTAAGATTTCATTAGCTCAATGGTCGCTGAATCGCCGGCTTTTCGGCAAAGCCGAGCCGAAAATGGACAACCTTGACTTTGCCAAAGAGGCCCGCAGCTTCGGCATCGAGGCGGTCGAGTACGTCAACCAGTTTTTTATGGATAAGGCTAAAGATACTAAATACCTGACCGAGATGAAAAAGCGGGCTAAGGATAACGGCGTAAAGTCACTTCTTATTATGTGCGACAGCGAGGGAAATCTCGGCGACCCGGATTCAAAGCGACGCGACGTGGCTGTCGAGAACCATTACAAGTGGGTCGAGGCCGCTAAGATTTTGGGCTGTCACTCCATCCGCGTCAACGCCTCCTCGGCAGGCACTTACGATGAGCAGATAAATCTTGCCTCCGATGGTCTGAGACGATTAAGCGAGTTTGCTCTTAAATATAAAATAAACGTCATCGTAGAAAATCACGGCGGCCTGTCTTCAAATCCCCAGTGGCTGACCACCGTCATCAAAAAAGTGGGGCTTTCTAATTGCGGGACGCTGCCCGACTTCGGCAATTTCCCAGCCGAGATCGACCGTTATGAAGCGGTTAAGGCAATGATGCCTTATGCCAAGGCGGTTAGCGCCAAGAGCTACGACTTCAATGAGCAGGGCAATGAGACCAGGATAGACTATCAGCGGATGATGAACATAGTGCTTGCTGCCGGCTATAAGGGCTTCGTGGGCATTGAGTACGAGGGTAATAGACTCAATGAAAATGACGGCATCTTAGCTACCAAACGCCTGCTGGAAAAAATCCGCTCCCAGCATGTCAAGACTTAAAACAGGCATCGAGCAGTAGGGGTCGAAAGTATGACCATTGGCCTTTTGAAAGCACATTTGTGTTTGCACGGAATAACCTCGCTGAAGGAAAAAAGAAGCATTATAAAGGGCCTTATCGGCAGACTGAAAAGCAGATTCAACATCTCTATTGCGGAGGTCGAACATCAGGATAATAAAACCATAGCCGTCATCGCAGTTGCTATCATTTCTAATGATTCTCACTTCATAGACCAGCAATTCGACGCCATGCTCAATTTTATGCGGAATGACGGTCGGTTCTATTTAGGTGAAATTGAGCGTGAAACATTCAACGCATAGCACGTAGGGTGGGGCTTGCCCCACCAAATTCTTATCTTCAAAAAGTTTTATCGACGATAAATCTTGCGCTGAAGAACATATCAATTGCCATCGCCGAGCAAAGCAGAATCCATCGTATAGCAGTGAGCCGCAGCTTTGTACGAACCAGAAAGAAAATAATCGCAGTTGTGATTGCTCCAAGGACATACATCTTGGCAGATTCGGTTAGAAGCCTGGCGGCATCATTGCCGAGGCCTGCGAGCACCTGGAAGCACTTTGTCGCCAGCAGCAGTGTCACGATGGCCAGCGCTCCAGAAACGGCTGCGGTCAGCAGAACCCATTTTCTGTCAGCGTAACCGGCTGAGGCAAGCCCCTGCAAACCTACCCCTATCAAAACCGAGCAGCACAAGAAGGGGATAGTGAACCACATAATTGGGCTGACACCGTAAAAAGGCCCGCAAAAAGCCAATATTGTACCCAGGCAAAGAATTGCCATAATGCCGTACCGCCGGGCTGTCACCAAGATAGCAAAGCCCATCATAAGAGCTGCTATCGGCACATGATAAAAACCGACCAGTGTGTCACCTTTCTGCGCCATAGCCAGCGGAGCCGCCAGGCCGGCCAAATCGGCTAAATGCAGTTTGGCTCGTATCGGCACCGCGAACAAACGATAATGGCTGGAGATCTGAAAAAACACCAATATCGACAAAAAGGGTAAAGCCGACAATGGCCAGCTTAACCACCGCCACCTGGTTTTTGCACTGAATGAAGCCGGGCAGAAAAGCCACGGTATGCCGGCTGCTAAAAGACCCGCGGCCGGATGAAATCTGCCTAAGCCGAGTGAGAATGCTCCAAAGCCGTACATTGCACCAGCAAAAAAATGAGCCGGCAAACGTCGCTATCCACCGCTGGCTAAGCACAAAGCAGCCTAAACAAGCCAGAGGGACATTTAAAACAAGGAGGTACTGTACCGCATCGAACTTTTTGAATTGCGGCTGATATAAATACACAGTGACAGCAATATAAACAATCGCTGCGGCGGCGGTTTTACCTACGGTCATGGCTGTGTATTTGAGATTTGTCATTCTATTGTTGTACCTATATTTTCTCGAAATGTCGTGGAGAAGGGCCGTATGTGTTTAGCAAGATATGAAATACAAAGCCATCCCCAATCTTGGACTCCACATTGCTGGGGTCCTGCGCTTGGGGATGCTACCCTTTACGCATCAATTTTATCGGGTGGCAGCCCCAAAGCCTGTCCTGAGCGAACCTGTGGTGAGCCTGCCGAATCCGGTTGAAGGGACAAAGGCTTTGGGGATGGTTTTTCCTCTGGTTAAACATATACGAAAAACCCGCCCCAAACACGCATTTAAAGAAGCTTAAATAATTTAGGAATAAACAGTGAAATCTGCGGAATATACGTTATCAGCATCAATGCTGCTATCATAGCAATGAAAAATGGAATAAGGGGCCTTGTTACCTTCGATATAGTAGTCTTGCCTATACCGCAGCCTACAAACAAACAGGCGCCCACCGGCGGGGTGCACAGACCTATGCAAAGATTAGCAATCATAATTATCCCGAAATGAATCTTATTCATCCCAAGCTGCATTACCATGGGAAGAAAAATAGGAGTAAAGATAAGAACCGCAGGCGTCATATCCATAAAACACCCCACGAATAAGAGTATGATATTGATAATCAGAAGGATAACTATTTTATTGTTTGAGATGGACATCAACGCCATACTTACAGTCTGGGGAATATTTTGGGTTGCCATCACCCACCCCATCGCTGATGAGGTTCCTATCAAAAGCATCACAACCGCCGTGATAATTCCGCACTGAAGTAACATTTGGGGTATTTCTCTGATTTTGACCTCTCTATAAATCACAACCGTCAGGATAAACGAATAGACAACCGAGATGGCTGCCGCTTCGGTTGCTGTAAAAATCCCTTTTAAGATACCGCCCAGGACTATGATGATAAGCAGCAAGCTCGGTATCGCCCGCATAAAAGAGCTGAGGACTTCTGTCAAACTTGCTTTATCCCCGGAGCCATAATGCCTTTTTTTACTGATGATACCGGCTGCCAACATCAAAAACAAACCAACCACTATCCCGGGGAGAATACCCGCCAGAAACATAGCCAGAATAGACACCCCGCTGGTCACCAGCGCATAGACAATCATGATATTACTGGGAGGAATTAGAAGCCCCGTAGTAGCGGCAGCGATAGAAACAGCCACATTAAAATCCTTGTCATAGCCTTTCTTGTTCATCTCCGGAATCATAAAGCCGCCGATAGCCGATACCGCGGCTACCGCAGAGCCGGAAATAGCACCAAACATCATACAGGTCAAAACATTGACATAAGCCAGACCGCCTGTGAACCGGCCGACAAGAGCACCGGCGAAATCAACAAGCCTGCGCGCCAGTCCCCCTTTTCCCATAAACCCACCGGCCAAAATAAAAAATGGTATAGCAAGCAGTGCGAAGCTATCGATACCTGTGGCAGTCTGCTGAGCAATAATCTTCGCAGCGCCCTCAACCGAGCCTGTTACATACAGAAGTGTCAACAATGTGGATAACCCAATGCTTACAGCGATGGGCACATTTATCAGGAGGAAGAAAATGAAACTAACCGTCAGAATAATCACCGGCATATCCATATTGCATAATCCTTAATCCGTCGCTCGTCGCTCGTCGCTCGTGACCCGAAAGACAAGCAGCTTGCCGATATTTTCAATTACCATTTCGATGGAAAATAAAACTATGAAAAATCCGCTGATTGGCAGGGCCAAATAAACATGTCCCCATTGAATGTTCAGAGCAGGAGAAGGTTGAGAGGTTGCAAGTGTCAAAGAAACAAGTTTGTAGCCGCCATATATCAGGACGACGGCCGCGAAAACAGCAATGAGCAGATAAACTACCAACTGCCCAATAGTCCTCCATCTTTCATTCAACTTGCCAACAAAATAATCTACCCCCAGATGACTTTTCCTGATGACACCTATACTGGCACCTAACAATCCAACCCATATCAAAAGCATCCTTGCCAGCTCTTCGGTCCAGGAACTGGGGTGGCGTGTGACATATCTGGTGAACACTCCCCAGACCACATCGACGACCAACAACCCCATAACCACCATAACGGTCAATTCAAGACACCTAACGAGCCACGCTTTTAGTTTGAGGATCACATCCAGCATATCCATTCTCCGTAGCAGTACTGCGAAGGATGAAATTATTTCACCTTATTAATTTCCTGCAGAAGCTCACCTATTTCTGAGCCTTTGTAGGACTCGTGCATCTGCCTGACTTTTTCTCTAAAGGCGGCTTTATCCGGATTATACAGCTTGACGCCCTGCTCCTGCACCTTTTTAAGTGCATCTTTCGTCTCTTCTTTCCATAGTTGTCTCTGGTACTGTGCTGATTCGTTGGCCGCATCCTGCACCATTTTTTGAACGTCCGGCGATAGTTTCTTCCAGGTCGCCATGCTCATAAGCACTATGTCGGGAACCATCGTATGCTCATCGAGGCTATAATGCTTGCAGACCTCAAAGTGGCGGGAACGATAAAAGCTCGGCGGATTATTTTCAGCGCCGTCAATAACTCCCTGCTGCAGCGATGTGTATAACTCACCCCATGCGATCGGAGTCGGTGATGCACCCAGGGCTTGAATCATTTGCATTGATGTTTTGCTTTCCTGCACCCTTATTTTCATTCCGGCAAGGTCAGCCGGTGCGAGAATCGGTTTCGATTTTGTGTAAAAGCTCCTGCTGCCGGCATCGTAATAGCACAGCCCTTTTAATCCCACTTTTTCGCCCGCATTTTTTATCCTTTCACCGACAGATCCCTCCAAGACCATCCAAAGATGGTCGCTGTCTCTGAATAGATAAGGTACACTAAAGACGCCGACTATGGGGACAAAGCTTTCCAGCGGCGAGGTGGATACTTTGGCCATATCAAGCGAGCCTAACTGGAGCTGCTCGATCATTTCCCGCTCGGAGCCTAACTGCTCGCCGGGATACACCTGCAAAATAACCTTACCGCCGGACTTTTCCTTGAGCTTTTCCGCCATGAAGACCATCGCCTTGTGAACCGGATGCTCAACGT
Source organism: uncultured Pirellulales bacterium (assembly GCA_964601355.1). Taxonomy (GTDB): domain Bacteria; phylum Planctomycetota; class Phycisphaerae; order Sedimentisphaerales; family Anaerobacaceae; genus CAZRNB01. Next base: position 5,567 of record CAZRNB010000153.1, read on the forward strand.
CGAGCGAATGGCCGATCTTGAGAATAACGACGTCACTCTTCCTGGTACATCCGGCTGAACCGATGATAAACAATATCAAAGTGATAATGGAAAGCACCCTGCTTTTCATAATATAGCTCCTATCGGGAAACTCAAAAATTAAAAGATAAAATTGTATTTTGTTTATAGTTCATCGAAACACAATGAGCAACGAACAAAGAGCGATGAGCTGAACAAATTTTACATTTTGCATATTGATTTTGCTCTGTAGAAAAGACTCATTGTCATTTCGACCGAAGTCCCGATTCATCGGGACGAAGTGGAGACGGTCTATGTCAAGCTCTCACTGAAAAAAGTTTAATTTACAGTTTTT
>CAZRNB010000154.1:0-5867 GCA_964601355.1 uncultured Pirellulales bacterium
CGCCGACAAAATCTGTCAGCGGGATATTCCACGGCGTCCAAACGGCTATGGTTGTCGCGGCCGGGTCCGAATTGCTGACCATTGGACTGCTATTACCAGCGCTATCCTGCAGAACCACGTACAACTGCTCGGCGATGTTACTCGTTATGCCAATATCCTCGTTCTCCCACTGACCTGTGGCCGAAGCAGGCATGGTAACATTAGAGAACTCGGCCGTGCATGTTTCTGCGACGTTATGGCCGGTCAGGCATAAGCCCGCATAAGTGATTGTAGGCATCAAAATCGGCACAGGCGTACCCAGCGGCGTCCAGCTCGATCCGTTAGTTGAATAATCAGCGGCAAACGTGTTGCCGCTGCGGGTCAACCTCACCCATAGCGGAGCAGTGAAATTTGGGTCTGCAGTCGATTCGCTGTCGATAGCCGCAATAGTACGGCGCTGGAAGGCAACTCCCTGGCCAGGTGTAACAACTACCATTGCGTGTGGTGAATCTGCATCCAGCGTCTGGCGGATCATCACTCCAGCCTTGGCCCATGGGTTAGTGTTATCAACACGGGTTACTTTAGCTATTATGGTTCCTTCGCCGGAGACCTGCTTATAGGCAAAGTGGAACTGGTCAGACGTACCCCAGATGTCCGTCCCGCGGGCGGTCATTATGTAAATCGGAGGCCCCGGTGTGAAGCTGCCGAAAGATGCAGGTATGCCTCTGAACCACAGTGCTAACGAATTAACACCTTCTTTGGTCCAATCCTGGGGCTCATTCCACTGGCGCTGCGCTTCGGAATAAAGTAGTGTCCCCGCCTGCTCAAAATTGGTGCCCTCATTTACGGTGCCATTATTGTCGTAATGCATGTACATAGCTTTAGAGCCGGTGTGAAATATCCTTTGCTCAGCAAACGGAGCCTCAAGGTGTCCTACAGTCATGCCGGTATTATTCGTATAGTAGTCTGACCATGTATTGTATATTATGTTATCAATGTCGTTATAACCTTCAAAGTCGTCCACAACCAGGAAGTCACCCGTCGTAAATCTCCAGATCATACCTTTCCACAGCTTATCGGGGTGAGCGTCATTGACTTCATCAACTCGCCAGTAGTAGGTAGTGTTAAATTCGAGAGTTACGGGTACATAATTGGGATCAGACTGTTGGCCTTTGTAAATTTCGGTCGTAGATGTGCCAGCATCATTTACATTGTTAAAATCTTTGCCGAAATATATCTCGTGTGCAGCGGCATATTGTCCCGGTATCCAGCTAAGGGTAGGCTGCCTGGACACATCCGTCGCCTGATCTCTCGGATTCGGCCCAGCAGCCGCTACCAGCTCAACCTGGTCAAATGGTATTAGACTTGTACCTGGAATCACCTCTTGTACTCCATTACTGTCAGGCCCGCTCCAGGCCACCGACAGATTATCGTGGCCCCAGCCTTTCTTATGCAGCGCCATGATGTAATACAAAGTGCCGTTTTGCAGGTATATCGGATCGGCCTTCTGGATATCAGGGAATTTATCATACTGGCGAGGTTCGGTCCAGCCGGCCCTGCCTTCCTGGCTATCTACAAAGGCAATAATAGATGCGGTTGAGGGGTGCGTGCCAAACCATAGCTGGCTGTTCTCGCCACTGGCGATCCAGAATGTATATTCGCCGGAGCTGCGTATATAGAGCCAGCCGTATATACGGGAACCATATTCTACTATCGCCATGTGCGGAGCCTCGAAGCTGGTGAGCATCTCAGTGTAGCTCGGACCATCGGGATAATTCGGGTCGCTCGTCAGATCGGAAACAGCCAGGCCGCTGATTCCCTCCCAAACATCACGAGTGATAGAGCCGAGCCCTTTTATTGGCACGGTTGTGAACTGCCAGACCTCGCCCTTGTACATTTTTAGAGGCGATATGGACTGGACTTCATCAACTCGCCAGTAGTAAGTCTTGCTGGTTTCAAGAATAAGCTTGGCTTCCGAAGGAGCCCAGTTCACATCGGCCGGGACTCTTGAAAATACTCTGAATGGGGGCGAGCCCATAGTTCGTGATAGGGCATTATTTACATCGTTAAAATTGTCGCCAAAGAAAATAACGTGTCCCTTAACAGCACCGGTGCCCGCTTCCCAGCTAAGAATTGTATCCACGGAAACAAGCTCGGTGTTTGTAGCCGGATTGGGATTATATGCAAATGTAGGTACAATAGTGAATTTCCAGATATTGCCACGATAGATATCCGCTCCAATGACCGAATCGACACGCCAGTAATAAGTCAGGCCCTGGGTAAGATCGCTAACCGAATAGCTTGCGGTGCTGGTCGAGCCCTTGTCCGCAGCAGTGGTACCTTCGTTCACATCAGCCCAATTGTCACTAAAGTACACGTGGTAGCTGTTCACGGCCGGTGCGTTAGGACCTGGAACCCATGTAAGGGTCGCACTGGAAGCTCCGTATGAGCTTTCATGCTTCGGAGAGGGATTCTGAGCTCTCATAAGAGGGCTGGTAAGCTCGAGCTCAATCCAGTCAAGACCGCACCATATATTGGTGTCGATTTCTCCCGTTGTCGCATTTACCCATTTTCCCGCATTTTTATGCTGGAACTGAATACCGATTTTGCAGTCTCTTGCAGTGAGATCAACCGAATTGCTGTCAAGGTTAAATGTTTTCATTTGAGTCGCCGCAGGTGGAGGAGTACCTGGCGTTATATCAATATCCATAGTGGCAAATACCACCCGAGTCCCATTAACATTATAATAAAGCTGTGCACGCAAGGTATTCGCCTGCCAGGTGGATCTGGAATCAAATGTCAAGTGGAATGCATCTCCCTCCATAGCAAGGAAATCGGTGAGGTTGTAAATCACGGCATCATTGCCCATAAAGCCAGTAGCAGTACCATTGGTGGGAGTCCAGCCGAATTCCCGGCCTGCTGAGGTGGTCGGATCTACTCTCGCCCAGCCTGTAACGACACCGGGTTTGCCTACACTTATATCACGTTTAGCACCATCGTTGGGTATTTCAAAGCTGTAATTCTCAACCGTGATAGGTACCGCTGCGCCAGCAGGAACAGTGGCAATCATAATTAACGTCAAAACGGCATGGACCAAATAGAACCATTTATTGCACATGATTATTCCTCCAAATAAAAACTGGAAAAAAGATTAAAATAGCATTCGTAATTGAACTATACGCTAAACATCAATTACCTTTAAAAAAACTCCAGCATAAAACCCATGTCCAAAACTTACACTCCTGCCCAAGCCGATAATTAAAAAAAGGTAACCGTTCACGCAGAAAATAAGGCGTTTTTATGTCATTGCGAGGCCTTTAGGCCGAAGCAATCTCAAAAACGAACGATTTTAGATTGCTTCGCTTCGCTCGCAATGACAAAAATGCGGTTTTCCCATGAACGCTTATAAAAAAAGAAAGGGTTTATTTGGGTGAAATTTCTACCTCACTCTCTTCAAAGCACAATACTGCCTGTCAACTGTGATGTAAAAACCTTGATTGCGTGTTGAAAAGCAAACAAACGAGCCACATATTTTATTGAATATATTATATAATTTATCGTCCATTATCAATCGTCATTTTGCGCAGAAATAACGTCATATTGCGAATTCCCCTTTTACCCCGTTAGAAAATCCTACTAAATGTAAGGTGGCGACCTCTGATGTTTTACTTCTAACGGGGTTTACGCCAAAATTACCACTTATGTATCAAGCTAAGCTTGCAAACTTGGCCTCTATGCTTGAGTTTTACTATTAGAATCTTGTACAATTGTTGCGGCTCGACTTAGCTAACCATAGTCAGGAATTTATCTATGTTCGAGGAATAACCAGGGGCATTAAAAGCTTTGATAAAAAGAAGAAAAATACTTATAACCGGGCGCGTGCAGGGCGTCGGCTTTCGGCCGGCCGTGTATCGGATAGCGTGCGAGCTGAACCTTAACGGCTTCGTTTATAACGACACTAAAGGCGTAACAATCGAATTGCAGGGCCAAGAAGAAAAAATATCTGAATTTTTATTGCGCCTTCGGTCTAAGGACAAACCTCCATTGGCAGAGATACAATCCTGCAAAGTAATTGACATGCCCGTTGTCAAGGGTGAAAATGTATTCATCATTAAAACAAGCGATGCCGAGGGTGTTGCTTTATCGCAGGTAACCGCGGATATCGCTGCCTGCAGCGACTGCCTCGCAGAGCTTTTCGACAAAAAAAACTTTCGCTTCGGCTATCCGTTTATAAACTGCACGAATTGCGGGCCGCGGTATTCCATCGTCAAAACAATTCCCTACGATAGGCCCAATACCACGATGTCGGCCTTTGCGATGTGCGACAGATGCACTACACAATATACGAATGTCACCGACCGGCGTTTCCATGCCCAGCCGGTAGCCTGTTCGGCTTGTGGACCGAAAATCTGGCTGGCCGACCGTTCCGGTAAGACAATAAAAACAGAGAGTAACACAGTAATTGCTGAAGCTGCACGTTTTCTTAAAGCAGGAAAAATTATCGCTATAAAGGGCGTAGGCGGATTCCACCTCGCTGTCGATGCGCTTAATGACCAGGCCGTTAAAAGGCTGCGGCAGCGTAAAAGACGCGACCATAAACCCTTTGCTATGATGACCGATTCTATCGAAAAAATAAAAAAATATGCCATCGTTAGTGAAGCAGCCGAGAAGCTCTTAAAAAGTCCACAGGCTCCAATCGTTTTGCTGCCAAGAAAGAAAGATTCTGCTATAGCCCCATCGGTAGCCGAAGGCGTTGACACTTTAGGCTTTATGCTGTGCTACGCTCCGTTGCATCATCTGCTCTTTGAACAGGGAATAGAGGTCTTAGTAATGACCAGCGGCAATATCTCAGATGAGCCATTGATTTGTGAAAATGAAAAAGCACTGGAGCGGCTCGGCTGTGTCGCCGATGCCTTTTTGATGCACGACAGAGAAATTTATCGGCAGGTTGATGATTCGGTGATCCATTTTATCGACGAGCAGTCTGTTCCGCTGCGAAGAGCCAGAGGTTATGTTCCGACGCCGATTTTTATTCGTCGTGCGTCGTGTGTCGTGCGTGATGCGTCGTGCGAAAAGGAAATGGATTCCCGCTTGCGCGGGAATGACAGGACACAATATGCATCACGCATCACACATCACGAAATAAATTCTCCGCAGGACTTATTCGCAGCGGGGGCGGATATGAAAAACACCTTTTGCTTTGTCAAGCAAAACCAGCTTATTTGCAGCGAGCACATTGGCGACCTCGAAGATGCAGAGGTTTTTCATCATTATATCGACTCAATCGAGCACCTGCGAAGGCTGTTTGAGGTCGAGCCGAAGGCTGTTGTTTGTGACCTTCATCCGTCATATTTATCCACGCAATATGCCAAGTCTCTGCCCGGCGTAAACCCCGTTAGAAGTAAAACACCAGAGGTCGCCACCTTACATTTAGCAGGATTTTCTAACGGGGTAAAAGTTATTCAAGTTCAGCATCACTGGGCGCACATTGCATCGGTTTTAGTCGAGCACGGCCTCGTTGGGCCTGTCATCGGCATTGTGTGTGACGGCACCGGCTACGGAACCGATGGTGCCATCTGGGGCTGTGAGTGTATGATAGCAACATTAGAGAAATTTGAGCGGTTCGGCCACTTAGCCTACTATGACCTTGCCGGCGCTGATAAGGCAAGCAAAGAAGCCATAAGACCGGCTCTATCGTTATTAAAAAAGGCACACGGACGTGAATTAACCCTGCAAAAATTCAATTGGCTGCTTGAACGAATTGAAGCATGCTCAAATGAAAACTCAAAACTTAAAACTCAAAACTCAAAACTTATTCTTGAGCAGCTTGAAAAAGGTGTTAGTTGCGTAAAGACATCCAGCCTTGGCAGAGTTTTCGACGCGGTTGC
>CAZRNB010000155.1:0-5803 GCA_964601355.1 uncultured Pirellulales bacterium
AAATATCGTTTAGTATCGGAAAGGAAAGTCAAATGAACATTTATGTGGGTAATTTGTCACAAGATGTGACAGAAGATGATTTGCGTCAGGCTTTTGCGGCTTTCGGCGAGGTCAGCTCAGTCAACATCATTAAAGACAAGTTTAGCGGCGAAGCCAGAGGATTCGGTTTTGTAGAAATGCCGGCCAAAGCAGAAGCTGAAGCTGCGATTGCCGGCGTGAACGGTCAGGATGTAAAAGGCCGATCCATTAACGTCAATGAAGCTCGTCCCAGACCACAGAGCCGCGGACCTGGCGGCGGCGGATACGGCGGACGCGGCGGCGGACGCGGCGGACGCGGTGGTTTTGGTCGCGGACGCGATGGAGAACGCGGCGGACGCGATAGACACCAGTACTGAAAAATCACCCCCGTGCTTTCCTGCCCCCTGCCTTCGCGGCTCGACTGAGTTCCCCGAAGTCAGGGGTACACTTGTCCTGGCGCAAGCCATCCTGTGGGCCGCGGAAGCGGGGAGCGGGAACGGGAACATAAAAGTCCTGAGGTTAGGATTCGCATGATTGACGTAAATAGAAAAGGTGAGGTTTGGGTTTTTGCCGAGCAGCATAACGGGAAATTAGAGGATACTCCACTCGAATTGATGAGTAGAGCTCGCCGATTAGCTGACACGCTCGGCGTGAAATTGGCAGCCGTCCTTTTGAGCAGCGATTCCCTTGCCCCTGCGTCTCCCGACGCAAGGCGGGGCAGCGGGAAAGACCTCCCGGCAAGATTAATTCAATTCGGGGCTGATAAGGTATATGTAGCTAAACATCCGCTGCTCGGAGTCTATCAGACAAATAGCTACGCAAAGGTAATGTTCGACTTGATCCATAAATACGAGCCGCAAATAGTGCTTTATGGAGCAACAGTTACCGGCAGAGACCTTGCACCTCGAATCGCAAGTGCGGCCAAAGCCGGCCTAACTGCTGACTGCACAGACCTGCAAATCGGCGATCACAAAACCGCAAAAGAGGGGAAACTTCACAAGAAGCTGCTGTTTCAGATAAGGCCTGCCTTCGGCGGAAACATCATTGCTACCATTATAAATCTCAACCGCTGGCCGCAGATGGCTACCGTCCGCGAAGGCGTAATGCCGATGCCCCATCCTGACGTGACACGCCGGGGCGAGATTATTACAGGGAATGTAAAACTATCACAGGAAGATTTGCCTCTTGAGATACTTGATGAGCACAAACGCCCAAAGAAGGTGGACCTGAAAGCAGCGAGGATAATCGTTGCCGGCGGAGCAGGCGTCGGCAGCAAAGAAAATTTCAAGCTTGTTTGGGACCTCGCAAATTGCCTCGGCGCAGCGCCGGCTGCCTCCAGAGCAGCGGTTGACCTGGGCTTTATCGACCGCGACCATCAGGTCGGACAGACCGGCACGACGGTTCGGCCAAGCCTATATATAGCCGTCGGAATAAGCGGAGCAATCCAGCATCAGGCCGGCATGACCCAAAGCCAAAAAATCATTGCCATCAATAGCGACCCAGAAGCACCTATATTTCAGGTCGCGCACTACAGGATAGTCGGTGACCTGAATGAAGTCGTTCCAAGGATGATAAAAGCAATTAAATTCGTATCTCGTGAAGCGTGAAGCGTATCTCGCTTGGAAATCGAGATATCAAATATGGTTGAAAAGATCAAGAATTTCAAAGATTTGGAGATATGGAGGAAGGGTATAGAAATTGTGAAAGATGTATACAAAACCACAGAATGTTTTCCAAAACGAGAGTTTTACGGTTTAGCCAGTCAAATGCAACGCTGTTCTATTTCCATACCATCAAATATCGCTGAAGGTTTTAATAGATTTCATAACAAGGAATACAAGCAATTTTTGTACATAGCATTAGGTTCCTGCGCAGAGTTGGAAACGCAAATCGAGATAGCAGCAGAGCTAAAATACATTGATGAACAAAGAAAAACTTATCTGCTGGAGAAGCTTGATCATGAGTGCCGAATGCTAAGGAACTTAATTAAGAAACTTGATTAAGTGTATTTCGTAAAATGAGAATAAAAATACGAGATACGCTTCACGAGATACGAGATACAAAAGGAATTTATGGCTAATTTTTACAAGGACAACGACGACATACAATTTTTATTCCGGCATATTGATATGCGTAAGCTGGCTGAAATTTGCGAGGAAAGTTTTAAATTTGCATCTAAGTTCGACTATGCGCCGGCTGATACCGAAGAAGCAATTGGAAACTATAATTTAGTTCTGACCTCAATCGGGCAGCTTGCCGGTGACTTTATCGCCCCGCGTGGCGAAGATGTGGACCGACAGGGCAATACCCTCAACGAAGACGGCTCAGTGACACGGCCCAAAGGCGTTCAGGAATCTCTCGAGAAGCTCGCCCAGGCGGAAGTTATGGGTTTTATTTTGCCATATCGCTTTGGCGGCCTGAACTTTCCCAATATTATTTATTCAATGGCTATCGAGATTGTCTCACGCGCAGATGCCGCACTAATGAATATATTCGGGCTGCAGGGAATCGCAGAAACAATTAACGCATTTGCATCGGAAGAAATTAAGCAACAGTATCTACCCGAATTCGCAGCGGGCAAGGTCACAGCCGCGATGGTTCTGACGGAGCCGGACGCCGGTTCCGATTTGCAGGCGGTAAAGCTGCGGGCTTTTCAGGACAAAAACAGCAATTGGTATCTTCACGGCGTAAAACGATTTATAACAAACGGCTGCGGCGAGATTCTGCTCGTGCTGGCACGCAGTGAGCCGGAAATAAGCGACGGACGCGGACTGAGCCTGTTCGTCTGTGACAAAGGTCCGACAGTTCACATACGCAGGCTGGAAGAAAAATTAGGTATTCACGGCTCGCCAACGTGTGAAATATTCTTTGACAATACGCCATGTCAGATAATAGGCGAGCGACAGCGAGGACTTATCACTTATGTGATGAGCCTGATGAACGGCGCCCGCATCGGCATCGCTGCGCAATCGGTCGGCATCGCCGAAGCGGCTTTTCGAGTAGCCCGCGATTATGCAGCCGGCAGGAAACAATTCGGCGTAGTCATCGAAAAGCTGCCGGCGGTGCGTGACATGCTGATTGATATGAAAATTGCAATTGAAGCCGGCCGGGCACTTTTGTACGAAACATCAAGAGTGGTCGATTTGGAGATTGGATACGCCAAACGGCTGGAGACAAATCCGCCGGAAGACAAAGACGAGGCTAAACAGCTGAAGAATGATGCACGAAAATATAAAAGATATGCTTCAATGCTGACGCCGATGAGCAAATATTTTTGCTCCGAGATGTGCAACAGAGTAGCTTACGATTCGATTCAGGTGCTTGGCGGCAGCGGCTATATGAAAGACTATCCTTGCGAACGGTACGCCCGCGACGCTCGGATAACAACCATCTATGAAGGGACAAGCCAACTGCAAGTTGTGGCTGCGGTTCGCGGCGTATGCGGCGGAACCGCTGAAAATCTTGTTGCTGAGCTTTCTCAGCAAAAATTCGACGCGGAATTAAATGATCTGCTCCAAATTTTGTCCGTGGGGACCGATCAGATGAAAAAGGCCATCGCTTATGTAAAAGAAAACGGCAACGAATATATGGACCTTTATGGCAGAGGCCTGGTTGATATAGCGATTGACTTAATAAATGGTTTTTTATTGTGCGGCCAGGCCGGCACCAATGTTGATATGGAAGCAGCCGCCGAAAATGATACAAAAATCCCTATGAAAAAACGCAAGGCTATGACTGCCAGAAGATATGTCACTAAAAATACCCCCCAAATTAAAGCTTTAACAGAAACAATCTGCGCCGGTGACAAATCAACCTTCCACCAGTATGAAGTCCTTGTCGGCCCAGTGCCGGAAGCAGGATAAAATCATTGTAAATTATCGATAGTCGACTGTATAATGAAGCCCTGGCAAAAACAGCCGGGGTTTTTTATTTTCCGGACTGGATTTGGCTGAAATAGTTTTTTCCAGAAGATATTTGACCAAAAAAGGGAAAGGATATGGGACAGGCAATAAGTAAATTAACCATCAAAGGCTACAAGTCTATTCGAAATCTTGAGGACTTTGAGCTTCGAAATCTAAATATCTTGATTGGTCCCAATGGCTCAGGAAAAAGCAATTTCATCGATTTTTTTCGTTTGTTGAGAGCTATGATGGAGTTGTCATTGCCGAATTTGGATAGTTCTAGTCTCAAGAACTATACTAAAGATAGCGGCGGAAGTAGTGATTTACTTTTTAATGGGCCCAAAATAACGCCAAGAATTGAAGTTAAAATAATGTTTGGAAATAATGGCTATCGATTTAAACTAGCACCTACTACAGATGAAACGTTTCTTATCAATGATGAAGAAACGTACTGGGAAAAGACCGGATGGTTTGAAATTGCTTCCGGCTCATCAAGTCCAGCGTTGTTAAGTAAGCTAGTATATGGATCTGAAAGTGTGCGTAATTATATTTTAGACTCAATTAGAGAATGGAAGATTTATCACTTCCATGATACAAGCAAATTCGCCCCCATGCGTGGTTTTAGAGAAGCTGACGATTGTGAATATTTAAGATTTGATGCTTCAAATATTGCTCCTTTTTTGCTGGATTTGCAAAACAATGAGCCTAAAGCTTATAATGAGATTGTTGAATCAATTAAATTTGTAATACCTTTTTTTGATGATTTTCTTTTAAAACCCAATAAAAATGACAAAGTTCGGCTGCGCTGGAAGCAAAAAGGTTCTGATTACCCTTTTAAGCCCCACCATTTATCTGATGGAACAATTCGTTTTATCTGCTTGGCTACGTCTTTACTACAACCTTATCCGCCAACTACAATTTTAATCGATGAGCCGGAACTGGGATTGCATCCGTTGGCATTGGCGTTGTTGGCTGAATTGATTAAAAAGGCTTCACTTAAAACGCAGGTTATTGTGGCTACTCAATCGGCTGGTTTGATAAGCCACTTTGATCCCAAAGATATTATCGTTGTTGAACGTAAGAATGAAGAATCTGTATTCAGGCGACTTCCCCTGGAGAAATTAAAACAATGGATTGACGATTATTCTCTCGGCGAACTTTGGGAAATGAATCTTTTGGAGGGGAGGCCGGAGAATGAATAGGGTTCGTGTGCTTGTGGAAGGCCAGACGGAACGAGCTTTTATAAGAGATATTTTAAAACCTTACTTTGACTCTCGTCAGATTTACTTACATGCGGTAATGCTCAGGCCACGAGGTGGAATACCCCAGTATGCTGAAGCTAAAGATGCTATTGTGAGATCTTTGAAAGAAGATACTGCTTGGATTTGTACAACGATGGTTGACTTTTATGGAATGCCTACGGACTGGCCCGGTAGAGATCAGGCAAATCGTTGCCAAAGTTATACAGAAAAAGTGGATATAGTCGAATGCAGCATTTTGGAGGACATTGTGGGGTCTTTGGGAAATTCTTTTAATCCTTGTCGTCTTATACCTTATGTTCAAATGCACGAATTTGAAGCGTTGCTCTTTTCATCTCCCATGAAATTAGCGGAGAGCCTTGGCGATAAAAAGTTATCTTCCACTTTTCTGACAATACGTAATAAATTTTCAACCCCTGAAGAGATTAATGACCATTATGACACCTGCCCTTCGCGGAGAATTGAAGGAGCGTTTCAAGGTTTTAGAAAAACAATAAATGGCATAACCGCAGCAAGTCGAATTGGTTTGGAAACAATGCGTCAGGAATGTCCGCATTTTAACGAATGGGTTACAAAGTTAGAAAATCTTGAGAATCAATAAAATTTTATGCTCAAAGCAGTGAT
>CAZRNB010000156.1:0-5607 GCA_964601355.1 uncultured Pirellulales bacterium
CTCAAACGGGCCGGTTGCATCCAGAACCAGGCCATCGACGCGATGAACGCAGATAGAACCTGCGGCCCATTAGCCAAACTCACCAAATCGCTGTTCTTCAAAGGCCCTGACCAATCGCAGGGCGGAACGTCCAGTTCTGCCGTTAGGCATCCCCAAGCGGAGGACGGCGATCTGGCTCTCGGCCGTATGGCCATAAAGGACTTCTCAAATGCAAGGGTGCTTGAGCGCCTCTTAATGTATGAACGCCGAATAGAGCACAGCCTATACAAAACGATACTCGAGCTTCAAAGACTCCACATCATGCGAAAGCTGGACCCGCTCAGGGCCGCCGATCAGTCTCGGCAAGGCACGACCGAAAGCGATGCCGCTTGCGGAGCGAGCCGAGCCTTGACAGATGAAGAACTCGTCACGGCGGAGCGTGCCGTAGCCGGAACCGGCTACGTAGCCCAGCTCGCCGGGAAATTATGACCTAATTATGCAAAACAAAGCCAATTTTCTTAAGGATAAAATTAATGCAACCTTCTCTGCTACAAAGGATTATGAAAATGAACCACGCCATTGTCAGAGACCTTACGTTGCTGACGCAGTGGACTCTGCGCCCCTGGTCTCTGGCCGAGCGCAAAGCGGGCATAAGAACTGCCATTAAAATGGCAATAATAGCGATCACCACTAACAGCTCAATCAAGGTAAACCCCGTTAGAAACGATTCCATATCCATGGAATACCTACTTTTGGTACAGATTTCTAACGGGGTAAAAGCTCTTTTTTTCATTTGTCCTCTTCCTTTCCCGTTCAGCTTGGGCTTTGCCGTTGGGGATTTGGTTACTGTTTGTTGTATAGTATAATTACCTTTTAATATTTACGTTTATTTGGGAGCCTCTTCATTATTTTCAGGTTTTTGTTGATAAGCTTTATTCTTTGGGCTACGCAGCCTGCAGACCGCAGGGGGTCCTGCGGTGTATGCATCACGTAATCGAGCATCTTTTCGACCGTTGTCGTGGCCACATGCATCCTTGTGTCTGATGAGCCATAATAGACAAACAACTCACCATTGTTTTTGGCCACCCAGCCGCTGCTGAAAACCACGTTCGAGACGTCGCCGATACGTTCATCGCCTTGCGGAGCTAATAGATAACCGCCCGGTGCGTGCGTAACTTTCCACGGCTCATCGAGCTTTGTCAGAAAGGCGTATAGGACGTATCGCAGGCCGGCAGCGCACGCCCGCACCCCATGGGCCAATTGCAGCCAGCCCTGGTCGGTTTTGATGGGGGCGGGTCCCAGCCCGTTCTTGGACTCTTTAATTGTATGGTACTTTCGGTCATCCACAATAATTTCGTGGTCTAAACAAGCGCATTCTATATCTTTGGACAGGCCCCATCCAATTCCGCCACCGGAGCTGGCATCAATGAAACCATCCTGTGGTCGCGTGTAGAAGGCGTATTTGCCGTCAACGAACTCAGGATGCAGCACAACATTTCTCTGCTGCGGTGATTTGGTCTTTAGGTCATCGAGCCGCTCCCACTTTTTAAGGTATTTGGTGCGGACGATACCACACTGTGCAATAGCCGAAGATAAATCTCCTCTGGCAGCGTTGGGGTCCTTTCGCTCGGTGCAAAAAAGGCCATAAATCCAGCCGTCTTGATGCTTAACCAGTCGCATGTCATAAACGTTAATGTCAGGGTCGTCTGTCTCGGGCAACACAATTGGGAAATCCCAGAATCGGAAGTTGTCGATGCCGTTCTTGCTTTCAGCTACAGCGAAGAAGCTCTTGCGGTCATACCCTTCCACACGGGCTATCAGGTATATCTTGCCATCCAGCTCAATTGCCCCGGAGTTGAAGGCACTGTTAATACCTAATCGCGTCATAAGGTGCGGATTAGTCTGGCGGTTCAGATCATAACGCCAGAAGAGCGGGGTATGCTCAGCGGTCAAAACAGGATATTTGTACCGATCGAGGATACCATCTCCACCCTCAATTCTAACGTTTCTGCGATTGATGAGCTTTTCATAATTGTCAAAAAGAGCCTTTACTTTCCTTTCGAATTCATCTTTTTTCATGCTCCTTAACCTCCTTTGCCTATGGCCTTTAGCCTGCGAATTATCTCCAGACAGGCTCGGCTGTTGTGATACGGGCACTTCCATTCCGATACCTTAGGCTGCTTTAGATCAGGTGTACCATCGCAGGATACACGCCAGAACCATTCGCCATGCGTTCGGTCAACAATGTGCTGCTGGATGAATTTCCAACACTGTTGCGCTGCTGTAAAGAAATGTTGCTGGCCTGAAAGATGGTAGGCATTGAGAAAACCAACGACCGTCTCCGCCTGCGGCCACCACTCTTTATCTGAATTTATGATTTTTCCATCTTTGCCTTCATAGAAAAGGCCGCCATCCTTATCAAGTCCCTGTTCATAAACAGCCTGTGCCATTTTAAGAGACCACTCCCTAACGGTCGTGGCTCTGTCTGGTTGGCCCATGACTTCTGCTGCTTCACAGAGCAGCCAGCTACCCTCAATATCATGGCCAAAAGAAACTATATCCTTGGTCGAATGCCATTTTTCGTCGAAGAACAGCTCGAAATGAGAGGTCTCTTTGTTGATGATATGTTCCTGGAAAACCTCGATAAGCTCTTGCAATCTTGTTTTTACCTTTTCCCGCTCCGGCTCGGCGCTCCACCGTGACAAGCGTCCCTCGTCTCTCGTCTCTCGTCCATCGTCCATCGTCCATCCTTGCTCTGGCTCGGCGAGCCTCCGCCGAGACGAGTCGTCTTTACTGGCACGATACAAGTTTGTATATGCCTCCAGCAGGTGAAGATGCGTATTCATAGTCTTTTTCTCATTAGGATCACCGGTTGCCAGCCTTGCCTTTTCAGCAGCTTTCCAATCTCGGCTGAACGTCTCAAAATAGCCTTTGTTGTCATCATCGTGACAATTCTTCTCAATCAGATAAAAAAGCTCCTTTGCCTTCTCAAGTGCGGTGTTATCTTTGGTAGCAAGGTAATATTCCGATAGGCCGTAAATTAGAAACGATTGGCCGTATATCTCTTTGCTGTCATCAACTGGTTTGCCTTTTTGGTTGAGCAGCCAATAGGCACCTCCAAACTGCTTATCCCAAAAGTATTGCATTAAATAATCGTAGGCTCGCTTAGCCATTTCAAGATATTTGTCGTTCTTATCAAAACGATAGGCCGCTGAGAAAGTCCACAAAATCCGGGCATTCAGCACCAATCCTTTTGGGGCATCTTTAACGATAGTTCGGTCATTAGACATTCCGCCGATAAAGCCGCCATATTCATTATCCCGGCAGTTCTTTATCCAGAATGGGAGAATATCCTTTTCTAATTCATTTTGTGCGTTTTTTAAGAAATCGTTGATTTGACCTTTATCAATCATTGTTTGTTTTTCTCCAGAAAATTCAGTTGAGGGTTCAGGGGTCGGGGATCGGGGGTCAGTGTTATGGTTTCGGGGGTCAGGGGTCGGTGATTCCTGAGCCGAGACACCTTGGCATAGCAGCAAAATGATTACACAATAAATTATTCTACCCATTGCATAGCCTCACTTAGTTCAAAGTGCCTAAAGTTTATAGTGACTAAAGTGCCTGAAGTTACGAATTACAACTTTAGTTCACTTTAGGCACTTTAGCTCACTTTAGTCACTGGAGTGTATTCTGAGCATACCGCTGAAGTTTTTTGATTTCCCATCTTGGATTTTTAACAGTTTTCCAATCGCCCCGATTGTACGAATCCAAAATATCTTTTTCTTCTTTTTTATTCAAAACCTTCTTCATTGTCTGTCTCTCGTGCTACGTAGCGTATCTACTACGCAGAGTAGATTATGTCAATATTTTATTTGCTTGTGACGACTAATTTTGGATACTTAACGCGCTCTGTAGAAAAGTGCAGAGGTTGTCATTTCGAGCGAGCCGAAGGAGAGTCGAGAAATCCGCTTTAGATCCTTCGACTTCGCTCAGGACGCCTTACGGCGGATTTCGCGACTTCGGCTGGTCCGCAGCCTCCGCTCGAAATGACGGTGAGTCTTTTCTACAATGCATATTCAATAGTCGATTTGTTATTTTTTTTCGCCATGGAATCCGACTGAAATACGGAAACGTCCCAATGGACCAGAGTTGAAAGAGACCACCGATAGTGGTGGTGGAGCACAAGAGCGACTCTTAGATTTTAACCAAAGTGGAACGAAGAACTGGGGTGGTTATCAGCTACAGCGCTGTGTTAGACGGCA
This sequence comes from uncultured Pirellulales bacterium, assembly GCA_964601355.1. Taxonomy (GTDB): domain Bacteria; phylum Planctomycetota; class Phycisphaerae; order Sedimentisphaerales; family Anaerobacaceae; genus CAZRNB01. Next base: position 4,239 of record CAZRNB010000156.1, read on the forward strand.
GATGGCACACATTGAAATAACTAATCCGTCCCCTTGTCGATAAATATTTGCTTGTCAATTCCTGGCCAAACAGATTTGTAGGATTCTTCGAGTGTCCCAGGGTAATAAACGCCGTTGAAACGGAGTTTCACTTTGGTTTGCTTCTCCAATTGCTTGACGAGCGAGATTGTCAAGGTGGTACCGAACTTCCCCATCATCCCGCTGCCCATGTCTGGATCAATCATGTCTCCACGCTTGATCTCTACCAATGATGGGTCATATCCGTTTGTTTTGCACCAAGAGGTCAGTTCTTCGGAGCGAAGCTGCTTGGCTCTCTCCGGCGGTAAAATCTGGCCGTGTGCGGCAATATATCCTGACTGACGTTCCATGTTGTCTACCGTCATTCCCATACTGGCAAGTGCCACAGTCAACGAGTCAAACACGCGGTTGAAATCCTTGTCAAACACACGGTCTCCGAGTGCCTTTGTTATCTGCTCCCTTTGGTTATACCACACTGGTGTATCTGGCTCCTTCATCAAATGCTGCATCAGTTTGCTCTGGCTCATCATGCGGTTGGTGTCTGGCATCGTCATGCATCCGGTTATCAACAAGCAGAGGGTTGCAATGCTTATCACTTGTTTCATATTTCTCTTCCTTTCTTTCTAAAAATATGCAGCTCTGGCCGAATATTCTTTGACAGTCTTGTCTTGGTTGAACTTAATAATCACGGTCAATGTTTTAATGGAATGTGAAACGTTCGTACGGTCGTTCGACCGTCTGGCATCAGCTCCTTTGCCCATTAGTCCTAACCCAAAAAAGAAATCGAAACGCTCTACCTGTGAGTTTTCTGTGACTTGGCTAGTCGAAGAGGTCTCACTGGATGTTCTTTCGTAAACCCATGTCTCTGTGCCATCAGAATCAAGGGTCGTAATGTTAGGCCCACCAAACAGGGCAACCAAGTCAGACTGGGTTGTCTTTCCCTTCTTAACGGTATCGGTGATAGCTCCATATGAAAGTCGGGTTGGAGTCTCATCTTGCGAACGGTCCGATGGTTGTGAAACCTTCGACTGTGTCGGATTTTGCTGTGGAGAAGATAAGCATCCGCCTAGTATTAAAGAAATGGCTATAGCCACCAATTCACACCGGACGATGCGAGAGAATCGCCTCAATTGATGTTGTATTGATTTTTCCATGTTTACCCCTTTCAACTATGCTGATGGTGTTACATGCCACCTAACTATATTTTATGTGGTTCCGCATTTTTATATTGGGTTTTCCCCATTATAAAATACCCTACTACACCGGCCAGAAAATGTCAAACGGAAAATACTCAAAGGGTGCACCTGCTGTTTGTAGGTAGATTTTTCAGGCTGCCAAAGGCTTTGCAGAC
>CAZRNB010000157.1:0-5560 GCA_964601355.1 uncultured Pirellulales bacterium
GCTCGTAAATCCATGTTTAGTGTAATATAAGGAGGCATAATGCGAAAACGTGTACTTTCCGACAAACCAGGAACTTCTAACGGGGTGAAGGTTTTGCTGTGTGCTGATGTTAAAAAGCTCGGCTGGTTCGGCGATATCGTGGAGGTAAGTGACGGATTTGCGCGTAATTATTTGCTGCCGCAGCGGCTGGCAAAGATTGCCACCGACAATAACATAAAGGCCCTGGCCAAAGAAAAAACGGCGAGAGCGGAACTGCGAACCAAAGAGCACAAACGGCTGGAAGAGGCGGCCAAAAAGGTAGAAGGTGCAGAAGCAGTCCTGGCAGCCAAGGCTAATGAGCAAGGGATTCTCTTTGGTTCAATCACCTCCGCCAACATAGCGGTTAATCTGCGGGAGCAGGGCTTCGAAGTGCCGGATGATGTAGTGGAGATGCCTCATCATATAAAGCAGGTCGGAGCTCATTCTGTAACGCTCAGATTCGCCGATGATTTGATAGTCAGTGTTAAAGTTACTGTTGTGCCTGAGGGTGGCCAGATCGACGCTGAACAAAATCGTCAAGATGCCTTACGGCAGGATGCACAGCAGGAAACGAAAAAGCCTGCCCCTTCGACAGACTCAGAACAGGCTCGCAGTGAGGACGAAGGAAGCGACGAAGGCGAGTAATAACATGTGATGGTAAGCCCCGCAATTTATATGTGTTTAGCCAAAGATAAACCATCCCCAATCGTGCTACGGCAGGCTCCGCCCTGACGAGAGCCTTCGGCTTTGAGGCTGTCACCCAAAAGTAAAAGTCAAGAATGAGTGGCAGACTCAAGCGGAGAATTCCGCGAAGCGGATTCTGAGCTTGGGGATGGCCATTTCATATCCGGTTAAACACGTACTGCAATTTATTGCGGGGTTCCCGGGAGCAGTCTATCGAGATTTCGTTAAAGTATATCCCATGAAGCTGAACCTCTTCGACATCGGCGTATTTTTGGCTTTTTTCGGCATCGTAATTACCGTCAGCATGATAAAAAGCCGAAAGGAAAAAACCAGCGTAGATTATTTTCTGGCAGGTCGCAGCTTAAAATGGCCTTTGATAGGATTTTCCATCGTCGCCGCTAATATTTCCACCGAGCAGTTTGTGGGGATGGCCGGCCAGGGGGCAGGCAGCGTGGGACTGGCCGTTAGCAGCTGGCAGCTCATCGGGTCCGTGGGAATCGTGATTATTGCCTTTACGCTGCTGCCTCGCTTTCTGCGAGCGGGCATATATACAATGCCGGAGTTCCTTGAATACCGATATAATGCGGCAGCGAGATCGATCATGGCTATCCTCACGGTCATTATATATATGACTGTGCTGCTGACAGCGGTTTTGTACTCCGGTGCATTGACGCTCAACACAATCTTCGGCATAGACCTCCGCAAGGCAGTCTGGGCAGTCGGCCTCATCGCCGGCGTATATACCACCTTTGGCGGATTGAAAGCCGTTGCATGGGCTGATTTATTTCAGGGATTTGCTTTGCTGGCAGGCGGCCTTGTGGTCTTCGCTCTGGGCCTGAATGCCTGCGGCGGCTGGAATACATTTGCCACGACCAACGCCGACAGGCTGCATGTAATTCTGCCGTCCAGCCACGAAGGATTGCCCTGGACGGGTGTGGCGGCGGGTATGTGGATCGTTATCCTGTATTATTGTGGCCTGAACCAGTTCATTGTACAACGGAACCTGGCCGCCAAGACGCTGCGTGATGGGCAGCTCGGCGTTATTTTTGCGGGGGCACTGTGGCTGCTTGTGCCCTTCGCCATTGTAATGCCCGGCATTATGGCCGTTCAGCTCTACGCGGGGCAATTGGATAGGCCGGATGCCGCGTTCCCCACGCTCATTAAGAGCTTAGTGCCCAACGGGCTGCGTGGATTTATATTGGCTGCCATTACCGGTGCGGTGATTAGCTCACTGGCCTCCATGATGAACTCAGCAGCCACGATCTTTACGATGGACGTGTATAATCGGCTGCTGGATCGCAAGGCCTCACAAGCCCGGCTTGTTTTCGTAGGCAGGGTCGTAACGGTTGTGTGTGTGCTGGTCGGGTGCTCGCTGGCGCCGAAACTAACGGATCCCAGGTTCGGCGGCGTGTTCCAGTTCATTCAGCAGTTCCAGGGCTACATCTGGCCGGGAGTGGTAGCGGCTTTCGTGTTTGGCATGTTGGTCCCTCAGGCGCCTGGCGCTGCCGGCGTCGCTGCGCTAATTAGCGGCCCGGCCATATACGCCTTGTTCCAGAGGTTTGCAGGCAACGTGCATTTTCTTATACAAGTTGCCGTCACCTTCCAGCTTGTGCTGCTGATTATGGGCCTGATTACGTTCTTCAAACCGCTGAAGGAGCCAAAGCCGCTGCCGGAGCGAAAGGACGTGGAGTTAAAGACCGAGCCTTTGGTGATCTGCTGCGGCCTGGCTGTGATTGCTGCTGTGGTCGCTTTCTTTGTTATCTTTAGGTAAAACCATCCCCAAAGCCTTCGGCTTTGAGGATGCCACCCAATAAAAATGGTAAATAACGGGTGGCAGCCCCAAGCACAGGACTACCGCGAAGCGTAGGCCAAGCTTGGGGATGGTCTCCAATTTTCAAGCTCTCATATATAAGCCGCCATTGACGGCGATGTATTCGCCGGTAATAAAGCTCGCGGCGTCACTTGCCAAAAACAGAATTGCTTTTGCCACATCTTCGGCTGTGCCGTTTCTGCCGAGCGGCGTCTGCTCAGCAATCTTTTTTCGTCGCTCAGCGGAGCTGAACCGCTGGTGAAATCGCGTCTGGATAAAACCTGGAAGGACGCTATTGACGCGGATGCCGTATCGAGCGAATTCGTTGGCCATCGCTATAGTTTCGGTAGCGACCGCTGCTTTCGCAGCGGCATAAAGGCCTGCTCCTTCGCCTCCGCCTGTATGGCCGCCAATCGAGCCGATATTGATGATACAGCCTTTGCTCTTTTTCAAATACGGCAGGGCTGCCTGCGTCGCTAAAAAAACGCTCCTTACATTAGTCGCAAAAACGTCCTCGTGGTAATCGAGCGTAGCGGTCTCAAGGGGTTGTCTCTCGATGAGTGAGCCGGCATTATTAACCATGATATCGATGCCGCCGGCCTGTTTGGCGAACTGCTGGACCATTTGGCTGACCTGCTCTTTTTCTCGCATGTCGGCACAAAGCAGAACGCCGTCACTATTTTTTTTGACTTGCTCCAAGGTTTTTTCGCCGCCGTCTTTTGTTCTGAAATAATGTACGCCGACAAAACAGCCTTGCCGGCTGAACATTACCGCCGTTGCCGCTCCGATACCGCTGCTTGAGCCGGTGACCAAAACATTCTTGCCTTTGAGGTCTTCGTAAAGCATTATTCTCAAAAACCCCCAAATAAATTTGGGGGCTAAACAATTTTTTTACCAACCGCCGGGCGAAAATTGGTCGCTGACCGGCTCTTTCCACCAGGCGGGACTTCGGTAATATTCTTTAAGCATCATGGCTGCGAGGACGCCGTCGCCAACTGCCGTAGCTAATTGCATAGCTGCTCCTGCTCTGCAGTCGCCCGCCGCAAAGACGCCTGGCACGCTCGTGCGAAGGTAAGCGCTATCGCATTTGATAAATCCTTTGTCGGTCAGCTCTACAAAACCTTTCAAAAAGCCGGTGTTCGGCTCCATGCCGACAAATATAAACACGCCATCGCAGGGATAGTCTTCCTCTTTGTTGCTTTTGACGTTCTTTAACTTGACTGATCGAACCCTGTCTTTGCCCTCGATAGCCGTTGCAACAGTATTACATTTAATAATCAAATTAGAATTCGGCTCACTGGCCTTTGCTAAAAGCTCTTCGACAAGAACCTTGGAAGCCCTGAATTCGTCTCTGCGGTGAATCATAGTGACTTTAGCGGCGAACTTTGCTATGTGCAGTGTTTCTTCGACGGCGGTATTGCCGCCGCCGATGGAGATGACGTGCTTGCCCTTAAAGAACGGCGCATCGCATGTCCCGCAGTAGCTGACGCCCGCACCGGCATTACGGAATTCCTCCTCGCCGGGGACGCCGAGCTTGCGATAGCTGCTGCCAGGGGCAAGGATTATTGCTCTTGCTGTGTATTTATCCTGGTCGCAGAAGACAGCGAGACTGCCATTTTTTAATTTCTCTAATTTGGTGACTTCGGAGCCGTTTTTTATTTCCGCTCCGAAATTAATGACCTGTTTTTGCATCTGCTCGACAAGGCCGGGGCCGTCGATTTGTTCGATGCCTGGATAGTTTTCTATTCTGTTAGTGGTATTGATTTGCCCGCCGGGTGCGAGTTTTTCGAGCATCAGTGTTTTGAGCCTGTCTCGTGAGGTGTAAAGAGCCGCCGCAAGGCCTGCCGGTCCGGCACCGACAATAATAACGTCATATACTTTATCACTCATTTTTAATTAATCGCATTAAACGGCCATTGCCAAGGCCTTTGGCCTTGACGCTGCCACCAAGCTGTCCATGTAATCATGTATCCCATCATTTTCGCCACGAATCCACATCTATTTATTCCCACATTTTACGCGAGGTCATTTAACACCACGTTTTACACACTGTTCTTTTCAAATTAACCAAATAGGTCTTTTTCTATCAATTTCATATATTTGTTCACGTAGAACATATCAGGCTCGTGTTTGACCGGTCGAACTCTAATTTCGAATTGTGGTTCATTTATGCTAAAATTATTGAACAAAACCAATCCTATTCCAAAGATCAAGCATAAAGAATCCAGCTTTGAAATATCATCTTGGGATGAATTCTTTGGAATGACAATATAGGATTTATGACTGAATATTTTGTATGAACAGGCTTGACCAAACGCGGTAATTAAATCTTTTGTATCAGCTTTTATTTCTGCTGAAACAATCTCGGTAGGTCCTTTAACAATGTCACTTCTAAGTGGCTCTCGCTTTCCTATTACGTCTGGCGTTCCCCATTTATCTTTAAACCTATTTCCTCCTAACGGTATTGCTTTGCTACATTCCTCAACTTCATTAACAAGCCAATCGGCAAAGGGTTTGTAGAAGTCTTCTTCTTTTATTTTTTCAGCTTTGAAAGGAATCTCGCGCACCACTTTAACAATCTCTTTTCCTCTAATCTCTATTTCTCTAAATGAATTATGACGAAAAAGTCCTCTCGCTGGTTTATAAACTTCGTTAGGCACTTGAGCATCTAAATCCCAAATTGATCCGTGAACAGTGTTAACAGGAATCTCCGGAAACGCATCATGTATTGCATTCACAAGTTCTGTGTAACGAATACCATCAGGACTTGATTTGAGTATCTCTATTGCCTTTGACCTGATCATTCCTACTTTTGTTGGCATATACTTCCTTATTTTTCTGATTATGTTTTTTCTTCTATATCGGCCTTGATTTGTTCAAGTTATAGGTCAAAGCGGTCAAGCTTCTACACAGCATAGCTGAGGACTTCGAGTTCTGCGGTTTTGTCAATTCTATTGAGGATATTATCTACATTTTGCATAACCTCATCTTCAATTGCATATTCGCTGCAATTGAGGCACTGCAGGACAGGAAGTCCTTTGATGATGA
>CAZRNB010000158.1:0-5495 GCA_964601355.1 uncultured Pirellulales bacterium
GTATTTTTACGAATCAAATCGTGATAAAAAACAAAAAATCACGCTTGTATAGGGATTAGTAGAGGATCAACAGCCTTTTTATGCAAAGGAAGTATATGATAAAGCTTCTAAAATTCTATCAGGATCATGGAAGCAGGGTATAAATGTTATTCTTCTTAACTTACAACCAGAATATTATGTGAAGGAGGAAGAAAGGTTCAAGGAAATCTTGAGAGTTATCGCTGAGATAGAATCATCGATACGTGAGAGAATAGGTCTTATTAGTAGCGCTGAATTGGTTGAATAATTCACTATTGGTCTGTAATATGTGATTTGTGTGGTTGTCATTGCGAGCCCGCCGAAGGCGGGCATGGCAATCACGTAAATACGAATATCGGAGATTGCTTCGCTACGCTCGCAATGACACGCAGCATTTGATTTGTTACTGAGCACTATGGAAAATAGCTACATAATAATTCTAAAGTGTAAACGTGTTTCGTGATTTACAGCGGGTAAATCACGAATATTAATCATAAAAAAAGAAAGGAAAAACAATGGCAGTAAAATTAAGAATGGCCAGAATGGGCAGACGGCATAAGCCGTTCTTCAGAATCAATGTGGTCGATGACCGCACGCCACGTGACGGCAAAATCCTCGAAAAGCTCGGACACTACGACCCCCTCGAAAAAGACCCAGCTAAACAGATTGTGCTCAGTCGTGAACGCGTCGAATTCTGGCTAAATTGTGGCGCAATACCGACCGATACAGTTTCACAAATCCTGCTTCGGCAGGGTATAAAAAATAAATACGTTAAAGAAAAAAAATCTCGCCGGGCAAAGGCAAAGACTCTGGCACGTGCCAAAGGAAAACCCTTCACAAAAATGGAAAAAAATGCTGCCGCACAGGCAAAGGCTGCTCCGTCGGCCAAAGAGGCTAAAGCTGATGCCGGTACGCAGAAGAAAGCAGAACCTAAAGAAAAGACCGGCAAACCTGAACCGAAACAATAGAAGACGGTGGGGCACTCGTCTCGGCGTAGGCTCCCGGTTACGGCACGCTTTTCAGTGACTATCGCCGAGCCGTAGCTGGAAGCCCCACCCTACCAATGAGGCAAGCCAATAACACGTAATGAGAATCGACATTCTTACGCTTTTCCCGGAAATGTTCGAATCGCCTCTGAGTTGCTCGACATTGAAGAGAGCTTGCGATAAGGGCCTGATTGAAATTGCTATTACCAACATAAGGGATTTTGCGACCGACAGTTACAAAAAGGTCGATGACAAACCGTATGGCGGCGGGCCGGGTATGGTTATGATGCCAGGACCGGTTTTCGATTGCTTTGAGCATGTCCGGAAACTATCGCAGGAAAAAGGCCGAGTTATTCTCTTTACACCTCAGGGGCAAAAATTCACCCAGGCAAAAGCATCGCAATTATGCGCCGAGAATCGGCTGATTTTGCTCGCCGGCAAATATGAAGGCTTTGATGAGCGGATTCGCATTGGCCTGGATGCTGAGCAAATCTCAATAGGAGATTATGTTTTAAGCGGAGGCGAGTTAGCAGCTATGGTAATTATAGATGCGGTGGTAAGGTTGCTGCCCGGCGTGCTCGGCGATGAGGATTCCGCAAAAAATGATTCGTTCAGCGAATCTGCGGGCGGCCTTTTGGAGTATCCGCAATATACAAGGCCGGAGGTCTTTCACGACATGAAGGTCCCGGATATTCTCTTAAGCGGCGACCACAAAAAAATCGCCCAGTGGCGAAAAGAGCAGGCATTAGAGCGAACAAGAATATGGCGACCTGACCTGCTTGAAGATAGGGATCATGGGTCAGGGGTCAGAGATCAGGAAATGGATGATGTTTAGCCAGCCCACCCGTGAGGCAGGTAAATTCCTGAAAAAATCTTTAAGGAAATTTGTGAACTATATTGACATTACAACAAAGAAGTATAATATTCTGCGCATAATCCAAGGCTGCTCAGCATAGTGCCACGTGGTATGAGAGGAGCTGGTGGATTGAGAAGGGATTACACTTGTTTGCCGACCCTTTGGTTTTTTTCGCATAATGCAGCTTGTGTAATAACTTGAGGTTTTTACAGGTGGAAGCTTTGAAAGATGACGTTGACGACCTATGTAGGCGTAACCAGCTACCTCTGGTGAGCATTGATACTACAACCTCAGTCATATCTTTATCTGACCTTAATAACAAACATCTCAGAGTGGGGGATCAGCAAAATTGTCTAAATATTTCTTTTGACGAAACTAATAATATTTGTCCCGTTAGAGTTCCTAATGCTATCAGCGACAATAGCTCCGATAGAACGAGTAACTCTAACGGGATAAACCTTAAAGGGCCCGGATTTCGTAGTAAGGAGGAGAACAAAACCCCAATTGCCGGTGTCCCTGCCGTCTAAGGCCGGGCACCCACCAAAAACTAAAAATTCAAAACTTAAAATTATTGAGATGAGGAGCTTAAGAGAATGAAGCCTGAAACGAATCATAAACTGCCGCAAAAAAGCAGAGGCGCACTTGGTTGTGTAAGATCGCTTGGGCCGGTTCGCAACCTGGAGGAGTACGTTGAGCCTGACTGGTGGCGGTGCATTTTTAACTCAATATATTTGAAGACCGATGGAGACGTAATTGACGACGTGCAGATAACCGCCAGAGAAATGGACATGTTTTTAAATATTCTAAAGCTTACCCCGCAGGACAGGATTTTGGACCTCTGCTGCGGCCAGGGACGATGCTCACTCGAGCTGGCAAGACGAGGATTTCAAAACGTCGATGGACTGGACCGTTCACATTACCTGATCCAGAAAGCCAAGGCCAATTGCAAAAAAGAGGCTTTGAACGCCAGATTTAGGGAGGGCGACGCAAGGAAGCTTTCATATCCGGCTGATACTTTCGATGCGGTGATGATTCTCGGCAACAGCTTCGGTTATTTTGACACGGTTCGAGATGACATTCGGGTTCTCAAAGAGGTTTTACGGGTGCTAAAACCCTGGGGAAAGCTTTCGGTTGATGTTACGGATGGCCAATACATGCGGGAGCAGTTTCAGCCCCGCTCCTGGGAGTGGATAGACAAAAAGTATTTCGTTTGCAGAGAGCGGTCGCTTTCTTTGGATAAGCAGCGCCTTATCTCGCGTGAGGTGGTCACTCAGGTGGACAAAGGTGTAATAGCCGACCAGTTTTACGCGGAGCGTCTCTACACACGTGAAAGCCTGGTTGAGCTGCTTAAGACAAGCGGCTTCAGTGATATTACAGTGCATGGCGAGATTTCACCGGATTCCCAGAGAAACCAGGATTTGGGGATGATGGAGAAACGGATTATCGTATCAGCCGTCTCAAGAAAGGAATGGTCGGAAGGAAAGAGGAAAAAAGAGCAGGCGAAGGATGTAGTTGTGATATTTGGCGATCCGACAAAGCCGGACCCGTTAAAGCCGCTGCGCGTATTTGATGACGATGACCTTTACACAATCGACCAGGCTAAAGACGCCTTGAGGGAATTGAGCGACTATAGCTGCACTTATCTCAATGACCACGATACTTTGGTCCAGGACCTTGTAAAGGTCAAGCCGAAAGCTGATCTCGTGCTTAATCTTTGCGATGAGGGCTTCAACAACGATCCACGAAAAGAGCTTCACGTTCCCTCTCTGCTCGAGGTGCTTGAATTACCGTACACCGGCTCAGGGCCGCAGTGCCTGGCCTTCTGCTACGACAAATCTCTCGTTCGCGGAATCGCCAACGAAATGGGCATTCCCGTAGCAGCAGCCTTTTTTATCAAGCCTGAGGACACTACATTTGAGATTTCTTTTCCATTTCCAGCCATCGTCAAGCCGAACTTCGGCGATTCGAGCTTCGGAATAACACAGCGGAGCGTGACAAATAGTATCGAGGAGCTGGTCAACGCAATCTCAGAAATAAGAGAGAAGTTCGGCTATGAGAAGCCGATTTTAGTTGAGGAATTTCTGGTAGGAAAGGACATCACAGTTGGAATAATCGGCAATCCTCCCGATTCATACACGGTTCTGCCGATAATCGAGGAAGATTATTCAGCACTGCCGCCGGACCTGCCGAGGATATGCGGCTACGAGGCAAAGTGGCTTCCTGACTCGCCGTACTGGAACATTAAATCAGTTGCTGCAAATCTGCCGGATGATACGGAGAAATTGATTATCGAATGTTGTTTAAAACTATTCGAGCGGCTTGAGTGCAGGGACTACGTCAGATTCGATTGGCGGCTTGATTCGCAAGGCAATCCCAAGCTGCTCGAGGCCAATCCTAATCCGGGCTGGTGCTGGGATGGCCACCTGGCAAAGATGGCAAATCTGGCCGGTATGTCTTATTCGCAGGTTCTTGGTGCGATTTTGCGGGCTGCTGAGGAGCGTTTAGGCGTTCCACAGCCTGGCAGCCAAAAAAACGGAGATACGCCGAGCCTGTTCAGTATTAAACAGGTAAAGTGAAAGTCGATATTCGATGCTTGATTCACGATGCTTGAAAAAATACTTGTTATGGAAATAAAAACAAGTATACTACGCATATTGATTTTTCAAGTAAGGTACAATGTTTGGTAAAAAATGAGTTGACCAGGAGAAAAATAGGTGAAAACAGAATTACTGGATGCTGTTGAAAGTAAAAGTCTGAAGAAAAATATACCGCACTTCGAGGTAGGCGACATAGTAGATGTTCATTACAGCATCAAAGAAGGCGGTAAAGAGCGGATACAGATATTCAGCGGTATTGTAATCGCCCGCAGAGGCCGGGGAATAAGTGAGATGTTCACGGTCCGGCGGATTGTAAATAACGAAGGCGTAGAACGAATCTTCCCAGTTCATTCACCCAATATTATCGACATCAAACCTGTGCGAAGCAGCAAAACCAGGCGAGCGAAATTGTATTTCCTGCGCAAGCGAACCGGCAAAGCTATGAGACTGCCTCAGCGACACAGCGAATATACCACAACCAAATAAAATTAAATATCAAAAATAAAAAGTTTTTAAGCCAGGTTCGTTGTTCATAGTTCAGAGTTCGTAGTTTGTCAATGAACTATGAACCCAGAACTACGAACTTTTATAATTTTGCATCCTTCGACTTCGCTCAGGACAGGTTTTGATATTTGATTTTCGATAATTATAGGGTATGCTGCTCCATAGACGCAAACTTCTGGCAGACCGAAAGCTGCTCGGCCAATGGGGCGAGAAACGCTGCGAAAAATTTCTTTCAAGAAAAGGCCTTAAAATACTCACCCGCAACTTCTACTGCAAAACCGGCGAAATCGATCTTATTATGGTCGATACCGACGGCTCAGTCGTCTTTGTCGAGGTCAGAACCAGATTTGACGAGAGTTTCAGTTCAGCCGAATCGTCCATCACTTCCGCCAAGAAGACTAAGCTATACAGGACGGCTCGCTGCTTTCTTGCAGCTCACAATATCGAGGATAGACCTTTTCGTTTCGACGTTGTTACGATAGTTCTCGGCCAAAAAGGCCGACCACAGATACGACACTACGAAAATGCTTTTGT
>CAZRNB010000159.1:0-5481 GCA_964601355.1 uncultured Pirellulales bacterium
CTGTTTTTTCGCATGGGCGATTTCTACGAAACTTTTTACAAGGACGCTGAAATTTGCTCTCGCGTCTGCGGCATCGCCCTGACCAGCAGAAGCAAAGGCGAAAATCCAATTCCGCTGGCCGGTGTGCCATATCACGCCGTTGAAGGATACCTTAAAAAGATGCTGCAGGCCGGCTACAAGGTCGCCGTCTGCGAGCAGGTCGAAGACCCTAAAACCGCTAAGGGCGTTGTCAAACGTGACATTGTACGAATCGTCACCCCAGGCACGCTTACCGATGATATTCTGCTGAACGCTAAAGAAGATAATTTCCTCTGTGCGGCCAGCCTCGGCACAAAACAGGAAGCTGCGATAAGCTGGGTCGATATTTCGACCGGCCACTTTTTTGTCCAGGCACTTCCAGAGAAAAATCTGTTAGATGAAATGCTCAGGCTCAGTCCAGCCGAGTGTCTTCTTGCCGACAGACGCGGCGAGCTATTCGAGGCTGAGACAAAAAAACTTGCTAAAGACATCGCTCAATTGGCAAAAGCTACAGTGACAGAACGACCAGCCTGGTACTTCGATCCCTACCAGGGGCGGCAGCGCCTTCTCAAACACTTCGGCACAACCACTCTCGAAGGCTTCGGCATCAGTGACAATGACGATGGCCTTATTTGCCCCGCCGGCGCTATTATCGAATACCTCAACGAAACTCAGAAAACAACGCTCGGCCACATCCAGAGCTTAAAGAAAATAAATCGCCAAAAATTCCTGCAAATAGATACAACCAGCCTTCGGAGTCTGGAAATCCTGCGAACCATTCGCGCTGAAAGCCAAAAAGGATCGCTTCTCGATTGTCTCGACCAGACTCTAACCGGCATGGGCGGCAGAATGATAAGAAACTGGTTGTGTATGCCGCTGTGCGACCTCGGCGCAATCGAGCTGCGGCAGGATGCTGTAGAAGAGCTAAAAGATAGTGACACCAAATTAGCCGACATACGCAAGCTGCTCTCGAATATTTCCGACACCGAAAGAATTACCGCCCGCATCAGCACATTCAGAGCAACGCCGAGAGATTTGGTAGCTCTTGCTGCGACGCTTCGACAAATACCAAAACTCCGCCAAATCCTGCAGCAGTTCAGAGCCGACCTTCTTATGCGTTTGGCCGGCCAATGCGACAGTATAGATGAATTAGCTGACCTGCTTGATTCAGCAATCGAGCCAGACCCACCGTCGCATCTTCGTGACGGCGGAGTGATAAAGGCCGGCTTTTCCGAGGAGCTGGACAAGCTGCGCTCAATCTCCAGAGACGGCCAAAGCTGGCTGCGGCAGTATCAAAAAGAGCAGATCGAGCGAACCGGCATCGGTAGTCTGAAAATCGGTTACAACCAGGTCTTCGGCTACTATATTGAAGTCACTCACTCATCAGCCGACAAAGTGCCGGCTGATTATGTCCGCAAGCAAACAATAAAAAATGCCGAGCGATACATCACCGAGGAGCTAAAAGAATACGAAACTCAAGCACTCAGTGCCGACGAAAAGGCACTCGAATTAGAGCAGGAGCTTTTCGACCAGATTCGCAGGCAATCTGCCGGATACATAAGCCGATTGCAGGCCCTTGCTGATACTATCGCTCAGTGCGACTGCTTAGCTGCGTTTGCATATTTAGCCAGGCGGCGAAACTACACAAGACCCAAAATGACCAATGGAGGCGAGCTTATTATCCGCGACGGCAAACATCCGGTTTTGGCTGAAACACTCGGCGCGGAGTTCGTGCCGAATGATATCGATCTCGGCAACGGGGCCGGTGACATCCTTGTTATAACAGGGCCAAATATGTCCGGCAAAAGCACCTATATAAGGCAGAATGCCCTTTTATTTCTTATGGCACAGGCCGGCTCTTTTATTCCTGCCTCGCAGTCAACTATTGGCTTAGTTGACAGAATCTTTACTCGCGTCGGGGCGTCCGATGAATTGGTTCGAGGCCAATCTACGTTTATGGTCGAAATGACCGAGACCGCCAACATTCTCAATAACGCCACACAAAAGTCACTCGTCATTCTTGATGAGGTCGGCCGAGGCACCAGCACCTACGACGGCCTTGCCCTTGCCTGGGCGATTACCGAGCATATCGCAAATAACATAAAGTGCCGGACGCTTTTCGCTACACATTATCACGAGCTTACGGAGCTTGCCGAGTTATTTACAAATATTAAGAATTGTAATGTTGCCGTCCGCGAATGGATGGATGAGGTTGTCTTTTTACATAAAATTCTGCCAGGCGGAACAGACAAAAGCTACGGCCTGCACGTAGCCAAGCTGGCAGGTGTGCCAAAATCAATTGTCAAGCGAAGTGCTGAAATACTTACGGAGCTTGAAGCGTCTTTCGCTAAGGAAGCGACCGGCGACAGCCTTGCCCAGCACAAAACAAAACAGCCGGAGCAGAACTTATTATTTGTACAAAAACATAAGAGCATCCTGGATAAGCTTGGGGCGATAGATATAAATAGCCTTACGCCGATAGAAGCGATTAATTTATTAAACCAGATAAAAACCGAAATTAACGAAAAATAGACCACTGGCGAGTGTTGGCAACCATTGCATAAAAGCATTTGAATTTCCTGCTCTTGTAAATTATAATTGTTATCATGATCAGCAACGAAATACTTCAAAAAATAAAAGAGCGGCTGGTAAGCAATTATCACCCTGAAAAAATCATCCTCTTTGGTTCACAGGCAAGAGGTACAGCCGATGACCGTAGTGACGTTGACATCCTTGTTATTTGCCGTATTGAGGGTAAACGCCGACAATTAATGTTGGAAATGGATAGAGCTTTGGGCGATCTAGAATATGCGTTTGACATATTGATATCCACACCCGATGAGTTTCGAATAGACCGCCTCATCCCCGGCACAATCAGCAGATATGCTGACAAGGAAGGAAAAGTGCTCTATGAAAACTCCCAGTGAAGAAATTATGAACAAAGTTGGACAATGGCTTGCCCTTGCCGATGAAGACTTACACTTAGCAAATTACGCCTTTAAAATGCGACGAAAATCAAGACCATTCCGCTTAATAGCTTACCATGCACAACAATGTGCAGAAAAGTGCCTCAAGGCGTTTTTGGTCTATCATAATGTAGATTTCCCCTACACTCATAATATTAGAAAACTGTTAAACCTCTGTGAAAAGTATGCTGTGTGGATTCAAGCTCTTAAAGACGCAGAGGAACTCACTCAGTATGCTATTACTGCTCGTTATCCTGGTGAAGACGAAGACGTAACAGCACAAGAGGCCCAACGCGCCATCTTACTCGCCCAGCAAGTTCGTAATCAAGTACAGGATACGCTGAAGCAACTCGGCTTCAAACTATCAAATTGAGAAAGGAAGAAATGCCATGAAAACTTCAATAAAGCTTATAATTGTGACTCTCTGCGGGCTTTTGCTAATGCAAAACTCCTGCTCGCATGTCGAAATCTCTGGCAGGCAGCAATTCAATATAGTGCCGGATTTCCTTATAAACTCCATGAGTTTTCAGGAATACAATGAGTTCCTCGCCCAGCACAAGCTCAGCAGCAATATCGAGCAGATACAGATGGTCAAAAACGTGGGCAGCCGAATCCGGGCTGCGGTCGAGCGATACTGCGTTGAAAGCTATTGCACAGAAAAACTTAACGGCTATCAATGGGAATTTAATCTCGTCGAAGACCCCAATGTTAACGCCTGGTGTATGCCGGGCGGCAAAGTGGTGGTCTATACCGGCATAATGCCGGCTGCGAAGGATGAGGCCGGCCTGGCCGTTGTTATGGGCCACGAAATTGCACACGCCTTTGCCAAGCACGGCTCAGAAAGGATGACGCAGGGCCTTTTGCTGGATATGGGCGGAATGGCCCTGGAAAGTGCCATAGAAAAAAGGCCTGCTCAGACTAAGGACCTTTTTATGCGGTCTTACGGCATCGGGACGCAGTTGGGAGTTCTGCTGCCGTATAACAGATTGCAGGAGAATGAGGCGGACCATCTCGGCCTGGTATTTATGGCTATGGCCGGCTACGACCCGCATGAGGCCATCGGTTTCTGGGAGAGGATGTCTGCTGAAAAGAAAGGAGCAAAAACGCCTGAGTTTTTAAGCACGCACCCAGCCTACGAAACTCGAATCCAGAACATCAAAGACCTTATCCCCGAAGCTATGCAATATTACCGAAAACCATGAGAAGAAGAAATGATAGAAACCCTAATGCGAAGGGTAAGAATGGAACAGTATAAGGTATTTTATTCTTGGCAATCAGATTTGCCTAACTCAACCAACCGAGGCTTCATCGAAAAGGCTTTAGAGAAAGCTACAAAAGCTATTCGTACAGACGAATCAATAGAGATAGAACCAGTTATCGACAGAGATACTGAAGGTGTACCTGGATCGCCCGATATTGCAAATGCAATATTTGCAAAAATTAACCAAGCACAGGTATTTGCATGCGATGTTTCAATCATAAACAAAGGTGAAAAATCCCGACCAACTCCTAATCCAAATGTTTTAATTGAACTTGGATATGCGCTTAAGACCCTTGGCTCTGAGCGCATTATTATGATAATTAACACAGATTTTGGTCCACCAGAGATACTCCCTTTTGACCTGAGCAAGAAAAGAGTTGTCACTTATTGTATGCCTGAGGAATGTCAAGAACGCTCTCTAGAGCGAAAAAAATTAGAAGATAAGCTTGATACAGCACTTCGTACAATTTTTACTGAAATAGAGAAACATCCATCTACAAAAGATATACAAAAAAGTTTATATGAAAAATGTTCTGAAATGATAGAGCAGGATAAAATTGTCGTTTGGCGACAATTCATTGAAAGCACAACTGAAGAAATAATTAAAAATCTACTTGCATGGAAACAAACAGGAGAAACAGCCCTCTCGCAACTTCAGCACGGTCTGCTGCCAAATTGGCAACCATGGAAAGATTCTGTCCTTGAAGCAGTTAAAATCTCTATACCAGGTTTGATTCCAGTACTTACTGCTATTCGTGCAGGCAAAGAAAACTACTGGCGAGAATCCACAAGCTTCCTTCGTAGTTTAGTCCTACTATATAGAGATATGGGTGGAGGTATCACTCACGTTCTGAGAATTGGCGACACCATTCTTTACATTGCCGGGTCAATAGGCATGGCTTTGGTGGCGAGAACAAAGCAACTAAATTTCGTGGAGATGTGGGCAGGTTTGACTGTCCCAGAGATAGAGGGCTCCGGCGAAACTACATGGTGCCAAACGCATGAAATTAACTATTGGCAAACCGGAGTTACTGGCCACAACAATGATCCATACGGTTTTGTCATCAAATTACTCGAGCTTCCTGACATTAAACCTTTTTTTGACAGTGAAGAACGTTTCAAACAATCATTGTTCCTTGGAAACTTACTACACTCTCTTAAAGAGTTTAAGTACGAAGCATCTAGCTGTACTGTCTAATATTATTAAAGTAATGTAAGTCGTTTATACGATTACCC
>CAZRNB010000160.1:0-5435 GCA_964601355.1 uncultured Pirellulales bacterium
TGTAAGTGACGGGCATGGCGATTTGAAAAAGACGTTTGGGCCGGAGGATGTATTTGGCTACATCTATGGTATATTACATTCGCCGGAATATCGAAGGAGATATGCGGAGTTTTTGAAGATAGATTTTCCACGGATACCTTGGCCGAAAGAGCGGGGGATTTTCCGGAAGGTCTGTAAGGTCGGAGGGCAATTAGTAAAGCTGCATTTGATGGGGGCGGAGATTTTAGAAGACGAGAAGAGGCATCCGAGCTTTCCAAAAGAAGGAAGCCAGATTGTAGAAAAAGGTTATCCGAAATATATAGCAATGGCTGAAAAACCAGAGAAATCCAAAGTCTATATCAACAAGGACCAGTACTTTGAGGAAGTTCAGCCTGATGTGTGGGAATTTCACATCGGTGGCTACCAGATTTGCGAAAAATGGCTGAAGGATCGGCGAGGCAGAGAGCTATCATACGATGATGTAGAGCACTATCAGAAGATAGTTGTAGCATTAGGAGAGACAATTAGGCTAATGAAACAAGTTGACGAGGTCATCACCGCCCACGGTGGCTGGCCAATAAAATAGGTCTCGACCATCTGTTTTAGGCCCTTTACGGTCTTATAGCCGACGACCCGCCTTCATCTAAATGAACTACGGCGGGCAAGAATCGCCATTGTGTAAAGCAAATAATTTTGAGGAATAAGAATATAAAGGAAAATTTAGCGCAAAAGAAACGCACTTTGCAGGGCGTAAACCCGAAGATGTGAATCAGGGCGAACACATAGGTTCGCCCCAACAAATATGAAATATAATCCGGACATTCATCATCGCCGGTCGATTCGATTAAAGGGATATGATTATTCGCAGTGTGGGTATTATTTGATTACCGTTTGCACGCAAGGGCGGCGGTGTCTGCTCAGGGAAATCAAAAAAGGCCGGTTGATTTTGAATGATGCGGGCAAAATGATTGGGCGTTGGTGGAATGAATTAAAAAACAAATACGCCAATATTGAAATCGATGAATACGTGGTAATGCCAAACCATTGTCACGGTATCATAAACATCGTCGGGACGGTAGGGGCAGACCTATGTGTCTGCCCTGATAAAAAGGGCGAACACGCAGGTTCGCCCCAACAAGCAGATTCGCCCCTACAGGCACGGCCAATATATAAAATGGTTCAATGGTTTAAAACCATGACATCCAATGAATATATACGCAATGTGAAACAAAATCATTGGAAACCGTTCGAAGGCAAATTGTGGCAACGCAATTATTACGAACAGATTGTTCGTGATGAAATATCGTTGCGGCGTATTCGTGAATATATAGTTAATAACCCCTATCAATGGCAAAAGGATAAATTATTTGCAGGATAATCCATGCCCAACCAACAAAAGAGAATCGAGCATCGAGAAAAAATTTTGCTTGAAAATTCACACTTAATATTGTATAATGTGACACCGTATCGCGTATCGCGTATCGCGTATCGCGTATCGCGTATTGCGTATTGCGGTTAGCGGATCCCTCGACTGGATTCGGCAGGCTCACTACAGGTCTGCTCGGGACAAGCATCGAAGATCCGACATTCTTTCGACCCGACCAACAGCCAATAATCAATAGACAATAGTAAATCCAAGATGTATCCAAACCCCTCAATAAACAATCACCAATGGCCAATAGACAATGTTCACCCCGTGAGATGGCGGCTGCGCCTATCTCATGGAGTGGATTTCGGCTCGCCGATAGAGTATTTTATGCAAAACAAAGCCAATTTTCTTAAGGATAAAATTAATGCAAAGTTCTTTTACGCAAAAGATTATGAGAATGAACGCCTTAGCAGGCCACCGGGAAAACAAAGCCAAACAAAGCCACATTGCCAATGAACCATAAACTACGAACTATGAACCACCTATGTTTTCATCAAATCCAGCTCGATAAAAGCCGTAGGCAGGAAGATAAAAACAGGCAGCCATGCCCAAAATGCTATTTGGTAAAAGCTGCTGGCTTCGGGAGCAAACATCTTGCAGATAAAAGTGGTAATAAAACATGCCCCCACCATAAAAAAGCTTATCATAACGGCAGATTTCATCGACTTTGGATCACGACAAACCAAAATCGGCAGACACACCATAAGCATTACCAGGTTGATAATCGGCTCAGTAACACGAAAGTGTTTCTGGCTGTAAAGCTGACGTAAATCTGTAATTTTTGCTCCCTGCTCCGCCTGTTCTGCAAGAGCAGCCAATTGCCTCCAGCTAAGCAACGTCTTATGCTCGCTCTTACGCCTGACAGGTATGTCTCTTGCAGTTACATCACTATAGTAAACGCTTATTGACTGAGGACCTTTTGCGGAATCTTTTGCGAAAAACCGTCCGTTAGTCAGACGCCACTGGCCATTTTTATTAACATCAACTGCCTTATCGGCCGATATTTGCCCTATTACATCCCAAATACCGCCCTTACTTTTACGACGGACAATAATAGTAGGCTGATGCAACGTGGATGTCCCTACATCAAACTTCTGTGAGCAGATGAGCGAACCTTCCCTATCATTTATAAACCACACATCAAACCGTTCCTGGCCGCGAATATCATCTTGTTCGCGGGTAAGCTTATCGCTAAGTGATGGTATGATCAGCTCCTGGTCAATTACCAACAAGCCTGTCAGCAACATCGACAGAAGAATAATCGGCCCAATTACCCGTTTCAGACTCACTCCTGAAGCCATTATGGCAACAAGCTCATTAAGACGAACCATTTTGCCTAATGAGAAGGATGCCGCCATAACAGTGATGGTTCCCGCAAAATCCCGAAAGTAAAGCGTGGTGTTTAGGCCATAAAATATCAATATATTTTTAATAACAGCAAGAACACCAAGATCGACATGCTCTGTAAATTCATCGAGGTTCACAAACAAATCAATAATTATTCGCATGCCTATCAGAACAAAAAAGGCAATCATATATCCGACTAAGAAATTATTCACAATATATTTATCTAATATTTTCATATCCGTTTCATTGTCCCGTGCAGCATATCAAGTGCAGTTCTTTTAGAGTTTTTTACCCGCTCACTACAAAAATAATGGGAATCTCAATATTCACATTGGTCACTCAGGCTCGACCTCAGGCAACGAATTCGTTTGAATCACCCATTGTTTAAACTGCTTCCAATCGTTCGTATCCAGGCCGCAGCGGCCCATGCCACCATCGAACCGTTAGACCTCAGGGCCAAGCCATGATAAAAACCAGCAGAAACAGCTACCCCCTATCTACTTCGCTGCTATCAAAATCAGTTCTAACGTTTCAAATCTGCTAATTCTTCAGCAGCCAATAATATATAACCGCCACCAGAAACAATAAAAATCCCAGACCTGTCCATATCAAGACTATGCCTGAAACACCTTGCGAACCAAGATTTTCAGTAACGTTTTTGCCACACATTATGCACACTACCAGCACCACGGCCGGCACACAACTGACGGCAAAAGCGCTGAGCAGATGTCCCCCTCTCTTGATAATACCCAATCCAATGCCAATCAATATCATGGGTACACAGCCGATTCCAAACACAAGTCTTGAATGCAGCTCAGCCGCTATTTCAGCCAAGATTTTCTGCACGCACCTGTTAAGGTCAAGTTGCAGATTCTTTAATTGCTGACTTGGCCCATTCTCAAATATAGATGAATTCAATGCTTTTTGCACAGCGCCAAAAACATATTCTGTTCGAAATCTCTCTCTTACGTCCACGTTTGCCGGCGGGATTAAGCCGGGGATTCTAAGCCTTCCAATCACCAAACCCTGTTGGCCATCTATTTGCTGCCAGGCAGGACTGTAAAGCTCCATTGCTATCGTTAATACAAGCGGCCGGTTGAAGTCAGGTTTATTCGAGTCGATAGAGCCACCCTGGTCTTCACCTTCAATATACAACAACGCCTTTGCGCATTTCAGCGTCCGAAAGGGGAGCTTTCTGACCTTCCCGGCTTCGATAACTACGTTAGACTCCATTACAATAACATCTTCAGAAAGCTCAATTTGTTTCTCATCTTTCACTCTGCAGCTCTTAGCTTTAAATTCAATATATTTATCCCCGCTATGCAGTGAATAAAAACTATTAGCGATGGCGATTTTGTTTGTAATATCCTGTGCTAATAAATCTGCACTAAACTGCATATAAGTCCTGTTAACAAGCTTTGCAATAGGGTCGAAAAGCATCGGATCAGCTTGAATCATCTTCATCTCATGAATCTTTTTAAACTTTACATCATCTCTCAGCAGTGAGCCGAGCTCCACGGCGAAAGACACCCACTCCGATGAAAACCACATCTCATCCTCGGCACTAATATGGTATGGATTATGTGCAGTTATCCTTACTTCACTGAATCTCCCATGAGGATTGAACGTAATCTTCGCACTATCAACTGTACTAACCTTTGCTATGCGGTTGTTTTTCAATTCTGTAACAACCACGCCCAAAAGTCTCTCATGCTGCGAATCGGCATTGTCGGCATAAATCAAATACCTCTGGTCTTGCGGCAGCTTATAGTATCCCCTTCGTCGGATATTGCGAAAAAGTATCTGTTTAGCATCTGCCTTTATAGATTTTTCAGCCATGTGTACAAAAACCGGCGTCACGTGAAAACTTAAAATCAGATTTGTAATAGCTACCACAATCGCCAGAGCAAGACCTGGATAGATAAGCGTCAATAAGCTTATTCCACTGGCTTTGCAGGCGTCAAGCTCATTATCGCTTGCAAATCGGCCGTAAACCAAAGCTCCGGCAAATAAAGCTGCGATTGGCAATACAAAAGTCATCGTAATCGGTAGAAAATAACCCATAAGATGAAGCGCGTGGCGAGGTCCTAATCCGTAATCCTGCACAGGCAGTATAATACTGCCCAGACTCAGGATCAACGTCAGCGCCACAGCCGCCAGAACAAATACTCTAAAAAGATCACGAAATATGTATCTATGCAGTGTAAAGATCATTCTTCCACATTATCAGCATGTCGCACGCAGCGAACATTAGGCAGAAAAAATCTACAATTCAATTTCAATCATTCGAATACAAGTAACAATACGATATACGCAAGCCGGTCTGGTCCGCAACAAAATTTTATACCGGCCGTTATTTGCTAATTAACCATCGCCAAGGTCTTCGGCCTTGATGCTGTCACTCTGAATAAGCATAGACTAAAAAAAAATTTTACTTCAATGGTAACCGTTAACGAGGTTAAATCGGCCTTTTTCTGTCATTGCGAGGCCTTCCTGCTGCGACGGGCGCAGCACGGCGAGTAGGCCGAAGCAATCTCTAATTTTTAAAGCAAATGGATTGCCACGCTCGGCTTTGCCTCACTCGCAATGACGTAAAATGATCTAAATTCAACATTTTGGTACTATCTCATGATATTGGTAAAGCTTTATTACGTTTATATGCATCAACGGCTGATTCCAG
>CAZRNB010000161.1:0-5371 GCA_964601355.1 uncultured Pirellulales bacterium
ACAACCATAGCCGTTTGGACGCCGTGGAATATCCCGCTGACAGATTTTGTCGGCGTGGATCTAAAGGCTATTAAGAAGATGATTATTGGCGTCGGCGACAGAGCCAATACACAGCCTGCTGGTGAAGGTGATTTGTATATTGATGATATCCGGCTGAATTTACCCGCTCCAGCACAGTAAATTTAGCGTGGGTCATTTAGCAGCAGATGTTATTGTGTATTAAATCAGGGTCTATACACAATGGGTATAGACCCTGATTCTTTGTATTGCGGGTATTCGCCTGCCTATGATGAGATGGAAGGTCGGCAGACCTCACACAAAAAGCAAAGAGCGGAAAAGTCTGCTTGACTTCTGAGTTGCTGATATGGTATAAATACATTTATGGAGAGCAGTGAATTTCGGCTTCATAAGGCGTGAAATTCATAGTTGTAATAGGTTATTTTTGGGTTTAGATCCGGAAATAGTTTTTTTATCTTGAGTTTAAAAAGCTTGTTTTCTCCGTAGAGGAAGGAGGAAAACTCAAATCGCAAAAAGTCCTTTTAAGCATACCATTCGTCAAATCCTGTTTTTTTTGAAAGGAGGAATATTATGTGGAGAGAAATGATTTGTCTAATTTCTCTTGTTTTGGTGATGGGTCTGGCCTTGACCACTCCGGCCGACGCTGAGCTTGTCGGCTGGTGGAGACTTAATGAGGGTACACGTTATACCTTCGCTGATTTATCCGGCTATGGTCACAACGGAACCATCGACCCTCCAAACGAAAGCAAAGTCAAGTGGGCGGTCGAAGGCTATAAGGGCAGTGCCCTTCAGTTTTTAACTGCCATTTCTCCTTACACCTTTTGTGACGCTCCACTAACACCAGGCCTTTTGAATATTGCGGAATCGACATATTCGTTCTGGATGAAAACGCCGGCGGCAACTTATCAGCCCTGGGGGCCTGCTTTGGTGCTTATAGGCGAACAGCATGATAGCGACTTTGAGCTTACCGATACCGGTCTTCCATTTATCATGGGGGAACCCAACACAGGAGGGGTTGTTGGCTACATAGGAGATTGGTCAATGGCTTCTGGTGTAGCGCTCAATGATGATAAGTGGCATCATATCACCGTTACCTGCAGCGCTTCAAACCAGCGTATCATTTTTTACTTAGATGGCGAGATGGAGGTTACCAGTGATCCGAATTGGGGCATATCTGACAACATTTTAACAGTTCGCTTAGGGGGTCCACGCAGCAGCGATGCACGCCGCCAATGGAGAAACTACATCGGGACGCTCGATGAAGTGGCAGTTTTCAATCATCCGCTTACTGCCGATGAGGTAGTTTCCTTGTTCAAGTACGGTCCCAAACCTACTCCCCTGGCCACTACTCCCTTCCCGCCTGAGAATGCCGAAGATGTGTCGCGGAATGTGACTCTTAAATGGGAGCCGGGAATCTATGCTAATAAGCATAATGTGTACCTCGGAACGGTTTCCGAAGATGTCAACAAGGCCAGCGTAAATGATTCGCGCGGCGTGCTGCTCAAACAAAACCATGACGGAGTTACTTTGCCTGCCGGCCTTTTGGACTTCGGCCGGACCTATTATTGGCGGATTGAAGAGGTTAATGAGCTGCACCCGGATAGCCCCTGGGGAGGCGACGTCTGGAGCTTTACATCGGCCAATTTCATGGTTGTGGACGATTTCGAGAGCTACACCGATTTGGCACCGGGCAGGATATTCGACAAATGGAAAGACGGATGGGGCACCCAGACAAACGGCTCAATGGTTGGGTATAGTGACCCGAATTTCAATATTGGTGAGCATTTTGTTGAATCCGGTATTGTTCACAGTGGTCTTCAGTCGATGCCATTTTTCTACGACAACAATAATAAATATTCTGAAGCAGTGATAGCCTTAAGTAGTTCGGATAGCGACTGGACAAGGAATGGCGTTGAATTCTTAACTATCTGGTTCAAGGGCTATCCGGGAAAGGCCAGCGGTTTTGTAGAAGACCCGGCAGGCACCTACACGCTGAAAGGACTGGGCGGAGATATATGGGCCGACCTGGATCAGTTCCTTTTTGTTTATAAGGAGCTTAGCGGCGCCGGCACAATTGCCGTAAAAGTTGAAACAGTGGAGAATATAGACCCATTTGCAAAAGCTGGTGTTATGATACGTGATTCGCTTGAGCCGGATTCAGCTTATGCTTCTGTTCTCATTACTCCTGAAAACGGCATTCGGTTCCAGTATCGTCTCGTTGCCGGCGGTAACACAGACAGGGAATTTGATCCTAACATTGCAGCACCATATTGGGTGAAATTGCAGCGTACGGCAGGTGGACTTATCAGGGCGTCTTGTTCGCCGGACAATACCACGTGGAAGCAATTTACTTTAAAAACCATCACGATGAAAATGCCTATTTACATAGGCTTAGCAGTGACCAGCCACGACGTTGAGAAATTGTGTGAGGCCAAATTCTCCAATGTCAGCTTCCCCGGCATGACCAGCGCTATTGTTTCTGCACCATGGACGGAAGGGGACGTTGGAATAAACACCAATAATGCCGACTCGATGTACGTGATTCTTAACGGCAGCGCTATCGTCTATCACGATGACCCCAATGCAACACAGAAAAATGCCTGGACTGAGTGGAATATCCCTCTGCAGAAATTTGTAAGCCAGGGTGTGAATCTTAGCAGGGTCGGTAGTTTTGGGATTGGTTTCGGTAACAGAAGTAATCCGCAGCCCGGCGGCAAGGGTACAATGTATATTGATGATATCCGGCTGTATCTGCCCGATCCGGCTAAGTGACTTGATTGAGATATTTTTCCGCAGCAGCGGATTCAGGGCATATACTGATTTGGTGGAGCGAAGAATTCTGCTTTGACTTTGTAACTTATTGAAAGCAGCTCGTATTTTTTATATCCCGATTTATAGGGATTGATTGACGTATTAGTTTTTTAAAGGAGGACTATCATGTGTAAGAAATTGATTTATTTGACTTGTTTTGGTCTGGTGCTCGGCCTGACTCTGGCAAACGCAGCCAACGCTCAAGACCCAAATCTCCTCGGCTGGTGGAAGCTCGATGAGTCATCCGGCACCATCGCTTATGACTCAAGCGGCAACTCCAATGACGGCGTCTTTGTAGGCGCCCCAAAATGGGCAAGTGGATACGCAGGCGGTGCGGTGTGGCTTGACGGAGTCGATGATTTCATCGAGGTACCACATCACGAATCACTGCTGCCCGGCGAAGAAGTCACTGTAATGGCGTGGATAAACATTCCACGGCACACAGGCGCCAATAATTCGCCTTGGCAAGCGCTTATTACAAAGGGTATGACGCGGGTGTATAGCTTATACACCACTACCGCCGATACAGGAGGGGGCGGCGTTCTTCATTTCAGCATTGGTCCTGAGGGTAGTTTCATTGGTTCTACCAGCACCGGTTTAGTGCCGTTAAATGAATGGGTACATGTCTGTGCAATGGTAAAAAATAACGGACATCTCTATTATATCAATGGAGAACCTTCCCCACCTCGTGATAACGCTGGAGCGGGAACCGTGATACCCAAGGTAAATACAGCCACCGTTCGTATTGGTAACGCTCCCGAAGATAATTCAATGGCTGGGAAGATTGACGATGTCCGCGTCTATAACGGGGCGTTATCGCAGGAGAAGATTCAGCTTATTATGGTGAGCGGTTTAAGTCCAACGGCAACGCGTCCTGGTCCCGATAATGGGGCCCAAGAAGTGCCCCGAAACACGCTTCTTAGCTGGAAAGAAGGACGATATAGCTCTACACGTAATGTATACTTCGGTACAGATTTCAATGATGTCAACGAGGCAAGTGTATCCAATCCGCGGGGCGTACTGGCAGTTGAAAAACATAGCGATATCACTTTTGATCCTCTCGGAACCGGCCTTCTCGAATACAACACAATCTATTACTGGCGGGTTGATGAAATCAATGATTTGGACCCAAACAATCCCTGGGAAGGTGCCGTCTGGAGCTTTACGACGGCCAACTTCATTATTGTGGATGATTTCGATGGTTATACCGACTACGCTCCTAACAGGGTATTCGACACGTGGAAAGATGGATTCGGTACGACTATAAACGGTGCTACGATTGGTTATTCTGACCCGAATTTTGGTGCCGGGGAGCATTTTGTTGAGACCTCGATCATTCACGGCGGCCAACAGTCAGTGCCCTTTTTCTATGATAATGGCGGCAAATATTCAGAAGCAGTGATGAAGCAAAGCGATACGGCAAGCGACTGGACCAGAGACGGCATTGCGTCTTTATCACTGTGGTTTAAGGGCTATCCGGCTTACGTCGGCAGTTTTGTGGAAGGACCGACAGGTACTTACACAATTGTCTCCTCAGGCGCTGATATCTATGATACTGCTGATGAGTTTCACTTTGCCTATAAGGAGGTTAGCGGCTCCTGCACAATTGCCGTAAAAGTCGAAGAAGTGGGGAACATGGACCCATTTGCAAAAGCCGGCGTGATGATTCGTGACTCACTTGACCCGGATTCAGCCAATGTTGCCATGCTTGTTACTCCCGGAAACGGCATTCGGTTCCAGTCTCGTCTCACTACCGGCGGAGCCACAAGCAGGGAATTTGACCCGAACGTTGCCGCACCATATTGGGTGAAATTGCAGCGTACCGCAGGTGGACTTGTCAGGGCGTATTATTCCCCGGACAATGCCAAGTGGGCTCAGTTTCCTTTGAAGACTGTCACGATGAAAAATCCTATTTACATAGGCTTGGCGCTGACAAGCCATGATGCTAGAGGTGTGTGTCAGGCTAAATTCTCCAATGTCAGTTTCCCCAGCACTACTGTCCCTGGGGGATGGAACGATCAGGATATTGGGATAATTTCAAATAGTTCCGAGCCAATGTACGTAATTCTAAACGGCAGTGCTGTAATCTATCATGATGTTCCCAATGCTTCGCAGATACGTGACTGGGCGCAGTGGGAATTCCCATTGCAGAGGTTTGCAGACCTGGGTGTTAACCTTCGTCAGGTCAATAGCTTTGGTATAGGTTTCGGTAACAGAAGCAATCCGCAGGCCGGCGGCGCAGGTACAATGTATATTGATGATATCCGGCTGTACCGACCTCCACAGCAATAAAGCTATCCTTTGGCGAGAAAAACTGGTTGAGGGGCCTATACAAAAGTTTTAAGTTTAAAGTTTTAAGCTTAAAATTACTTTAATATCGGCCCCGTTTTTTTTTAATTCCGGGGCTGTCAGTAAAGTTTTGAGTTTTGAGTTTTTGATGTATCAGGCATAAAGAGTTTTTTGCAGGTTTTTCTTGATTTGAAGGCGGTAAATTTGGTATAAAAGATATAGTTTCGTTATTGATAGATAGGGGAAAATATAA
>CAZRNB010000162.1:0-5365 GCA_964601355.1 uncultured Pirellulales bacterium
GCGATTTTGAAAGGGCGGGGAATATGAATCGCAAATCTCTTATCGGATTTTTGTTGGCCTCTGTTCTTTTGGCCGCCCAGGCGTCAATAGGCCAGGCTAATTCTGCAACAGTGTCTAAAGACAACTGGTGCGTATTTAAAGACGCCCTGCGAAATCCGATTCCGCAAGCTGAGGTAGCGATTTTTGGTGGAGTTAGCTGGAGCCGATACCAATCCAGTGTCCTTGAAGTATCCAAGCTGGACGAAAAAGGACGGTTAAAACCTCCTTCGCAAGACCCAAACCTGCAGAGTTGCTGTTTTGTTGTTTCGCATCCCGATTACGGCATAGCTCTGGCTGAACCCAGGTGGATCAATAACGCGGAAGGGCCTCTTACCGAGTGCATTGTGCCGCTGGTTCGTAAAGATGCTGAAGAACATACTCGCTCTATATGGGGCCGTGTGATAGACCGTGAGGGCAATTTTGTCCCATCGGCTATAATTAGCTGCCGTGGCCTGGAAGCGGTCGGTGGAGGGGCGATCCGCTTCTCCAGTTTTGATTGGCAGACGGTTCGGTCCATCACCGACCAGCAAGGCCAATTTAATCTCTGCATACCTGTTAACGTAGTAGATGGCCAGATTCGCTTGGTTCCACAAGGTGTAAAATACTATCTGGGCATCGAGGCTCCCGAGGAGCTTAGGCTGCCGAATTATTATGGAACCGTGCCATCGGGCCAGGAAAGCACGATTGTAATGGGACCGAGACTTCTTGAGCATCGGGAATTTATTTTCGGGGATGAGTTTGGCCCGATAAGTGATCCCAATATGTTGCAGCAGGTCAGGTATGAATTTTTCGGCGAAGGTAGTCATAGAGGCCGCGGCTTGTTTTCCGAATGGCTGCAGCGGGCGGAGTTCAAGCAGGACACTTATTATACAACAGCGATTTGGAACGGCAAATACTACACATTTGAGCCGCTGAAACTGACCGATGAGAGTCCTGAAAAGGTCGTTTTCAAGCCGGCCAAAATCGAGCCGGCAGATAGGATATATCGCGGGCAGGTGATTCATGGCGTCACAGGTCAGCCCATCGCCGACGCTATCGTTATGAGGCAGCCGGATGTTACCGATGTTAATATTTCAGAACATGATGTGAGTGAAATTGAAGCCATACGTCAGATCGGACCTGAAATCGAGCTTGACGACCCGATATTCGAAATGCTGAAAGAGGACTTCAAATCAAGGATGATTAGCATTACCGATTCCGGCGGCAATTTCCAGCTTGTCGTGACAAAGGGCGGAATAAGGCCGATGCACCATATAATAGCGATAAAGAAGGACTTTATGGGCGCTAAGCAGCAATTTAGCTTTCCCAGCCGGGGTGATGCAAACAGTCCGATTGTGCAGGATTGGTTCGTGCCTGACCGGAATGGATACGTGACGATTCCGCCTTTGAAGCTGTATCCGGCTGGAACTATAATCATTGAGCCAAATCTGCCGATAGAGTCCCGATCTCGGCGAATTAGATTGAGCTGGTTCAATTTCCCCGGTTATAAACCTCCGTGGTTTGAGGCGATGGGCGATTACACTTATCCGAGTAAAAATACAGGTGCATCGCTTTTCTACAAGAAAGACCTGCTGCTAAACACGGAGCAGAAGGTCTATGTAGCCGCCGAGCTGGAGATGACCTTACAGATATATGTGTTGGATGGGCCGGGTCGGGGCGAGCTGGACCCGATTGTTATTCCCAATATTAAGCTGCATCAGGGTGAGGTTTTGAATTTAGGCCGAGTGGAATTCGGCCCCGCCCTTAAGGTTGCAGTTAAAGTTGTCGATTCATCGGGTCGAGGCGTCGAAGGCGTGATAGTAAGACATAAAGACGAAACCGGGCTTTTTGGGGGACGCGAGGGTATCACCGATGCCGATGGGATAGCCTTGCTTAATATCCCGCGATATTCGAGGGGAGAGTTTGTTGTAGAGAAGCGGTTTGAGCGTTCACCTGACGGCTCGTGGCCGGAGCCTTTAAGAGAGGGCATATCTTACAAGATTGCCGGCCAAGAGGACGCCGATAAAGTTTTCACTTTGCAACTCAGCGATCAATTCTTGAAAATTCTTTTTGAATGATGGGAAAATGCAAATAGGTGATTTACATATCCATCTACGGCAGGATGGTGCCCGGAATTCATAATTCTGACTCATGTCTTTTGTATCTGGAGTATTCTTAAAGAAATTCTTCGGAGTCAAACCATGCATGACATTGCAACAGTATCGCATATATATTCATCACTTCGGCGGACTCGGCCAAGATTGACAAAAGACCTTAAAAACTACGTTAAGGTTTTTCTCGGTATCAATGTGCCCGACAAAATTATCTGTCCCGAACACAATAGCCCGATGGACTACCTCTGGCACAGCTTTGCCGTTGATTATCCCGATTCACGATGGACGATGGATGACGGACGACGGACGACGGACGCGATTCGCTCGACGCATCACGCAAGACGAGAAAACGCAGACTGCATCGTCTGGGCAAATCGGGCTGGCGGCAAAACTGAACTTGCTGCCGTAGCAACGCTTCTTGACTGCATTTTTAAGCCGAACTGTCAGATTAGAATCTTAGCTGGCTCCGGCGAGCAGGCCGGCAGAATGTATCAGTACCTTACAAATTTTTTGCATAAAGGTTATGAGCCGTTCCTTGCAGGGCCGGTTCGCAAGGAAAGATGTCACTTCATCAACGGTTCATCGGTCGAGGTTCTGACTCAGTCGCCGGCCAGCGTGCGGGGTCAGCACATACAGAAGCTCCGCTGTGATGAGGTCGAGCTTTTCGATGAAGACGTCTTCGCTGCGGCAAAATTTACTACACACAGCACGAATAATCTTGTAGCAGCGATGGAGATGATAAGCACTATGCACCGGCCATATGGCTTAATGCAAAAGATTGTTTCACAGGCAGGCACACCGCCCACGGGTGGTGGGGCTAAACTTTTTAAATGGTGCTTATGGGAGGTGATTGAGCGGTGCATCGATAGAAACTGCTCACAATGTCCCTTATGGATAGACTGCCAGGGGAAAGCTCAAAAAGCCGATGGTTATCTTAAGATTGACGACTGCATAACGCAAATGAGGAGGGCAAGCAGGGCCGGCTGGGAGGCTGAAATGCTCTGCAAAAAGCCTATGCTGGATAATGTGGTTTTTGATGAGTTCGACCCGGCTGTGCACGTAAAGCCGGTCGATTACGATGTGAATCTGCCGTTGTATCGGTCGCTTGATTTTGGCTTTGTTAATCCGTTTGTGTGCTTGTGGATTCAAGTCGATGAGGATGGTGCTATACGTGTGATAGATGAATATGTTCGCAGCAGAGTGACGGTTGATATGCACGCTGAGGAGATTAAAAAGCGTACGCCTTGCGGCGAAGAGCAGGTCTCTGGGACTTATTGCGACCCTGCCGGTGCAGGTGTAAATGATGTGACCGGCACAAGTAGTGTGCGTGAGCTGCGGGCAATGGGGATAGTAACAAGATTTAGAAGAAGCGGCATTGCTGAGGGGATTGAGCTGATTCGCAGAGCGATTCGTGATGGCTCCGGCAAAAGCTCGCTGATTATTTCGCCGAGATGCCAAAGATTGATAGAGGCTTTACAATGCTATCATTATCCGGACAGCAGCGGCGATTTCAGCAGGGAATTGCCGTTAAAGGATGGCGTTTACGACCATCCGATTGACGCCCTGCGGTACTTTTTCGTCAATTTCAAACATCCTATAAAAACCATCAATCGGCGGTATTAGAAGTTTTACAAATCTGAATAAAATAGAATATTTTTTTTAAGAATTATTTACATCAATTTGGCGAAATATATAGTATAATATTCTGTAATAAAGAAAAAAGGAGGAAATATTATGAATATTGGACAAAGGCTAAAAGCCGGAAGAGATGCTATTGGCTATACTCTTGATAAAGCTTCCGTCGAAAGTGGAATAGGTAAGTCTTCCCTTAGTGATTTTGAAAACAATAAAAGAGAGCCAAAGTTTTCTCAACTTAGCAAGTTAGCTGAGATTTATCGAAAAACAACGGAGTTCTTTTTGGCAGATCAATTAGCTGCTGAAGGTATGATGCTTTGGCGCTCTGCACCAAGCACTGAAGAAGAAATGAAAACAATAGAGGCGGAATTCAGACAGCTTTGTCAGCAATACCACAATCTTGAAATTCTATGCGGCGAAGTAAAAATCACAAAACTGCCCCAGTTGGATGTAAAATGTGAAGAATTCGATTATAGGCAGGCAAGCCATCTCGCAGAGTTGTTCAAGAGAGAGTTTTTATTAGGCGATATTCCGAGTGCATCACTAAAGCAGATATTAGAGGAGAAATTCTACGTTAAGATATTCCATCTGGCTTTCTCAGGCAGTGCTATCTCGACGCTATCTGAATTCGGTCCCGCTATTTTGCTTAACGCCAAGAGCACACTCTGGCGAAGGAATTACGATCTTTCACATGAGCTTTTCCATTTGTTGACATGGAACGTATTTAGAACTACAGATATGCAAAATAACAAACCGACCGAAAATGAAGAAAAACTTGCCAACGCATTCGCAAGCCGATTATTGCTCCCTACAGATATTGTCAAGGATAAGATCGAGGCGGTTAAGAACGAAAAAGGTCAAATTACTTTTACTGCGTTAGATGAAATAGCTCGAGAATTTGGGGTTTCTTTGGATGCCTTGTTGTGGCGTATGGTATATATATACAATAAAACCCCGGAAGATATTGAGAAGTACATTGAACGAGCCCAAAATTTTCGAATAATTCGACCTTTGCGACAATCAGATACGCCGGATAAATTTCCAGAACGATATTGCAGTCTGGCAATAAGGGCGTTGAAAGCAGGTAAGCTGTCTCTCTTGCAGTTCGCCAAATATATGGACATAAGCTACAAGAAGGCCCAGGAATATCTCACGGAAGACGAGGGATTCATGGATGAAAAAATTTCCGTTTCTATTGCTTGATGCAGGCCCGATTATCAAATTGTTTGAAATAGGTCTCTGGGATAGATTTATCAAGAATTGTGATGTTACGATTACCTCCACTGTAATAGAAGAAGCTGAACGTAATCTCAGGAAGCTCTTGGGTCTTTGTGTTAATCTTGAATCTTACGAACAACAAAATCTTATCCGAATTGTTGATGTGGAAATATCTGTGATCAAAAAATTTCATGACAGGTTTGACCTGTTATATAAAGCTGATATTCACTCTGGGGAAAAAGAAACGTTGGCTTTCTTGTCTAACACTACAGAGGACTGGCTTGTATGCTCTGCAGATGGTGCAGTTTTTAGAGTAATTGCCTTACTAGGAGTTTGTCCGAGTAATTGATTTAACCAGCATTATTTTGTTTTCTTTCGGC
>CAZRNB010000163.1:0-5345 GCA_964601355.1 uncultured Pirellulales bacterium
GTCTGCAAAGCCTTTGGCAGCCTGAAAAATCTACCTACAAACAGCAGGTGCACCCCGGCTAAACGGATTCATCGACTTTAGACTTGACAAATTAGAATTTTTTATTAGCATCAATGATTCTTTATATAAACAGACTATGGCTGACAAGACCAATCACATCCAGTTCTCATCGCTTTTCAGACCTACCGAGGTTATCTGCCAAACAGAGCAAGCCAGCCGTGATACGCTGTTAAAAGACCTGCTGCAGTTGCTGGCGTATCAGCGCGGCGTCGGCAATGTCAATGAAGCGTACTCGGCTGTGCTGGAACGTGAAAATGAGATGCCCACAATTGTTGCGCCGGGCATTGCGATGCCTCACGCCAGGCTGGAAGCCATCCATCAAATAATAGTAGGGGTGGCGACATCTAAAAACGGCATAGTATATGACAAAAAAAATCCTGATAAGCTCGTCAAGCTCATTATCCTTACGCTGGCCCCGAAGGATGCTCCGGGGGCATATCTTCAGGCGATAAGCTCTTTAGCCAATATTTGCAAAGACCCGGCGACGGCGGACATAGTCGCGGCCCTTGCTGTGCCTGAAAAAATCTGGAGCTTTTTCGACCAGGGCGGCCTGGTTCTGCCCGACCATTTGTGTGCGCGGGACGTGATGGAGCCGGCTGAGGCGCAGTTGCAGGAGCACGACACGCTTGAGCGTGCGATTGATTTGTTTGTTCATCACAGGCTCAATGAGCTCCCGGTGGTTGATAAAGACGGCGAATTGATTGGTGTGGTGACAACATACGAGCTGTTGCGGGTATGTCTGCCGGATTATATCCTCTGGATGGAGGACCTGACGCCGATAATGAACTTTGAGCCTTTTGCTGAAATTCTGCGAAAGGAAAGCAAGACGTGGCTGGCCGAGATCATGACCAGCGATTATGCAACCGTATTGGACACTGCGCCTGCAATTCAGGCTGCAAAAGAGATTACGCGACAAAAAGCCAACCGCGCTTACGTAGTGCAGGGCAAGAAACTTCTGGGAGTAGTGTCGCTGGAAAGACTCTTGAGCAAAATTCTCCGGGAATAAACAATGGCGGAACCTAATACAAAAAGAGACATGCTTTATACTGCCGGACGGGTAATCATTATGCTGATTATCAGCGGTTTTGTAGGGCTGCTTGGACATTCATTTGGATTGGAGCAGAAACAGGTAATATCCTGCTCAATTTTTATTCTCATTATAATGTCCACACTTCTATTCTGGAAATTCCGCCTGGCCATAGCTTTTGTAGGTATTGGCGTTCTGATGGGCGCCAAGGTGCTGACGCTGGACAATTTCATCCGCGAGTGCAAGCTGGATGTTATACTTTTTTTAGTTGGGATGATGGTGACGGTTGGCGTGCTCAAGGAGCTGGGTTTATTTACCTGGATAATTCAGTCCGTCATAGGTCTTAAGGGAATAACCGGGCCCAAGTTTGTGGTTATTATTGTTTTTCTCGGGGCATTTATGGCTTGTGCCGTGGATGAGGTTACCTCTATTGTGTTTGTTGCAACGCTGATATTTCAGGTCTGTGATACTCTGAAGGTCCGTCCGATTCCATTTATCATCATCGCTGTTATGGGGACAAACATCGGCTCAAGCGGGACAATGCTCGGCAATCCCGTCGGGATTCTGATTGGTCAAAACGCCAATCCGCCTCTTAGCTTTATGGATTTTATGACATGGTCATTTCCGATTATGTTGCTGACGCTATCGATTTCGCTTGGTGTGCTGATGTGGTGGTTTAGGCAGGAGATTGCTCTATTGTCGCAACGCCTGGAGGCACGCCGCGAATTAGGGCTGGGATTAGGTCCGCTTGTACGGATTCCGTATAAGCGAGGGCTGGTGGTTCTTGTGGGCATGATATTGTTCATCGCTTTGCATCACCATCTTGAGAGGGGTCTGGGGCTGGAAGCCAACACTATCCTGATCGTTGCGCCGCTGGTGATAGCAGGAGTCTTGATGCTCTGGCGCCACGAGCGGTCGAGGCACTATATTGAGGCGGACGTTGAGTGGTGGACTCTTCTATTTTTTATGATGCTGTTTGCAGTAGCGGGCACCCTGGAGGAGACAAAGGTAACACAGAAAATCGCAGATTTCTCTCAGGAAGCTTTTGGTAATCGTCTTTCGATCTTGACACCGCTGGTTATCGGTACTTCTGCTGCCGGGTCGGCATTCGTGGATAATATTGTGTTTGTCGCGGCTTTTATGCCGATTGTTGAAAAGCTTCAACAGACGCCGTTAATATGGGCTTTGCTGCAGGGGACGTGTCTTGGCGGCAATATTACTATGATCGGCTCAACCGCCAACATTGTGGCGCTGGGAATGCTGGAAAAACGCTATCGAACCCACGTTGCTTTTCTCGAGTGGCTTAAAGTGGGGCTGATTGTTGGGATTCTTTCGTGCCTGATAGCATGGGGTGGCATTGCGCTTTTGTCACCTTACATGCCCACGGTCAAAGAGCGTCAGATGCATCGGCTGGCACAGCCGAATAGTCAGTTGGAACAGCTTAATGCGATGGAAAAACTGCCTTGAATAAGCGGGGAATATCCGCATCAAGCCTCAAAGAAATAATGCGGCCTTTGTGTTCAGGGGCAAAAAGACCGTGAACGTACTGCCCTGCCCGATCTGGCTTTCGACCTCAATTCTGCCGCCGTGCATATTCACGATTTCCTTAACGATGGCCAGGCCCAGTCCCGTTCCTGGTACGCCTTTGCCGGATGGAAGCACTCGGTAGAACCGGTCAAATATCTTAGGTAAAGCCTCTTTAGGTATTCCAATACCGTTATCGCTAACACAGATGACCAGCTCCTGGCCTTCGCGTTGAGCCGAAACGGATACTTGTCCTTTTTCAAGTGTAAATTTAATGGCATTATTAACCAGGTTCATAACCATAGACTGAATTTCGCCTTCATCACCCTGGAGTTTGCCAAGCTCATCACCAATGTCAGCCTTCAATTGGATATTCTTTTTCTTGACTACGGGCTGCAAACCGGATAAAACCTGGCCAATGACGGCAGAAATATCCACCGGCTCCCTCGCAAATTTGACGGCTCCTGATTCGATTCGTGATATTTCCAGAAGGCTTTCGATCAGATTTTTTAATATATCTGATTCTTCATTAATAATGGTTAAAAACTCATGCCTAACCTGCTCAGGCATATTTTGATCGCGTAGTATCGTTGCCGTATAGGCCTTTATTGAAGTCAAAGGCGTACGCAATTCATGTGAAACAGAGGAAACAAAATCTGTTTTCATGCGATCAATTTCGCGCTCGGCAGCGACGTCGCGCAGCGCCATAACTACGCCGATGATAGAACCGTGGTCTTTGCGAATAGGCGCAGCAGTGGCAGAGACAGGTTGCTGACTACCGTCTTTCGTGATAAGCACATCTCGGTCGGTTCCGCTTTCAGAATTGCCGGAGCCAAGCACTTTATCGATTGGACTTTCGAGTGTATTTTTTGTTTTTTCATCGATGATGTGAAGGATTTCATCGACCGATTTTGCCTGGGCCTCTTCAAAGCTCCATCCGGTAAGATTTTCAGCTACTTTGTTAAACAGGATAACTCGCTTTTCGGCATCTACCGCGATGACCCCATCCGTCATGCTGGAAAGAGTCACTGCCAGAAGCTCTTTTTCATCTGCAAGCTGCTCGGTTCGCTGCTCGACTAATGCTTCGAGGTTGTCATGATACTCCCTTAGAGCATCCTTTGTCTTTTTGTGAGTGATGGCCTTTTCTATAACCTGCGGCAGAACTTTCAGGTAATTACGCTCGATGTCTTTAACCATGTAATCATAAGCGCCGGCTTTCATGGCTTTAATAGCGATTTCCTCGTCCCCCGCACCGGTAGAAAAAATAACAGGCATGTCTTTGGTTAGATTAAAAACATCGAACGCCGTGCCGTCACCGAGAGAGTAATCGGTAATTACAATATCGAATCTTTCACTCGCCAGGATATTCCTGGCCTGTGCAAAAGAGCCGGCTATTTTGTAATCGTATACAAGCTCTTGCTCTTTGATCAGCCGCTCAAAAGCCATCTGGTCGAGCTTGTCGTCTTCGATAAGCAACACTTTGTATCCTTTATTTTCGGTTATCTTATCGGTCACTTGGCAGCTCGCTTAAATACCAGTATTCATGAATTGTTCCAAGAGCTTCGACGAATCTATTAAAGTCAATAGGTTTGACAATATAGCCCGCCACGCTCAAACTAAAACATGCCTCTATATCCTTTTTCGTGTCGGACGTGGACATTACTATGATAGGAATGCTTTTGAGAATCTCATCGACCTTTATAATTTCCAGCAGCTCAATGCCGCTCATTCTGGGGGCGTTTAAATCCAGGATAATGATGCAGGGTTTCGTATTAGTTTCGTTTCTTAAATATTCCAGAGCATCTTTACCATCTTTCAAATGAACCAAGTGATTGTCGATATGCAGATGTTTAATCGCCCGCTGAACCGTCATGACATCTACGGCATCATCTTCAATTAGCAGCAGTGGTTTTAGGCTTTTCATGTTTCAGCTTCTGCTTCCGGCATAGTTATTACCAGGAAGCATATACTTCTTTGCTCAGCCGGCTCATGCTGCGTAGCGACTCTGTTTTGTGCAGCTTCTACTGTCCGCAGTATTGCAACGAAGGACTGGCTGCATAGCAAAAAGCTGCTTCGCAGAGCAGCAAGTGCTGATATAATTCAACGTTTTTTATTTGTTTTCTGCTCTTGCGTATTTTTCCAGCTTTTTCCGGATGGTGTTGCCTAACTGCATTGGGTCGAAGGGCTTGGTTATGTAATCATCGGCACCTTCACACAAGGCTTGTCCTACGTCGCTCATCATTCCCTTGGCCGTCAGCATAAAGACCGGTATATTTTCCGTTGATTTATCCTGCCTGAGTTTGGCGAGAACTTCCAATCCGTCCATACCCGGCATCATCCAGTCTAATAAAATCACATCAGGCTGGAGCTCTTTGGCAAGGACAATAGCTTCCGGTCCATCTGCGGACGAGTGCACTTCAAGGCCGTCCAGCTTAAGATTATATTCTAAAATCCTCCGTATATGCTCTTCATCCTCTACCACCAGCACGGAAATCCTTCTATCCATTATTTAGTCTCCTGGTTAGTCTTGATAAAATCTTCGCAGAATAAATCTGTACCTGACATTTCAACAAAGGCTCAGCGGTTTGTCATAACTGCAATGCTAAGGCACCAAATTCCCAAAAAACCTTAGGCAGTATTTTCCGCCCCGGCACAAAACCCCCATAAAGAATAGTTTTAGACCATTATACGGTCATAATTATCGTCATATCAAGATGATAATATAACAAAATTT
>CAZRNB010000164.1:0-5314 GCA_964601355.1 uncultured Pirellulales bacterium
GTCTGCAAAGCCTTTGGCAGCCTGAAAAATCTACCTACAAACAGCAGGTGCACCCAGCGAAAGTGGCTTTAGGACTATTCTCTTGCAATGTTGTCGGATCGACGGTAAAGTAGATTTTTATAATACTCGATACTCATCGAGTATCGAGCATCCAGTATCTATGATCGAGATTTGTTTTAGGGTCGGTGCCCGAGTGGCTAAAGGGGACGGGCTGTAAACCCGTTGGCGTAAGCCTGCGGTGGTTCGAATCCACCCCGGCCCACTCTTTGAGTAAGTCTTAGTCTCGAACAAGCTCATTTTGACGTAAAAATCTTAATGCGTGAAAAACTGAGCAAACAGTGCATTAATTATAAAAATGCTATAAACTATGAATACTCAGGACGTACTATTTAGATTGAGGGAATTAATACCCCAGATGAGAGCACAATATAAGGCGAAGGAAATAGGCCTATTCGGCTCATTTGTTCGAGGTGAACAGACTGCAAGTAGCGATATCGATGTTGTTGTAGAGTTTGAAGAAGGGGCAGACTTATTTGACCTAATAGGAATGACGCTCCTTTTAGAAGAAAAGCTTCAACGGAAGGTAGATGTTGTTTCAAAGAGTACTTTACGGACAGAACTTCGCGAGTCGGTACTTCGAGAGGTTGTGCCCTTATGAGAGATTATAGGTTGTATCTAAAAGATATATCTGAAGCGATAGAGAGTATCGAACAATTCGTAGAAGATATGAATTTAGAGGAATTTCAGGCAGATGACAAAACAGCGAGCGCCGTGATGAGGAAATTTGAAATCATTGGCGAGGGCCGCCAAACAAATACCTGATGAAATGCGGCAGAACTATCCGCAGGTCCCCTGGAAAGAAATGGCGGGGATGAGGGACAAGTTAATCCACTTCTATTTTGGGATAGATTACCGACTGGTCTGGATGACGATAAAGGAACGTTTCCCACAATTAAAGCCGGAGATTCAGAGGATTTTCCGCCAGAGAATCTGATAATCAGGCACATAGCAAAGATAGAACCTATTCAATATCTACAATCCGCAGTTAATAAAGTCACATAGGGACGGGCTGTAAACCCGTTGGCGTAAACCTGCGGTGATTCGAATCCACCCCGGCTCACTACAAGGAAATGCAAATAGTTATGAGTTCATAGTTCATCGACGAACAACGAACTATGAACAATGAACTCTTTGTGGGTTACTCCTAATCTTTTTTCTTGAGCAGGCCTTTCAGTCCCTCCTGGATTCCCTTACCAATCTCTTCTGTGCCTTTTAAGGCCTTTTCGCTGGCTCCTTTGCCCTCTCCGAATATTCCCTTGCTCAAATCTATAGCCTTACCCAGAGTCGAGTTCATCGTTTCAATCATGTCCCTGGGCAGAATGCCGATGCCTTGCTCGGCTATCCCTTTGGCTATTGCGAGGATTACTTGTCCTGTAAGTGTGGCCAAATCGAGCTTGTTATCGCTGCCCAGATTTGTCATTTTTATTGGTGTAAGCGTCAACGTGACAGTATCTGCCTTGCCGGGGATCGGCAGCAGCTTAACTTTTACGGTAATATTGGAAATCTCGAGATTGTCTATATGGAGCTTTCTGCCGGACGGCTCGGTTTTTTGCCCGCTGGGTAACGACTTTATTACATCCTGGATATTGTTGCCGGAAACGCCTCTCTGCTCCATCACAACTTCTGCGCCGTCAAGTTTAATCTCTTTTACGTGCACTGCATCGCTTAAAAGAGACCTGACGTCAACTGTCACGCTGGCGTCTTTTAGCTGAAGGAGCTTGTCGTGCTGGTAACCCGGCGGATTTTTAATTGAAAGATTCTGTAAAGCCAGCTTTCCTTGCATCACTGATAAGTTTGCCTTGTCCAGGCTTACGCCTACATTTAAGGCTTTAGTTGCGGCCGTCTCAATACCGGCCTTCACGGCACGGTCGGCAAAAAGATTGACGAGCACAAGCGCCGCAGCAATCAGAATAACAATTCCAATAATGATGCCGAGCAGCACTTTTCCTGACTTTTTCATTTTGTTACCCCTTAAAACATTTCGCTTATAATGTTCTTACATCAGCGCATATCGACACCTAATCGCTTTCACGGATTATCTTCGCTCCGACTGGATTTAATCTTTCTTCGATTTTTTCGTAGCCGCGGTCGATATGATAGACTCTGTTCACCGTAGTTTTTCCTTCGGCAGCCAAGCCGGCCAGCACTAATGCTGCGGAGGCTCGCAAATCTGAGGCCATCACCGGAGCGGCAATTAGTTTTTTTACGCCGGCCACGATAACGGCCGGCCCTTCCTTACGCAGATCGGCTGCCATGCGATTCAACTCGGCAACGTGCATAAATCTGTCGGGAAATATCTTCTCGATTATGATGCTGTTGCCGTCGGCACACGCTAAAAGCGCCATAAACTGGGCCTGAAGGTCCGTCGGAAAGCCCGGGTACGGCTGTGTTGTAATGTCGGCGGGTTTGATGCCGTCGCTGCGGGCAACGACACAGCCATCTTTTGCCGGCTCAACTGTTACGCCGATGTTTCTTAATCTGTCAACGACAGCCATCATATCGTCGAGCCGACAGTTCGTAAGCCGCAGCTCGCCGGCAGTAATTGCGGCTGCGACCATAAATGTCCCAGCCTCAATTCGGTCCGGGATAACTTTGTGCTGAACCGGCTGTAGCTGTTTAACGCCCTCAATAATCAGCCGGGGTGAGCCGATGCCGTTTATTTTTGCGCCCATTTTAATAAGGCAGTTTACCAGGTCTGTTATTTCCGGCTCGCAGGCAGCCGATTCGATTACGGTACGACCCTTTGCAAGCGTTGCCGCCATCAGAACGTTTGCTGTCCCCAGGACGGTTGAGCCGAACGGCCCGCCGAGAAAGATTTCTTTGCCCCTCAATCCGGTCGGGGCCTTAGCAACGATGTATCCATTCTTAAGATTAATTTGAGCCCCAAGCTCCTGCAGGCCTCTTATGTGAAGGTTAACGGGCCTGTCACCTATGGCACAGCCGCCCGGCATTGAGACTTCTGCTCTGCCGCATCGGGCGAGAAGCGGTCCGAGTATGCAGATGCTGGCCCGCATCTTGCGGACGATTTCATAGTCGCCAATTGGGTTGTCGATTTCTGTCGAATCTATGCAAAGCTGACCATCGCCGCTTTTTGTTACCCGGCAGCCTAATTGCTCAAGCAGTGTGCAGAAGAGCGAGATATCGGAAAGGTTCGGCACGGCAGCCAGCCGTGATGTGCCGCCGGCTAAAATCGTAGCGGCCATAATCGGCAGAGAAGCATTTTTTGAGCCGTTTATAGCGACGCTGCCGGATAGGCGTACCGGTCCTTCAATGCGAAATATATCCATAGTTAGTTTCCCTGAAAATCATAGAATGCTGCCGGGCCAAGATTTAGTTGACAAATCTAATGTTCAACGGGTAGCGATAGTGATAACCATTGTTGGCTTTGACCGCGGCAATCAGCAGAAAGATAAAGTCAATAATGCCCAGAGCAAGGCACACAAAAGGTATCAGTGGAATACCTAAGCAGGTGATAAGGCAGGCGGCGCTGCCTATGACGGCATACAGTGACATAGATATCTGGAAGTTCAATGCTTCTTTGCCCTGCTCGTCCACGAATACGAAGTCATCTTTTTTTATCTGCCATATAATAAGCGGCGCAACGATGTTGCCTACGACGGGAACTATAAGACCAAATAGTCCCGCCAAGTGGCAGAACATGGCCCACATACGTGCATCCTTGCTTTCCGCAGAGGGCGGATTAACACTAATTTCGCCGCCTGTTTTTTCCGACGCTTTCGAAGCTTCATTTATTTCATTCATATTCTATTTCCTTATCTTGAGGAATAATTGATTTCTATCTTGTTTATGTTTAGCCGTTGCCGATACGGCAACGGTTGATCTAAGCCACAAGCGAACTTTTATCGCAGAATCTTTAAACCGTCAAGTGTAAAAAGTTATCTACAAGCTACTGCTGAGTCGCAGGTGATTTGAGGAGTTGTCATTGCGAGGAGGCCGAAGGCCGACGTGGCAATCTCATAAATCAAATGTCAGAGATTGCTTCGCTTCGCTCGCAATGACATCCATCATTCAAAATTCGACAGAGTACTACGTATCATTATTACCAAATTTTCTTTGTTGTTGTATCTGCTTCGTGGTTAAATGATGGCGTCTTTGAGATTTTTTGTGAGAATATAAGCTTGGCAGGCCGTCAATCTAATTCACCGGATATTGATAAGTGGCTCAAACTAATAAGGGCTGATTGTGTCGGCCCGGTTATATTTACTCGTTTGTTAAAATGTTTCGGCTCAGTCGAGCGGGCCATGGGGACATCCGTCAGTGAGCTGGCAAAAATAGACGGTATAGGTTTTAAGACCGCCGAGCGAATCGCAGCTACGCATGGCAGGTTCGATGCCGCCGGCGAGCTGGAGCTGGCTGAGAAGCTCGGAGTTTGGATAATCAATATCGAGGACAATCGTTATCCGCCTGTGCTCAAACGGATATATGACCCACCGCCGGTTCTTTATATAAAGGGCACTTTGAGCCGACAGGATAATCTGGCAATTTCCATAGTCGGCACCCGGTGGTGCAGCTTGTACGGACAGGAGCAGGCGTCGCGGTTTGCCCATCTTTTAGGATCGGCCGGCTTTACTATCGTGTCCGGTATGGCCCGCGGCATAGATACTGCTGCACATCATGGAGCGCTGTCGGCCGATGCACGCACCATCGCGGTGCAGGGCTGTGGCCTGGCAAATATTTTTCCGCCGGAAAACAAAGAGCTGTTTGAGCGGATAGCGGAATCCGGCGCATGTATAAGCGAATTGCCGCTGCGGTATGAGCCTTTAGCCGAGAATTTTCCGTCACGAAATCGGATAATAGCGGGACTGTCGCTGGGGACAATCGTTATCGAGGCAGGTCTGAACTCCGGTGCGCTAATAACTGCAAGAGCTGCTCTGGAGAGCAGCCGTGAAGTAATGGCGGTTCCGGGCAAGATTGATTCGCCGTTAAGCAAGGGCGCTCATCAGCTTTTAAAACAGGGAGCAAAGCTGATAGAATCCGTTGAGGACGTTATGGAGGCCCTGGGATATATCGGTGAGCAGATACAAAACCATGTAAGCGAATCGGCGCAAAAGGCGTCTGAAAAGGCTGAGGCGCCTTTGTTTGAC
Organism: uncultured Pirellulales bacterium; assembly: GCA_964601355.1. GTDB lineage: Bacteria > Planctomycetota > Phycisphaerae > Sedimentisphaerales > Anaerobacaceae > CAZRNB01. Next base: position 5,166 of record CAZRNB010000164.1, read on the forward strand.
GTAAGCCAGCTCAAGCTCAGTGATGATGAGAAGTCGATTTATAACTGCCTGAGCAGGGAGCCGCTGCAGATAGACCAGATAATCGCTGATACGACCTTACCGCCAGGCTGTATAAATGCCGGCCTGATCTCGCTGAGACTTAAAGGCTT
>CAZRNB010000165.1:0-5301 GCA_964601355.1 uncultured Pirellulales bacterium
AGAAAAATGAAAATCTTATTTGACAATCGACAGCCTTTCATGAATAGGATGGGCAGATTTTCTGCCCATGCGGACATATTTAAAACAGCATGGGCAACTAAGTTGCCCATCCTACCTTGCTAATAATCTATTGAGCATCGAGTATCGAGTATCGAGCTCTATCTCATCTTTCTTATCCGAACCTCAATTGTCTTTGAATCTTTTAATAAATTGATGAGCGTATTTGTATCTGTCTGTCCGTAGTGATATGGATACAGAATCCTTGGCTCAAAGGCCTTTGCCGCGTCGGATGCCATCTCAGGCGTCATTGTATAAGGCAGATTCATCGGCAAAAAGGCGACGTCGATGTCCTTTAAGCTTTTCATCTCAGGTATATTTTCCGTGTCACCTGCCACATATACTTTTTTATCGCCAAAAGCAATTATATAGCCATTGCCTTGCCCCTTTGGATGAAAAGGCTGGCCGTCGGGCCGCTTATGCGCAATGTTATAGGCAGGCACAGCCTCGATTTTCAGCCCGGCAATAGTTTGCGCGTCGCCATTCTGCATAATAACTCCGCCGGGGACTTTTTCAGCACAGGCTTTAGACAAAATTATCTTCGTTCCTTCTTTGCGCAGCATACTTATAGCTTTTGTGTCAAGGTGGTCACTATGTTCATGGGTGATTAAGATAAGGTCTGCCTTGGGCAGCTTTGTATAATCAGCTTCGCTGCTGACCGGATCAACGTGAATAACCTTGTCATTAAAGGTGAACATCAATGTCCCATGTCCGATGAAGGTTATTTTCAAATCGCCGGCATTTGTTTTGATAATGTCTTCTTCAAATTTCGACATAGCTTTTTCCTCAGCTTGTTTAGCTTGCTCAACGCCCTTAATATTCATTCTAACCGAATATAAAGAGGTCCTGGCCGTGATAAAGAGCGTCTGTTTATCTTTTCCGCCGAAACAGACATTGGCCGGCTGCTCAGGAACCTCAATTGTCTCTATTTTATCTCCATTTTTATTATAGACCGCAACTGCTTTTGTGGTCAGGTAAATATTACCCTGATTATCTATAGTCATCCCATCTGAACCTTCCGGTGCAAACAGCTTTTTGTTCGACAGCGTGCTGTCTTCATTGATGCTATATACAAATGTCTTGTTTCCGCCATGGTCAGCAACGTAAAGCAATTTGCCGTCGGGAGTACCTATCAATCCATTCGGCCTGACCATATCGTCTATTACCATGATGAGTTTTTTATGGTCGGCTGAAAGATAATAGACGTTTTCACCATCCTGCTTCATGCTGCCCCTGCTTCCATAGTTGGGGTCGGTAAAGTAAACACCTCCATCCTGGGCAATCCACAGGTCGTTGGGGCTGTTGAATCGTTTGCCTTCGTACTTGTCTGCTAACACAGTAACATTACCTTTTGTATCGATGGAAACTAATTGTCGTCCGCCTCCTTCACAGGCTATGAGATTCCCGGCTTTGTCGAAGAAAAGGCCATTAGCCCCTCTTGAGTTTTCCAGGAATGTTGAGAGCTTGCCATCAAGCGACCATTTGTGGATTCGATTATTTGGAATATCAGTGAAGAAGATGTTTCCCTCGGCATCGACAGCAGGCCCTTCTGTGAATCCGAAGCCGCTGGCAAGTTTTTCAACTTTTGCTCCCGGTGCGACAACACTTGCTTTCTCGGCACTGACAACCATTGCCGGGAATAAAAACAATATTGAGACCATACAAAAGAATTTATTTTTCATTTGAAACTCCTTTTGCTACGGGGCCGACCGCAACCAATTCTATACCGTTGCCGGTTCCTAAATTTCGAGAGTATTGCCTGTCTTTCGAATTATTCCAGTGTTCGTGGACGCCCAGGCTCGTCAGTTTTGTACCATCACCTTCTGGATCGTAAGATGTCGCTGATGGGGGTTTATCCGCCAGAGCTGCCTCATGCAGATAATTGTCCGGATTGCCGGTCACGTCGGTAACGTTTGGATTGGCGGCCTGCTCATTTCGCAGAAAGTCAAGCCCAACAGAGTCAATAGCCACCATATCCTGTGAAACGAGTATGCTGGAGAACCAGTCATTATTAAAGGATGCAAACCTTATAACAGGCCGAACCTGATTTTGTGCGGGATACAATGCGTCAATCATATACAGAAATGTTTTTCCGCCTATATGCTTGTGGCCATTCAAATCAACCAGGCAGTTATATGAGCCCATGCTGTCTCTTCGATTGCCATAGTTGTGCAGCGGCCTTGGAGTCCAGCCGCCGTTATCCGGGAAATACGTCGTGCCAAAATGGTTCTTTGCGCATAGCGTGACGCCAAAAAGAGTGTGGGCCCTCATTAGCGCCAAATTGATTAGGTACTTGGCATCAGTAACGCATTGTGGAAGGTAAGCAGTACCAGCCTTTGTAATAAGCGGATTATTGCCGTCATGAACCGCCGCAATACGCCCATCCTTCGCATTGTTGGGTGCAACTACAAACCTGACACTTTGAAAATTCCGGTCGGGGTTGCTTTTAATTTTATTATAGATTGGATCGCCGATGTAGCGCGAGGCATCATACAGTGTAATCGCAGAGCCTGGCACACCGGCCTTACTTATAAGCTGATCCACGAGTGAGTAAATAACATGAGGGCTTGGATTGCCGACATTCGGCGCCCAGGCACTTCCGCGTTCCTGGTTCATATTGATTTTGATGGCGATCTTCTCGCCCTTCTGGTAGCCTGCATCCCCAAAGCCTTTGGTTTTATTGAAGGACTTAAAAAGCGCATCCCATGCCTGAGGGTCATTCGATTGGCCGGTCAGCCCCTGAATGGCTTTGGAGATCATTGACTCGACCCTGCTTTGGTCGGTATTGCTGTCGTCCCACCAGTTTCCGGTTGAGCCATCCCAATTGGCTGCATCAGGGTCACGCACCCATACTACACGTCCTGGATAAATACCTCTTGCGACGCCTATGGGTCTGTTTGCCGGCTCGCCTGGTGAAAATGCCGCTATCGCTGGTTTATTATCGGTTAGGCTTAGAGAAACCAATATCACAGTAACTGCCGCTGCAACACAAATCCCCGCCAGTATATATCGTGATTTCTGCAAAAAGTATCTGGCTCTGCGATATATCAAGGTCGAGCCGACGATACCTGTGAGCCAGATTATAAAGCCGCCGGCCAAAGGTGCTGCTGCTCGCTGACATGGATAGGCCGCACGCGCCGGCTTTGGCAGCACGCGAATAAGAAACCAAACAAGTGAAACCAATCCCGCAACAGGAAACAACCACATCAGCCAGTGAAATTTGTTATTATATGAATGTGACTTACCTCTCTTTGGACAAGTTTGCTGATTGTGTTTTGTCGGTGTTAACATCTTTGAACCTCCATAGCAAAAAAGCTTTTTAATCAGTGACTAAAGTGTCTAAAGTGAGCTAAAGAGTAAAGTTGTAATTTTAGTCCACAGGATGCCTTACGGCGGCACTTTAGGCACTTCACATTTTAGTCACTTTTGGTCACTTGTATCACCTTTCTATCAGCGTTTCATCAACTTGCATTCCGAAGTGTCTGCCGGCTTTCTCAACATGAGCAAGGATTTTGTCACCCTGTTTTAAATTTGTTATAGATACAGCCTTTCCTTCGGGACTGACTAAGCGAATTGTCTCTGCATTTTGCATGACTAAACTTATCTGCTGGCCTTGTGCCTCAGCCTCGATGAGCATCATAGGCCTTTTTTCAATCTTGTTCCTTCCGAGATATGCGGTTTGGCTTCTGCCTTGAAAATCTACAATCATCACTTCATCGCCTGCTTTTAAATCGGCTAAGTATTTTGTTTTGCCGCCCGGCGTTAAGGTATAAGCGTGCACAGCACCGGCGTTGACGCGGAATGGACGCGATGCTACGTAGGGATTGTCGATTGATTCGGAATGTACTAAGAAAAATCCGGCTGCGGTATTTCCGACGAGCATTCCTTCGCCGACGGCCATTTGCGTGCAGGTGTCGAGACAGGAGCGGTCGCCCATGCCGAGCTGCTTTGTGCTTGTGATAGTCGCTGTGACTAATGTCACTTTCTCGCTGATGCCGTGAATGATTTCTGCGGTCTTTTTAATCTGGTTGACGTCTTTAGTATTGAGCAAAACGCCATCGACACCTTTTTCGAGAATCTCGACCATAAGTTTGGCCTGTTTGCTGTTTTCGACCTGTACCATAATATTTTTGCCTCGGCGGGCAAGCAGGTTCTCGATCGGGATAATCGTCCAGTCTAACATTCGCAGTACGACGATTTTTCCGCTCGGCACGGCTGCGGCCTTATCTTCGTCGGCCTTGCCGGATATATCTATAAACTCAACATCGACGCCGGGTTTTATATCGCCATTCTTTTCGACGGTTTTTATTTTGCCGAACTGGCGGACGGTTTCGCTTTTATTATCCGGCAGCACTACCGCTTCTGCCCCGCCTTCCAGCGCCGCTATGGCGATGCTCTTTTCGTAAGGAACGACATTTACCCATAGTTTTTTCATCAAATTTATTCCCTTAAATTCAGGAATCATGGTTCGGGGATCGGGATTCAGGTCTGTCCCCTGATCCCTGACACCCGACCCCTGAAGATTAAACGCCAATTAGCCCAACCTGTCAATATATTTAAATGGCTTCTATAACGAGGGTATCCCCTCATTTTATCAAGACTAACGGCGATGTATGCTTCGTTTGCGATGATTAATAATGCCAACGAAAGCAGATAATCCAATACATATAATACCACTCCATTGAAGAATACCGAGCAGCCATGATTCAGGCAGTTTCAGCTTAAGCATTTCGAAAACATGATGTATAGATGCTGCTCGCACAATAATAAAGGCCGTCAATAATACTATGCCGTAAAAAGCCAGCCATCGCTGACGCGATAAGCCGCGGACTATCCATCCTATGATTCCTAAAAGAGTCACTCCTGCCATCGCAAGACCCATCACAAACCACATCTCAATGGTTCGACGCTGAGAATACCATCCATACTTTTTAGCCAATTCTCTGCCTATCGCCTCCAACAAAACGTGAAGGTCTAATTGTTTATTGATGCCCATCACTAATAAGCCGGCTGCGAGACTCCACCAGAACACACGATGTCCCTTCAAAGGTTCTTCGCATCGTGCGTAGGTCCAACAGAGCAAAGCCGTGACTAAATAAATTGCTGTTGCCACCCATCCCCCGATGGCAGGGTCATTAACGCCCAGCTTCCATCGGCCGTACACCGAGATAACAAATATTAGCATCGCTCTCCTAAACCGAAGGCCGCGGGTTCGAATCCTGCCGGGCGTAGTTGCTTTTGGCC
>CAZRNB010000166.1:0-5191 GCA_964601355.1 uncultured Pirellulales bacterium
GGTATCCTTGTAGGCTATGGCCTCGGCGCCCTCATTACTATCAGCATCGGCTATGCCAGCTTGATTCTCGGTTTCTCCATCGAGGGTTCAGAATTGGCTGCCATCTTAGGCTTCGGCATCCTGCGAGGAATCCTTCGCCGAAACAGCATTATTGAAAACAACATAAATCAGACCATTGCCAGTTCCGTCAATGCCGCTTCAGCAGGCATGATGTTCACCGTGCCCGCCCTGTTTATTCTTGGGCAAACCGATTTCAGTGCGGTTTTATTAGTGTTTGCATGTATTGCAGGTGGCATTTTGGGCATCGCTTTTATCATCCCCTTGCGCAAGCAGATGATCGATTTTGAAAGGCTGGCGTTTCCGGGCGGGGTAGCTGTTGCGACAATTTTAAGATCGCCCGGAGCAGGCGTTCACAAGGCACTACTGCTGCTCTTTGGAATCACGGTAAGCGGCGTCATTCATTTTGTTAGTCAGCTATTCGGCTTCGAGCAATGGGATTTGGGCCGGTCAATCGGGCTGCCCGATTATATGAACGGTATTTGGTATGTTTCTCTGATGACGATAGGAGTCGGTTTTATCGCAGGCAAGGGCGGCGTATCCTTCATCATCGGAGGTTTCGTCTGCTACTGGTTTTTAGCGCCGATGTTAGCTGCAATGAAACTTCTGCCGACTAAAGAAACACTCCAGGCTGTCAACCAGACCATGCCGGAATACCTACGGCTGATTTTATTCAGACCCGTCGGCATTGGTATGCTAATCGGAGGGGCATTAGCCGGCATTGTTCTGGCGTTGCCGCTGTTGATAAGTGCGGTTCGCAGCATGCACGATGCAGCTAAATCAAAGACTGCCATATCGAAAGATGAAATGCCCATACATTTGCTATACATCGGAGTAGCAGGAGCTACGATTTTGCTTTTTATCGTCTCGATAATGTCCGTAAAGGAAATGGGCATATTGCGGGGCGGGTTGATGGCTCTATTAGGAACTATATGGATTTGGATTGCTGGAGTAATTTTATCCGAATGTATCGGACGAACGAACTGGTCACCGTTAAGCGGCATGACCCTTATTGCAGTAACAATCCTGATAGTTGTATGTCGCGGCCTGCCCGATAAAGCGGCGATTGTCTCATCGGTTATTGTTGGTGCTGCTGCCTGTGTTGCGATGTCCAACGCTACGGATGTTATGCTGGACCTCAAAGCAGGTTTCCTGGTTGGAGCTTCCCCCAAAAAACAGCAGATTGGTGAGTTTATTTCCACCTGGCTTGGGCCTATCCTGATTGTTGCTCTAATCTTTATTCTTCATAAGGCGTATCAGCTTGGCAGTGACCGCCTGCCTGCACCGCAGGGTATGGCTTTGGCGCAAATGATAAATGGCATTCTTGGCGGTGAAGTTCCTGTTCAAAAATATATCGCTGGTGCCGGCCTGGGAGCGCTATTGAGTGTAAGCGGTATTGGCGGACTTGGTATCCTGGTCGGCTTAGGTTTTTACCTGCCGTTCAATGTGGTGCTGACTTATAGTATCGGGACATTGCTGCGAGTTTGGGTGGACTGGAAAAAGGGGCAGCGTTTCAGCGAAGAGGTCGGCATTCCAGTAGCGGCAGGCCTTATCGTGGGCGAGGCCCTTGTAGGCGTCGGCTTTGCTTTGTTTTACGTAATTGCAGGTGCGGTTGGAAAATAGAGATTTACATTTATGCAAAAGCTCGGATATTTAGTGATAACTATCGGCTTTTTGGCTGGTTCATTAGTGGCCATCTTGGATAAAGAAAATGTCCAATGGTGCTATTTCATTGCCGCGCTCGCCTTCGGTGCTGTCAGTATAGTTTTTGTTCGTATAGGGGGACATCAAGAAAAACGGGCCGATGGGAAATTAGCTACTAATATGCAGGCTATCGAAGCAAGCCTCAGCCGAATCGTCCAAAATATTACCCGGTTAAACAAAGAAAAGCAATCCATCGACACTTACCAAATACGCAATCGCATTGATGAGCTTTTTATTGAGGACATAGATGCTTTTATTCAGGCCAGAGAGAGCATCGCTCATGTACACGGATTGGCCGCTTATGCTGATGTAATGAGCTGTTTCGCCGCAGGCGAGCGGTATCTAAATCGCGTCTGGTCGGCCTCAGCCGACGGCTATATCGACGAAGTAAATGCTTATCTGGATAAAGCACAGGAACAGTTCGTCGAAAGCCTGAACAGGATAAAGAGCTTAAAAAGTGCCTAAAGTGAACTAAAGTGTCTAAAATGAGCTAAAATAGCATATTATGTCATTGCGAGGAGCGCAGCGATGTGGCAATCTCTTTACTTAGGCTTGAGATTGCTTCGCTTCGCTCGCAATGACGTGCAATTTAGTCACTTCAAACTTTAGTCACTTTTGCAAAGGTTTATTTTGTATTTTGTCCATCAGGTCGGTACAATTCCGCTTTGGGATCCCTTACGGGACACGAGTAACAACTCAGCGGGTTTTACTCTGCGAAGCCACATTGGAGCGTAGCACGAGTTTTCAACTGAGGGCGAAGGATGTAAGACGGAAGTTTTGTATATTATTATATTAAGCAGAAACGAAAAAAGAAGGGAGCCTGAAGATGGCGAAATATCGTATAGCGCATAGATTACTGCCTGTCCGGCGTAGCCATAGCGAAGACGGAAACCCTGAACCCTTCACCCCGTGAGATAGCAAATTCACTTATCTCATGGGGTAAACCCTAAACCCTAAATTTAAGGAGAGGAAAAAATGAAAAAAGTAACAATAATAGTTATAGCATCTGTTGTTATGATATGGTTAGCAATGAATCTGTTTCCTTCTAAAATCAAACAGTCAACACCACAATCAAAATGGAAAAATGATGAAGAAAGAAGAATTTCTCGATTAGCATGGGAGCAAAAACAAATTGAAAATAAAGCAAAGGATTTCGGAGAAAAAATAAACTCACCAATATCAATAGAAATTCAAAAAAATTGCCCATATCTTGGAGATGTTTCTGAACTTAAGGAATGGAAAATAGAAGGAAATAATTTATATCTTGCCTTTGAACCACTCCCAAATGACTGGAAAACAATTACATGTGCTGCTGCATATAACTTCTGGATAGAAAATCATGGCCGAACCTATACCTGGGCAATCCGAGGATTCGATCTTAATGGTGGAATACTTAAATATGATTGGCGTTATTACGGATATAGAATATTGGGTGATGGTAAGGATAAATGGGAATATGCAGATGGAACCTCAAATGGTCATAAAGGAATGTTTGATAGGTAAATCATTTAATTTATCGTTAATTGATGGTCTATGGTCACTGGTCGTTGACAACTTTCCATTATCTGTTATCCGCAGAATACTATAAACTGAATTAAAGGAGAGGAAATATGAGAATTCTTTTGGGAATTGTATCCTTGCTTGTTTTTTTATTCGCTCTTTTGGGATGGCTCACGGCAACCGCATTACCACAGCAAATCATGGCTGGGATATTCTTTATCGTATCGGCGATCCTGTTCTCGGCCGCTGCTATCCTTACTGAGATTATCTTATTTAAAAAAGAGACCTTAAAAGAGATGAAGGAGCAGGGACACAAAATAAGGATCAGAATCAAAAATCCACAGGGCGAAGAGGATAAACATGAATGGGCGGATGTGATTGAAAAAAAAGATAAGTGATTATTTTTAATAGAGGATCAGGGAACGATGGTCATAACTATGACCATGATTGGTCAGAATTAATCGATAGATAGAATAAATTCACCCCATGAGATAGGCTGCAAAGTCGCCATCTCACGATCTGAATCGTGTTGTATAGTATTATGTTAAATTATAAATTTCTATCAATGTTGTCATGATTACTCAACTCCTTCTATCAAAGCGTTTGTATATTTGTGGTTGTTCTTATGTAGATTCTCCCGATCCGATTTCAACAGGAATGGCCATCTCGTTATTCCAAGATTCAATCGAAGTATTTTGTTGGAGCCTACTGAAAAAACTTGATGCTAATCCAAATGAGAAGAGCCCATTTACATCCTACTTTGATCTAGTAGAGAAGGCAACAAAGAATAATGAGTCAAAAAAATTACCGTTTAAAGCTAAAATAATTGAGTTGAATAAAGCTAGAGTGAATTTTAAACACTATGGCATCCTTCCAGATATGTCAGAAGCATCTAAGTTCCAAGGATATACAGAGGAATTCTTGCGAGTATCTTTTACTGAGTTCTTCAATACAGATTTTGATAATATATCACTTTCTGAGCTAATCCCATTTAAAGATATTCGTGAAGTAATTATTTCCTCAGAAAAAGCGTTCTCCGAAGATAGACTTGATGATTGCTCATGTGACCTCGCGAAAGCGAATAGTATGCTTCTAGGCAAGTTCAGTAAGTTCCTTCCTGAGGTCGATTGTCATCTCCGAGATGCTGATAATATTTTTGCTACAAGAGACAATGTATATAATGTATATGGAGTACACATTTTTAGATACTTATCCGACTATCTTAAAGCGTTTAGGCATGTAAATTTCTTGGCATTGTGTGGTGTTTCAATGAAAGAGTATTTATTAATGGAACAGTATCTACCTTGTACATATCAAACTGCAGATGGGAAATGGCACTTCAAAAGAACTAATACAAATAAAGCTACAAAAGATATTTTATTAAAGATCAAGAATTGTATTATCAATCTAAGCCTCAAACTTAATCAAATAATATCTTAAATCTAACATGCAGATCAACTCGGACGGCCTAAAGGCCGCTGCTAAATCAAATCGTTACGCATCGAATTAGGCACGATTTATCCGCCGGAGTTTACCCCATCAGCTACGCTCAGGGCTACGGCTTATTCAGGGCAGGCTGAGGAAGCGTACCTCGCGTGGATTCCTGCTTTCGCAGGAATGACAAACAGACGATTCAAAGAAGTATTCCACCCCCGGATGCATCACGCCTTTAGCGATAGAAAATAACACAAAAGAAGGAAAAAGGCAACAAAAAAGAGCATAAGATTTAAGGACATAAGAGCATAAGGGCAAGGACAAATGACAGAAAAAGAGGCAAACGATACGATTCAAAACTGTATAGAAGGGGTACAAAATAAAAACTCAGCCTGGTGTCTTGATGGCGGGAAAAAAATTTAAAGGTTATCTAAATCCTTGCTAATATCATATTCTTGTTCAAAGTCTTCTTCAAAAGGAGGGTTTATTTCAACAA
>CAZRNB010000167.1:0-5119 GCA_964601355.1 uncultured Pirellulales bacterium
TTACATGAAAGGCAATTTTTATGCCAGTTCTACCTACAAACAGCAGGTGCACCCGTTTAGCCGTCGCCGGCATTCATCCTTCGTAGTACTACTACGGAGAAGGACGGCGATTGTCTAATCATGCCTCAACGCTACAACGGGATCAACACGGGCCGCACGTATAGTAGGATAAATCCCGGCAATCAGGCTAACCAAAATCGAAAAAACGACTGCTCCAGCACAAAGCCACCATGGAAAACTAAAATAATCTACGTATGGAACGCCTTGTCTGCTTAAAAAAGAATTGACAATAAGATTGATGAGCGAGCTGACTAACCATCCGAGAATAAGCCCGAAGAATCCGCCCAAGAAGCCAATAGTGCCGGTCTCAAAGAAAAATATCTTCTTCACGTCTCCGTCACTGGCTCCCACTGCCTTGGCAATTCCAATCTCTTTGTATCTTTCCAAAATCGACATCACCATTGTATTTATAATACCAAGTGACGCGACAACGATCGCTATCATCCCCACCGCGAACAGGAACATATCCATAAATATAAATGCTTTCTTCATCTCCTCGAGCTGGTCTATAAGGGCAAAGGTTTTAAAGCCCCAATCCTGTATCTGTTTTTTTACCGGCTCAACATATTTTGGCGAAGAAAGCCTCACGCTTACCGAGGAAAATCCTTTAGCCTGTCCCGGTGATTGGAAGAAATCCCAGATGCTCGTCAGTGACAATTTTTCCATCCGCTGCGAAGGTCCCGGCGGAATAAAAACGTCACTTCGCAAGGGCATAGCGCCGCCGAAGCCCATCCTCTCAGCTACGCCGACAATGGTAAATGAATACTTCCTGCTGGAAAAGGGAAGCCTATTATATCCGGTGACATTGGGATCTTTGACGCCAAACATTGCAGATATGATATTGGCTGGATTAAAAAGGCTATAGTCCAACGTCAGCGTCAAAATTATTATCTGCTGTCCAATCGCATCCTGTGGATTTTTTATCCTCATTCTGTGCAGCATCGAGTCGCTTATAATAAGAGAATTAGCGTCGTCGGACTGGTAGGGCTTACCCGCTCGCAGCTTCGCCAAGCTTGATTGACAGACATAAGCCGGCAGAACTTGAATGAGTGTGAACTCTTCCTTTTCTTTGAGTCGAATAAGGGCTGGAAATCGAACTTCCGGAAAGGCAGATTCTACACCTTTGAGCTGGGTAACATCTCGGATGAAGGCATCATCCAAATATTTAGCCCCCAGTTTCACTGGGGGTTCTTCGTCCTCTGCAGAGTGTTCTTCATCAGGGTCGTGGAGATTTTGCTGCGATCCAGTTGAAACATTTATATAATTGAAAAGATCGAGCTCTTTGAACCTGTCGGTAACGTTTTTCTGGACGCCTTTGCCGAAAGAAATCATGGATACAAGCGCCCCAATTCCTATCACCACGCCGAATGTGGTTAGAAAGGTGCGGAGCTTCTTCTTCCACAAATTGGCGAAAGACTGCTCAATATAATCAGAAATTCTCATTCTTTTTTCACCTGCTCAACGACCTTTCCGTCACAAAGGCGAACAACATTATCCGCAAATTCAGCCAACAAAGACTCCTGATGAGAAATCATAACCACTGTCAAGTCCTGGTTTTTATTTAAGTCCGACAACGCCTGCACAATCTGACGAGATGTTTTACTGTCGAGGTTGCCGGTCGGTTCATCGGCCAACAGGATTTTCGGCTGATTAATCAGCGCACGAGCAATAGCCACCCTCTGCTGCTCACCGCCGGACAGCTCGGACGGCAGATGTAATTCGCGGTGCTGTAAGCCCAGCTTTGCCAGCATCTGTCCTGCCCGATTATTTCTTTCCTTCCTGGCTACGCCGGCAAAAAGAAGCGGGAAGGCCACATTCTCTATGGCCGTGTAGGACGAGATAAGGTTAAACGACTGAAAAACAAGCCCGACCTGGAAGCGGCGATAAAGTGCTAATTCTTCCTTATTCAAAGCAGAAATAGCTTTGCCATCAACCTTGATGCCGCCGGAAGATGGCGTATCGAGACCGCCCAGCAGATTCATTAAGGTAGATTTGCCTGAGCCGGAAGGTCCTGTAACGCCGAGAAATTCGCCCTTTTTGACGGAAAAATTTACTTCTTTCAGGGCAACAACTTCAATCCTGCCCATCGAGTAAATCTTTGTTAAATTCTCTATCTCGACAAAATTGGCCGCATTCATAAGTACTTGATCATATAAACTCCCGGTGCCGTAAGGCATCTTGACGATAAAACCGGGGGCTAAATGTTTTACATAAATTTTATTTAGCCCCACGTTTCACGTGGGGTCTTTTATGGTTTCCTTCGTTAATGTCACCGGGACGTCGAGCCAAAAGATTGAGCCCTCTCCAACTTTGCTCTCAAGGCCTATGCTGCCGGCAAGGAGAGTAGCCAATTCTCTGCTGATGGTAAGTCCCAAGCCGCTGCCGGCGGTTTCACGCGTTAAAGAGCCGTCAACCTGCCGAAACTTCTCAAATATCTTTTCCCTATCTGCTTCCGCGATGCCACAGCCGGTATCGCTCACCGCGAGCCGAACAAATCGTGACTCAGGATCTGTTTTGCCGGTCGCCGACTCGTCTCGGCGACTCGTCTCGGCGTAGGCCACAGCTGTAGCCGGGAGCGCCGAGCCGTAGCCGGACAATAAACCGGCCCGGATTTCAATCCTGCCTCGCTCCGGCGTGAACTTCACGGCGTTACTTAAAAAATTGTATAGTATCTGCTGAACCTTGCCGGCATCGGTTACAAGAGCCGGCATATCAGGCTCAATCACGACTTTGATCTTGATTTTCTTTTTCCTGGTCTGCAATGAGAAAGTTGCTACCGCAGCCTCAATAATATCCGGAATAGAAGTCATTTCGATGTGCAATTCCACTTTGCCGGCCTGCGTCTTTGCCAGCTCCAGCAGATCGTTAATCATACGCAGGAGTCTGTTTCCGGCGGCGAGAATATTCTCAGCATACCTTCGAGTCTTGTCCCTGTGCAGTATGCCGGGCTTTTCACGCAACACCTGTGCAAAACCGAGTATTGCATTGAGCGGCGTTTTGAACTCATGCGAAATATTGGCTAAAAATTCGCTCTTTAGCTTGTTGGCCTTAAAAATCTCGATGTTTCGCTCGGAAAGCTCTGCTATCTTGGTGTCGAGCTGTTTACCTGCCAGCCGCGATTTTTCCTGTGCTTTTTGCAGGCCGTCGAGCATATGGTTGAACGCGTTAGCCAGTTTTTCATATTCATCGCCGGTTGTTATGTTACTTCTTATATCAAGGTTGCCCTCAGCGACATTATCCGCTAAAGCCCGCAACTGGCGGATAGGCCGAAGGATGACGCGCTGGGTTATCCAATAAAACGCGATGATTGCTCCGGTGCCTGCTATAAGACCGGCCATAGTTACCCAGACCCAATTTAAAAGTTTGGTTCTGCTGATTTCGCCGGCCTGGCTTTGAATAATTACCGCACCTATGAACTCGTTCGGCGAAAGGGCGCCCGCAGAGCCCTGCGGATTGTGACAGCTTAAACAGTTATCAGTTACCCTGATGACTCTCACATATTCGCTGTAGTAAACGTCGTCTTTTTTCGCAAAACTAATTGCGTCATTTCTGCCCTCTTCAGCCTTTAATAATTCTATCATGCGTTGCTGTTTGCCTGTTAAACGCTGAAGCTGTTTCTGTGCCTCTTTACTCTCCCTGGCGAAACGAATCCAGAATATCGTTGGATTATTCGGATCCAGGATACGACCGGCTTTGTCCAAAGGAGCAAGAGAATCTCCACTTTTTTCTTTTAGCTGAAAGTGCTGTCTAAACAGCAGAGTTTCAACTTTTGCTCGTTCGGTATCAAGGTAATCCGTTTTCACCAACTGCACCATCCAGATGTAGGGCAGAACAAGAGCAAGCACCAGAGTAAAGACCACAGCCAGGCCGAACATCAATTGACATTTTTTCGCCAGGGAAAAAGACCATAAGCCCAGAAAATGTAAAAACCTTCTACAAATGTCGGTTAGATTCATGCGCATTGTATTCTATTCACTTTGCGATTGCGAATTCCGCGATAAACTCTTCCTGAGCCTGGTCCAAGAATCACAGTGTTAAATATTATCTTCCTTGTTTTGCGTGGGATTTGTGTCCTGCTCAATCGCATGCAGGTGTTTCTGCGTTCGCAGATTGAGCTCATCGAGCTGCTTTTGATCCACTTCGCTCGGTGCATCAGACAAAAGGCATTGGCCGCTCTGCGTCTTTGGAAATGCGATAACATCCCTTATATTGTCGGTGCCGGTAAGCAGCATTATCATTCTATCAAGGCCGAAGGCTATGCCGCCGTGCGGCGGAGCACCGTACTCCAAGGCACGTAAAAAGAAGCCGAACTGCCGCTCGGCCTGCTCCGGCAAAATATTGAGCAGCTTGAAAACCCTTCGCTGAACGTTTGGATTGTGAATACGAATGCTGCCGCCTCCGATCTCTGAGCCGTTAACCACGATGTCGTAAGCCTGCGAGCGAATCCCATCTGGTTCGCTTTCAAGCCTGTCCAAATCCTCCGGCACGGGAGCGGTGAACGGATGGTGCATGGAGTCATAGCGTTTTTCGCCTTCGTTCCACTCAAACATCGGAAAATCAACCACCCAAACAAACTCAAATTTATTCTCATCATAGAGCTTCAGCTCCCATCCCAGTTTGCACCGCAAAGGCGCTAAGGCCTTATTGACGGCCTGCTCCTTATCAGCCAGCAACAAAATCAGGTCGCCATCCTTTGCCTCGAATCGCTGAATTATCTGCTGTTGAAGCTCAATGCTGAAGTATTTGCCAAGTCCGCCGATGAATGTGAGGTTTCCATTTTCCTTTTTGAGCCTGGCCCAGCTAAGCCCCTTGGCGCCATAGTCACCAACAAAATCGGTCAGCGTTTTTTCTATGTCGCTTCGAGAGTATTTTTCACCGGCAGGCGCGCAAAGACCCTTGACTATGCCGCCGGCTTCGATGACCGAGGTAAATACCTTAAATGTGCTTTGCTTTGCAATGTCTGATATATTACGCAGCTTCATATCGAACCGCAGGTCCGGCCTATCGATGCCGTAATCGGCCATAGCCTCCTTGTAGGTCATACGCCGTATAGGGGTAG
>CAZRNB010000168.1:0-5053 GCA_964601355.1 uncultured Pirellulales bacterium
TTGTTAAATCAGTATGTTATCAAAAATAAAAAATTCGTCAACATTTTATATATCCTAACATGTAGTATATAAAAATTAATTCTAAGTTGAGTTGCTAAGAAATCTGGCCTTGTGGATAAGTGGTTGTTTACAATTAGCCAACTTTTTTTAGTGTGCCATATGCTGCCCTGTTATTAGAGTTACGGCTGGTTTTTTGTTGAGCAGCGAGCGGAAATTTACGCTTAGGCGTGCCGGCGGCTTGTCTGAGCGTGTAGGTAGTGTCGGCGAAAAGTGTGCCCGCATCCGCCGCACTTTTACTCCGGCGTTTACAAATTAAGAATTGTCGATATTAGGCATTTCCAGACCGTGTGAAGCCATTAGCTTTCTGTCAAACATTATTTTTTTCGTTGGGCCGCCGGCCACAATTTTACCTGCGTCCATTAGGACTGCCCGGTCAGCTATTTCTGCAGCGAAATTCATACTGCACGTTGCGATAATAAGGGTCTGTGTTAAAGTTTTCAGCATGGCGGCGAGGTTATTTCGGCTTCGGGGATCGAGACTTCCATCAGGTTCGTCGAAAGTGATAATCCGCGGGGACATGGAGAGAATAGTTGCAACAGCAGCGGCTCTTTTTTGGCCTGCGGAGAGGTGGTGGGGTGCTTTTTCGGCCATAGCAGCTAAGCCGACCGCGCGAAGAGCATTTTCGACGCGAGTTTTGACTTCATCGGGGGACAAGCCCATGTTGAGCGGACCAAAGGCGACATCGTCGAAAAGGGTAGGCATGAAAAGCTGATCGTCCGGATTTTCCAGACAGCAGCCGATTATGGTGCGGATTTTTCTTAAGTTTTGTTTAGCAAGGACAAGGCCGTCAATCTTGATTTCACCGGAACCTTTTGCGAAACCTGCCATGGCCAGAAGGAGGGTGGATTTGCCTGCGCCATTTGGGCCTATGAGGGCGACTTTTTGGCCATGCTCGATGGTCAGGTTAATTCCATCCAGTGCGACAGTGCCGTCGGGGTATTTATAAACAAAATTCATTATTTCAATCGCGTTAACCATTATGTTTTATTGTAAATTGGGTTTCACAAGGAAATAAAGAGTAATTATGAAACAGATAAAAATAAAAGCGAAGATATAGTCGGTGGAACGGATTTTGAGACGCGAGATTGTTCGCCATCTGCCATCGAAGCCGCGGGCCTGCATGGCGATATTGATTTGTTCGGCGGTGTTAATGCTGCGAATGAACAAAGAGCCAAGCATTGCCGATGCGATTTCGAGTTCATTTTTCAGGCCGAGATAGCGGAGTGTTCTTCCTGAGCGGGCCTGGAGTATGTGATGGGCCTGGTCGATGAGAACAAAAATATAACGATAGAGAAAACCGAGCTGAATGGTGAGGAGTTTGGGCATACCGAGCTTACGCAAGCCTGTAAGCAGGTCGCTGAATCGCGTGGTGGATACCAGAGCGATTAATGCGGACATGGTGACAATGAATTTTCCGGTGATAGCACAGCAGCGAAGCCAGCCCTGAGTGGTGTTAAAGGCGACCGGGCCAAAGAAAACATTGACGGGAGATTTATCATAAAGCGGACAGGTCAGGGCCAGGACCACGACAAATGGACTTATGATTAGAATGTGCTTAAAAACAAATCTTAACGGTATTCCCGCAATAACCAGGACAGCAAATGGCCAGACGGCAAAGTAAAAGAGTATAGCGAACGAAGTCCGAGGCAGTGAAATTACGACAGCGTTAAAAATCAAAGTGACAAGGAACTTGACGCGTGCATCAAGCCGATGCAGAGGCGAATCCTGATAGGCGAATTTGTCAATGTACGCGTGGTGCATGTTTTATGAATATAAACGAATTAAGTCATTCGGACAGGGGTATTTTGGCACCCTTTTCTTCTAATGATTTTTGCGATAATCCAGATGAAAAGCATGGTGATAAAAGAGCCGATGACGCCTGCGAAACTTGTCCAGCCAGCGGAAACATTTGCTTTATCACTGCTTCTGATGGAGTAATCTGGAAGCGGGGTGTATTTGGTCTGAAGGTTATCAACCGCTTCGATTCTTGAGTCTTTGTTGGCGATAATGGGTTTGAAATTCGGCTGGTCGGGTCTTTCGAGATAACTCCATTCGAGGCCATCGGGCATACCGGAAGCAACGAGAGAAAGGCCCGCGGCAATGATTACAGTAAAAACCACGAGAGTTGTAAGTACGGTTTTTTTACTCAGGCGGATTTTACCCTGAAGGGAACTTTGGAGAATGTCCGGGCGCACCTGCTGCAGATATGCCAGTACCGCCAGACTGATTAAGCCCTCGACAATGCCGACCAGAAGGTGCACTCCAATCATTGTGACAAGAAAGGTGGTAAAAGGTACGAGAATGACGCCTGATAGAGCAGCCTGCACGGGGACAAGAACAGCGCCTGCCTCGATACCCATCACACAAGCGAGAAAAACCGCGATGTAAGTGCGAAGATTGCTGAAAGAACCTTTGGTTGCGACCTTATACAAAAAGTAACCGACATAAACGGGGACAAGCCCCATGTTAATTATGTTGCAGCCTAAAGCGAGAAGGCCGCCGTCCTGGAAGATAAGGCACTGGATGATTATGACGGAGGACATAACGATGGCTGCAGCGGCGGGGCCGAGGATAATGGCAAGAAGAACTGCGCCGACCATGTGTCCGCTGGTACCGGGCATGGCTGGAAGCTGGAAGTTGACCATTTGTGCGGCGAAAACAAAAGCGCCCATTATTCCCATCAGTGCAAGCTTTTCAGAGGATATGACTTCGCGGGCCTTTCTGCAGATAAAACCGATGGCTGTAGCGGCTATTGTAAGGGTACCTCCCGCAACGGGTATAGATAATAGTTCATTTGCCATATGCATAGTATTGTCTCCTTCTATTTGTTAGTGATTTAGAAAATCAACTATGCCCGCACGGCAAGCACTACCGCGTCACGGTTTGTCTTATCTCCGCCCGGAGTTACGATGTATTGAATATCAGGGCTGATGTGCAGCCACGGTGTTACGACGATATTGTAATAACTTTCAAAAACAGTTTCATTGTCAGCGGAATACCCGTTTCCATCGTTTGCATTGAGTTCGTCCGTAAATACCCCCTGTGCCATAGCCATACCGAGGACATCATCATCTCTGGTACCAAACAAACCTTGATACTGAAGACCAACGCTCCAGAAATCTGTAATATCGTTGAGGCTGTCATTTGCCCAGCCGAATCTGGCGAAAGTGCCGAGACCCTGATCATCATTTGGAAGGTTTGTTTTCCTTGAGAATCATCTGGTCGAAGGTAAGGTATGTGCCTGTATCACCGCGACGGGTTTGGCCATCGGAAAACTTCTCTTTTGCCTGTTCGCTCACCCACAAGCCGGCACGATATGCACCCTGAAGATGGCCATTTTTTGAGTCGAAGTGCGGAGTTATTCCGGTTTCGACGAGGTAAAGAAATTCGCTCTTGCCATCGAATGTTGTATTAAAACCTGCCTCACTCGAATTTGCCTTTGCGTCGAGTACACCCGCTGAGGCATACCAGTGTTCAGTTAAGCCATAGAATACCTCTGCCGCCAATGCTCCTCTTTCAGGAAATGGGATAGTCGGATTGTTAATCAGGGCGTTGTTGAGAAACTGGGCCTCTTCGTCGTTGGAGAACATGCTGCAATCGAACGATGCAGAACAATTGTGATGTTCAAATCCGCCGGTCGGGTCAATTTTGCCGACGCGGAATCGCAGGTCATCATCAGCCAGTGCCTGCTCATACCATAGTTCCGATACAACGATTGGATGGTGATGGAACGCGTCGCCGTTGACACCGAAAAAGCTGCCTGTTGAAATATCGTTGATGCCGTCAGAGGAGCTTCCCTCTGTGTGTGCATAAAATGTTCCGCCTTTTATGCCGAGCAGTTTCTGCATGTCGCCTGTAAGCTCCATATCGTAGCTGCCTGCGAAACGGTTTTTACCGCGTTGTGTGCTCAAGCCCCCTTTGGCGTTCTGCTGATAAATGCCTGTCACGGACATATTGAATTCCAGTCCTTTGTTGGCAAGAGAGTCATTAAGGCCAAAGAGCCCGTCGGTAAGAGTAGGCTGTGCCAAAAATCATGGCATTGTTTGACGTCCGGGGTTTGTTCGATATGTGCTTTCGAAATATTCATTGCTGCCAGCAGAATAACAATAATCCCAAAAACCCTTTTTCGGTCCAAGTTCATTTTCCTTTTTTCAAGAACCTTTGCGCATAATAATATTAAAAACGTGTTACGCAGTCAAGGACAATTTTGTGCTTTAACTGAAAATAATTTGGGCTAAAATAGTGTAATGTTTTAAAATGGATTCTGATCGCCAGGAGATAAATATGGAACGTGTTGAACGGATAGGTGTGTCGCTTGATAAACTGCTTCTCGCCCAGTTCGATAAACTTATTGCCGGGCAGGGTTATCAAAGCCGTTCAGAGGCGATTCGCGACCTTGTTCGCCAGCGGTTGAGCAACAAACAACTGGAAAATCCTTCGGCCAATGCCGTTGCCGCGGTCTGTCTTGTGTATGACCATTACGCTTCAAATCTGATGAAAAAGCTAACCGCTCTGCAGCATTCGCATCTTCTGCAGGTAATCAGCTCCCTGCATATTCATCTCGGCGAGCACAATTGCATGGAAATTGTTGTGCTCAAAGGCCGCATTGGGCAAATCAAAAAGGTTGCTGACAGCATTATCAGCCAAAATGGCGTCAAACTCGGCAAAATCAATCTCGTTCCCGTACTATAAGAAAATTCATCCGGAGTTGAATTTGTAGAAAACCAGTCGACTCTTCTTCAGCTTTCTATATGTTGCTATGTTATTAAGACATCCTTTTGGCCTTGCTACGGATGACCAGTAAAGTTTTTGGACGCAAGTGAGAGAAAACCTACAACCGGACTACAACCAAAAACCAAAATAGCATATAAAATCACAAAAAGTTCTAATTTATAAGATGCTTAATATCAAAGACTTAAAAAAATTGCAAAAAACGCAAACATTTTATATATCCGTTGACATTAAAATCCTCTGCATGTTCTGGCTACCAACA
>CAZRNB010000169.1:0-5046 GCA_964601355.1 uncultured Pirellulales bacterium
ATCACCAGCTTGATTGCATTGGAGCCTAATAAAACTCGCTTGTTTTGGGACTAGAATTAAATCTACATCCCAACATCTAGGATCCCCATGCACTTGAGATACCCAGAGTAGGTTTTGATTAACCATTGTATCCTCACTCACAATCGGTTTTTGCGCAACATCATTTGGGGCATCTTCCAACAAGGTATCTGGATTTTCTGTCATGGGACTGGAAAAGATAATCTTGCAACGAGGATTTTTATAGGTGACTGCCTCAATGGCCTGTTGAAGTAACACACCACGATAATCATCGCCAACCTTCTGCGCCTCATCGATAACCAGTAGACCAACAGATACGTCATTATTAAATGCGGCCAATAGAACATGAAATCGTTCCTGCGTGAAGACGAAGACGGTAGCTTGATTGTGCTGAAGAGATGATTTTATTGGAAGCGTTACGACCGAAACATTTTCAATCTTTTCGCGTTTAAGAACATCCTCGATATCTCTTTGAACCTGTTGAATAAGTGCACGTGTTGGAACAATATATACAACTGTCGCTTGTGAATTATCCCGTAGATACTCAGCCAGCCATCGTTCAATAATAAATGATTTTCCAGCTGATGTAGGCGCCGAAAGACTTATCCAATCGTTAGTTTTTACGCTTTGCCAGAAAAGACATTGAAATCTATTTGCCTGTATAGTATCTGTACTGGATAATGTGATTGAATATTTAATAGAACGCCTTACCCAGTCCTGAAAAAAAGGGAATGGCAATCTATCAAAGTAATCCTTTTCAAGCAGTTTTCTTCTTTCCGCAAGTGCAATAGCAGGCCGGTTCGCCAGAGTATCTAAAATTATAGCTGCTGCATGTTTTTCTGTTTCCGAACTGTTTTCACATTCTATGCAATATTGGGCAATTCGTAATGCGGTATCTTGGCATTTTTCAGCTTCTGATTGTGCAAGTAAGCTGGCACATAATAACATATACTTCCAATCATTTTTCGTATCTATTGCGTCGTTACTATTCCGCTGTAAACTTGAAAACTGGTTAGCCACTGAAGCAATAAGTAACCTTCGGTATTGCGATTTAAATCCCGAATTTTGAAGGAGCCAGCTTTGGAGATCAGTCTTACTCATTGCTTAGCCATAATTCAGATCGAAATGCTTTGCGGAATTCGTCGACACTTGGAAAAGGAAGACAAAACACTTGAATTTCGAAACTATGAATTTTCTCTAAGGTAACTCTATTCTGTATTTTTTCCTTACACTTATTAAAAGTTTTTTCAACATCGAATTTTACCTGTTGCATTTCCTTAGAGTTTGGCTCTGTTGGATATGCACTGGAATCAAAGCCAACGAGACAAAGGCCTCGGTATTCTAATTGCTTGAACATAGGATCGTCCGGATCAAGAAAATGTTTTATCGCCTCCTCCAGTTTTGGGTTGTCGAAATCGATTCCGTCTCGCATTAATTGAAGGTCTCGCTCCTGCGATGCCCCGCTTCCACCCGCATCTAAAAGAAATGGTGCAAGACTTGCGAAACAGTCACTAATCGCCGAAGTTACATCCGCATGGAGTTTTGATTCTCCCCAATATACAGCTAGATGGTCATTTGTTTCGTTTATACTAACGTGAACACCATCGCTCCCATGACCATGCATTTCAGTATTCGTTTTCAAAACCATTTTACTGAACATCTGTGGTAGGTGAAGAACTCCTTCTGCTAAAACAGAGAGCAAAACTTCTCCGCCTTCCCCGCTTCGAGGAAGGCGAGTAAAAAGATTTCGCGCCTTGGTATTAAGCTTGTCTGTCGGCATCGCTGATTTTGTTTTTATAGCCTCATTGAGCGCGCGATTTATTTCGCTGCGCGATATCGCGAAATCAGTAATTTTATTGCCGATGAACCGAGCAAAGTCTTTTACTCGAGGCCTCTTGTTACCATCTAGAGCGATAAAGTGGCAATGAGCTTGAGTTTTTGTTTGATAGATTCCTACATTACATGCTACGGTTTCCAAGTGGGCATTAAGATCCGTGGGCTTGGTTCTTAAAAGTGGGATCAGCGACTCGTAGATACTTGGATATTTATCTTCTATCTCCCTCTCATCCAAAATCGAAGCTTTATAGAGATGCTCGTCAGTCATAAGTCATGTTCTCCCTCGACATAAAAAAGATTTATAGCCAGAGCAATTCCTTAATTATACGTCCTTTTATTCTCAAATTCAATCTCTCTCGCTCATACAATAAAATGACCTATCAACTCTCTCGCGCTTAGCCCCTTTTAGGGCTTCTTGCTAAATACGTTTTGGCGAGACACCCAAAATCGCCCAACTTTCAATCAAAAACATGGACATTAATCGTTTTTCATCATGCCATAATTCCTCTTTACCCCCAAAGTCCAACAATAAATGCAAATTCTTCAAATGGAACTTCCCATCCACAATATATTATCGGCTGAAATTCAATAGATTATAACAGGCATTTGATACTGGTAAGTTGGTATTTTTCCGCTCCGCCAAGGAATTCAATAAATAATAAGCTGCACCTCTAACCGCTGATGCGGATTGAGGTGCAGCTTGACTGATACATGTCCAGTTTTGTTTCAATTATTTTCAGACATCTCCGCCTTGAGATGCTGGGCCCTGCTGCCTTTGTCTGTTTCCTCTCTCGCCCGGCTGACGACCCGGCTGACCCTGACCTGGCTGGTCCTGCTGACTCGGCTGGCGGCTCCTTCCACCTCTCTGGAAAGGCTGAAGCAGTGATGTGAGACGGTCGGCTGTTTCCTTAGCTTTTTCTTTCACGGCCAGCTCCTGAACGGCTTTCAGTTGACCAGTATTTATTATGATGAATTCTTCACCTTCGGCAGCCGGCTGCCTCTGACCCTGCAGCATTGCAATCTGTGTGATAATCGTTTTGAACGCTGCCTGCTGTTCCTGGCGGATTTTCCTGCGCTCTTCCATTAGCTTGGTTCTCTCTTCTTCGGGGAGGTCCTGTAACGACTGGGAAGGTCTGGAAGGCTGAGCCTGGGCGGCTGCTTTAAGCTTTGCCAATTGCTCTTCAATAGCCTGGATGGCTTTTAGCTGCTCTTCACTGCTCATTCGCTGCGTCGGGCCGCCGGCGCCAAATCTTTCGCGCATTTGGGTTCTAAGCTGCTGTCTTTCCTCCTCAGACATGTTCTGCATTCTTTCCCGCAATTTGGCTCTTTCTTCCTCGGAAAGACCTTGTCCACCACCTTGACCGGCACGATCCTGCTGACCTTGCCTGCCTCCTCTGTCTTCGCGTTGGCCGAGCACAGGCCAAGCCAACACAAAAGCCGTTAAAACAACAATAATTGTAATCAGATACCTCTTCATAATATTATCCTCCAAAAAAGGTTAACAATTACACACCAACTATTGCTTTGTCGCAGGTAATTTGAGAAGTTGTCATTGCGAGACCACCTTAGGTGGCCGTGGCAATCTCCTAAATCAAATGTCAGAGATTGCTTCGCTTCGCTCGCAATGACATATATCATTTAAGATGCGACAGAATACTAACGCCCATCGTAACAATTACCTCTCGTTTAAGCTTATACAACCGTTAAATCTACTATAATTGACGCAGACGCATAGTCTTTTATTGCAGCAGCCTGAACAATCATTCAAAAAAACAATAAATTACGTGTAAGAGATTATAAAAAGACAAAGAAGCAAGCGTAATTGGGATGATATTCCTGCCTGAAGCAAACCAAATCCATATTCACTTAAAAAGACCTTCGGTACCACTACGAACCGCTATAATCTTCCATTGCATCCTTGACTTCATTCAAAAAAGCCGAGATGTCAGCAAGTATTTTTTCGCGATTGCCTAAATTGTGTTCGATCAGCTCAACAATCTTCGAGCCGATTATCACACCATCTGCTCCGGCCCGGGCGATAGCTGCCGCATGCTCAGCTTTACTTATGCCAAAACCTACGCACACAGGCACATTAGTGAGCTTTTTCAATTTGCCGATCAGCTCGATAACCTCTCCGGATAGCTCAGTCCTGCTGCCGGTAACGCCCAAAAGAGAAACTGCATAAATAAAACCTGTTGTCTTGGAAGCGATTACTTTCATTCTCTCGGCGTTGGTGTTCGGCGTAACAATAAAAACGGTATCAAGCCCTGCTGATTTAGCGGAGGGAACAATTTCGTCTGCATCATCAATGCTCATATCCGCAACAAGAACGCTATTTACGCCGGCCCTGTGAAAATCCACAAAAAATTTCTCTTTGCCGTATTGATATATAAGATTGTAGTACATTAGCAATCCGATTGGGATATCCTTGTACTCTTTAACCATCCGGATAAATTCCAGGGCCTTGCTTACGGTCATGCCGCTTCTCATAGAGCGAATGTCGGCTTTTTGAATGGTAGGTCCATCAGCTATCGGGTCAGAAAATGGAATACCCAATTCGATAACATCCGCACCTGCATCGATAGCTGTTTTTACAATTGCAAGACTCGTATCAAAATCCGGATCGCCAACCACGAAAAATGGTATCAATGCCGTCCTTTTTTGCTTTTTCAGCTCGGAAAAAACTTGCTTGTATGTTTTCATCTCTCAAAAATAGGTGGCAGGGATCGGGGAACAGGGGTCAGGCTGCTGCACCTTAACCCCTGAACCCTGACCCCTGAACCCTAATCCCTGTACTTTTAATTTTCCTATGTTTCTCCACTATGGAAACATCCTTGTCGCCTCGGCCAGAAAGATTTACCACCACAACTGTATCAGGATTCAAGCTGCCCTTTTGGCTGACAAGATATGCCAGCGCGTGCGTACTTTCCAGAGCCGGCAGAATTCCTTCGGTTTTGCACAACAGCTCGAAGGTGTCAAGCACCTCATCATCTTCTGCTGCTACATATTCAGCTCTACCCGTATCCTTCAGAAAACAATGCTCTGGACCAACAGCAGGATAATCAAGCCCTGCGCTTATAGATTCGGTCTCATTAACTTGGCCTTCTGAATCCTGCAGCAGATAGGCTTTTGCACCATGTAAAATGCCGACTCTGCCGGCCGTCAGTGATGCAGCATGTTTTCCGCTGGCCA
>CAZRNB010000170.1:0-4918 GCA_964601355.1 uncultured Pirellulales bacterium
ATAGTATTTTAGCCGTTACAACGTTTTCCAAATCAAACAACCGGACAGTAGTGATAAATCTAGGCAACGCCGACTGCCCTCTCAGCCGGCTGAATTAAAAAATTATATATAATCTTTTTTATAATACGCAAAAAATGTGACAGTTAAAACCGTAAAGTTAATAATTCGTTGAAAAATGACTGTTTTCTCGATACAAGTGCTTTATATGCAATATGTTGTGGATTCGAAAAATAATTTTCTATATATGGGGGTATATAGGTTTTCTTTCAGGGGTATAGGCTGCCAAACCGGCATAATAGTTTTTAAACTGGACAAAATGACAGGAAATAGTGATTTTGCCCTCTGACATGGATTGGTATTTGTTAAATGGTTAAATTGGGGTGAGAATAATTGCCCGTCGCCGCATTATATTGACCGGCACTATAAAAGTGCCAGCTAAACATACTAAAAATCCGTGTTCATCCGTGAAATCTGTGGTTTCAATCATTTCAGCAGGGGTTTTAAAACAAAAATCGCAATTTTGAAAATATTTTTTATTCCTTTGCAGCCGGTCACTTACACCCCCGGCCATATCCTTAAATTCACGAATTTTCGCATCAAATGAGCAGGTTCAGCCCAATTATGGCGGGAGAGATTAGTTAATTAGTAGATTCGTTGATTAGTTAATTGGTGATTGCTGAATTAACCAATTAACCAGTTAACCAATTAACTGCTGCCGGGGGAACTTGCACATCGACGTTCTTATTCACATCCCGAACTGGCTGGATAGGCCGATACTTTTTATCATGCTTCTGTATCGGCGGATTCGCTTCGGCTACGCCTTTAGAAAAATACCCTTAACAAAAGGCAAATTTGCAATAGTCGATCCAAAAGATTACAAGCACCTAAGCAAATATAAATGGTTCGCACAACGCGGCAAAGAAACTTTTTACGCGGTTCGCGTTGGCCGTAAATCAGAAGCAAGAAACGGAAAGAATATATGGATGCACCGGGTGATTTTAGGGCTTGATGAAGGCGTGTTTTGCGACCATATCAATCATAACGGCTTAGATAACAGAAAGGTGAACCTTCGGCCTGCAACACGTTCCCAGAATATGTGCAACAGGCCCAAAACAAAGTCGCACTGCTGGTCGAAGTTTAAGGGCGTCTCTTTTAGAGTTGATCAAAATCGCTGGGTATCGGAGATACAAGTCGATGGCAAATCTATGTTTCTTGGATATTTTGGTGATGAGATTGGAGCAGCGAAAACTTATGACAGAGCCGCTCGCAAATTCCACGGCCAGTTCGCAGTATTGAATTTTCCTGTTAAAAATCAGTTCTCACGAATAAACAACAATTCGTAGGGTGTGCATTGCACACCAAAATAAAATCTCATTCTCCTACCGTATCTTTTATTTCATCGAAGCTGGGTGATTTGAGTTTTTCAAACCTGCAATCGCAAAGCCAATCATGTTTGTAATATCCTTCTTTCACCCAGAGGTGAAAGCTCGAAAACGGCCATTGATGTGGACATTTTACAAGGCCATGCTTTATGGGATTGTAATGAATATAATTTACGTGATGAATCAGGTCCTGCTCATCTCTGATTGTATGTTCCCAAAAACGTTTCTGCCAGATGCCTCTTTCGCGGTGTTCTTTTCTTGCTATTGAAATGCCTTTTTCCTCGCCGCCTTTTGCCAGCCATAATCGCGTGAATTCTTTTTTAATGCACCCGAGGCGAATTGAGAAATCAGAATCGTTTTCAGGTAATTTCCATATACAGTGAAAATGATCAGGTAGTAGTACAAATGCCAAAGATTCGAAAGGGCGTTGTTGTCGGATTTTATCGATTGCTGTTCGTAGACAATGGCGTGCTATGCCTCGACAAAGAAAAGCACGCCGTTGGTGTGTAACCACGGTGAAAAAGAAGATTCCACCAAGGCGAAAGAATCGACGATAATCAGGCATAATATAGATAGTATGAGGATTTCAGATAATTTTCAAGAAAATGGTGTGCAATGCACAACCTACGTTGGCTGCTTAAAATCTGAGAGTATGTCATTATTAGCGATATCATTAAAATTGATGAATTGACCGTGCAAGAAAAGCCAATAACATTATAAAGTTTGTTGTGTACCAGTGGATTCTTTTAGAGAATCTGCAGAGTATAAGACTAAGGAGGAGCGGCTTAGTTAGTCGTTACCAAGATTTATAAAGGCATATTTCTTGCGGACTAACTATAATAATTGAAAGGATTCAAAGTGAAAACTGCAAAAATCACCGACCTTATTGGAAGCCCCGTCACAGATGTTTGGATGTTAGACCTTGATAACGGCAAAAAGGTAACCATTGATCCCGGCCTGGGAGTGCGTCACTTCGTCGGCATCTATGGCACGCCAAACAATATTATTGGTCAACAAATCGAATACGAGACAAATAACCTCGGTAATCTCTATCGGTTTCGCCCAGTTAGTGTCGATTAAAAGATTGTCGCGATCAGTGTATCCTATACAACAAACAGACGGGAGGGCCATTTACCCTTCTTAATTCGTCCCTCGTCCATCGTCCATCACGATTAAGTGTTAATCCATAAAAAATTAAAAATTCCGCAATGAATTGTGCGACAAAAATCCCACTATATCCTTCGATATTGCTCAGGACAGGAATGGTGGAATAAATAACCCCGCCAATAAATGGCGGGGCTAAACGGTCCCAAAACTGTGTTAATCCGCGAAATCTGTGGTTAAATGTCAGTGTCTTTAAACTTTTCCGACGACCACACAGGTATTATGGCCGCCGAAGCCAAAGGAGTTGCTCATCGCAATATTGACCTTCGCCTGGCGTGCTTTTAACGGCACATAGTCCATCTTAAGGTCGCAGCGCTCATCCTGGTTTTCTAAGTTGATGGTAGGGGGGATTAACGATTCATTTATGGCTTTTATGCATACAATAAGCTCGACCGCGGCGCTGGCGCCGAGAAGATGGCCAAGACAGCTTTTCGTTGAGCTGATAGGAATTTCATAAGCGTGCTGGCTGAAAACAGACTTGATGGCTGTGCTTTCAGCTATGTCATTTAGCTCCGTACCTGTGCCGTGAGCGTTGATATAATCGACTTTTTCTTTTTGTATGCCTGCATCAGCAATCGCAAGCTCCATAGTTTTAGCTGCGCCGGCACCATCCGGCAGGGGGGCTGTAATGTGATAACCATCGTCGGTAGCAGCGTAGCCGAGAAGCTCTGCATAGATTTTGGCTTGGCGTTTTTCGGCGTGCTCAAATTCTTCTAGTATCAAAATGCCGGCGCCTTCAGCCAGGACAAAGCCGTCGCGATCTTTGTCGAACGGCCTTGATGCCTTTGTTGGTTCATCATTACGCGTGCTAAGTGATCTTGCTGCACAGAATGAGGCTAAGCCGATAGGTGTAAGGGCGGCTTCGGTGCCGCCGGTAATCATGATGTTGCTTCGGCCGGAAATGATGTTGCAAAATGCCTCGCCGATGGCATGATTGGCGGAGGCGCAAGCGCTGGAAACACAAAAATTCGGGCCTTTAAGGCCGTAAAGAATTGCAATGGTCCCGCAGGCCGCGTTGGCCATAAGGCGAGGGACGGTAAAGGGTGATACCTGTCTTACTCCTTTTTCCAGGAGCTTTATATGCTGCTCCTCGATTTCTTTGATGCCGCCTATGCCGGTTCCGACAATGGAGCCGACTCGATAAGGGTCTTCTTTTGAAAAATCAAGCCCGCTATCTTTGACGGCTTGATTTGCTGCAGCCACGGCAAACTGTGTGAAGCGATCCATCCGCTTGCTCTCTCGCGCGTCGATGTATTTTGTTACGTCAAAGTTTTTTATCTCGCCGCCAAATCTTACGGGAAATGCGCCGGCATCGAAGTATTCTATGGGTGAAAGACCACTTTTGCCGGCACACAACGCAGCAAAAAGTTCGTCAACGGATTCACTCAAGGCTGTGACACAGCCTAAGCCTGTAATAACAACTCGCCGCCTTTTCATTTCGAGCTTATTCGCTACTCTTTCTTTTTTGATTGCACAACATTGATGATATAGTCAATCGCGGCACCAACCGTCTGAATCTTCTCGGCTTCCTCATCCGGAATGCTCATATCGAATTCATCCTCGAATTCCATTACAAGCTCCACGGTGTCTAATGAGTCGGCATTGAGATCGTTAATAAATGACGTTTCACGTGTTATTTCAGACTTATCTACGCCCATTTGTTCGCTAATTATCTCAATTACTTTCTGTTCAATCGCCTGAGCATCTACCTCATCAATACTCACTTGTCTATCCTCCCTAATCACATTAGGAATTTCTTTCACGTCCTTATAACCAATAACAGTTGGCGGGTATATTACATGCTAAATTATTCCTGTACAAATAATTTTTTTATTTTTTTTCATTAGTTACATTGCCATTCCGCCATCAACGCAAAGCACCTGCCCGGTAATATAGCCGGCCTCGTCGCTGGCCAAAAAAGCCGCTGCCTTAGCCACATCATCCACGCTGCCGAATCTTCGCAGCGGAATTATCTGCTTTGCCGCCTCTTTAACCGGCTCCGGCAATTTATCTGTCATTTCGGTTATAATAAAGCCTGGCGCTATACAATTCGCCGTTATACTCTTCCTTGCAAGCTCACGAGCCACTGATTTCGTCATGCCAATCAAACCCGCCTTGCTGGCTGCATAATTACTTTGGCCAGCGTTACCCATCACGCCGGCAACCGAGCTTAAACTAATAATCCGGCCGAACTTATTGCGAACCATAGACCTTGCCGCCACCCGCGTAGCAATAAAAGCCGCCCGAAGGTTGATATTTATCACGGCATCGAAATCTTCATCACTTATTTGTAAAATTAAGCCGTCACGCGTAATTCCTGCATTATTAACCAAAATACCTATCCCCCCGTATTCACCAGCTAAAGATTCAAG
>CAZRNB010000171.1:0-4898 GCA_964601355.1 uncultured Pirellulales bacterium
TGGTTTTCGATCCGGAAAAGTTTGTTTTAAATGATATTCTCCCGGAGTTATTTAGCGTCTTTTTTCTTCTGATGGCCATATCCCAAGAGAAAAATCAAATATCAAAAAGCAAAATGTAAATACGCCTTAGGCGTATAAAATTAAGGAATTCCAAAATTTTGACTTCTGCAGTTTAATTTTGGATTTATTTTGAGTGCTGCCTCGATGATTCTTAAACACAACTGGCTCATTGAAAGTCCTATCTTTGCTGCAGCTTTAGGGATAAGCGAATGCGTGGTAAGACCCGGAATGGTATTGACCTCCAGGACGTAAGGAACTCGGTCGCCGTTCAAGATAAAATCAACCCTCGCAAAGTGACGACAGCCGAGGACATCAAAGCAATCCAAAGCCACAGCTTCGATTTTTGCAGAAAGTTTCGGATCATCAATTGTATCAAAGAGAAATTCAGTTTGATTATCGACATATTTCGCGTGATAATCATAAAAGCCGGTTCTGCTTCTAATCTCAATAATCGGCAGCGCCTGATGCTGTAATATACCAACCGTCAGCTCTCTGCCGGGGATGTATTCTTCGATCATACATTCGCCGAATTTTCTTTCGCATTGGCGTGCAGCAGATATCGCTGATCCCGGGTCATCGACAATGCTGACGCCGACAGTGCTTCCCTGCCTGACCGGCTTAACTACAAATCTTTCTCCACAGGACGCCTTACGGCGGAGCTGCTGCTCAAGCTGCTTTGTTTTTGCGCCGAAAGGCGTCCTGTGGATTTTGCCGTCAAACCTGATTACCTTCGGCGTAGCAATACCCGCTTTGATGAAATAATCCTTAGCAGCCAATTTATCGAAAGCCAGTCTGCTGGCCGCTGGGCCGCTGCCTGTATAACAAAGTGACTTCTCCTCCATTATTTGCTGAAGCTGTCCGTCTTCGCCGAATTTGCCGTGCAGCGCGATAAAGAATACATCGATGCCGTCATCTTCAAGTATATCAAGATTATCGGGCTTGATATCTGATGTCACCACGTTCAGGCCGGCTTGCTTTAGCGCCTGTGCCACGCAATTGCCGCTTTGGATGCTGATGTCACGCTCCTCGCCGATTCCACCCATAAGCACAGCTACTTTTAATTTGCTATTTATTATTCCCAATTTACTGCCTTCGTATGCTTTGACCTGCGAACTTGATCTCCGCCGAAATCCCGTAAGGGATCCCTTTCGGGAGGCGTCCTGTGGAGAACGACAATCGACAAAATCACTTCCAGATTTCAATTTCAAGCTCAAGAGCAATACCAAACTGTTCTTTGACCCTTTGTTTGACAATGTCTATCAGCCTCATTACATCCTGGCTGGTGCATCCTTTTTCCGCGATGATAAAATTCGCATGCTTTTCACTGACGCCGGCACCGCCTACCCGTAATCCTTTAAGACCTGCTCTATCAATCAAAGCGCCGGCGAATGCACCCTTGGGATTCTTAAATACGCAACCGCAGTTTCGAGTATTCAAGGGCTGATTATTTTTCTTATAAATCCATGTTTCTTTTACCGTTCGCATGATCTGCTCCGGGTCGGCAGGGGTAAGCTCCAATTGTACGCTTAAGATGAATTTTGCAGCAATATTCACACTGCGATAGTCGAATATAAGCTCCGGTTTTTCCTTTTCAAAGACGTTGCCATGAATATCCATCAAAGCAACGAGCTGGACGGCTGAGCCGATATCACCGAAGCTGCCACCCGCATTCATCCTTACGGCGCCGCCGATAGATCCCGGTATTCCCGTCAATCCTTCAATGCCTGAGAGTCCCTTCTGCACGCATGTTAAAACAAGCTTGCTCAGCTCAACACCCGCTCCCGTGGTAACCTCTTGTCCATCAAACTTCGTCTGTGTAAATACATCTGCTTCGAGCTTTATCACCGCTGCGCGCAATCCTTCATCGCTGATAAGCAGATTCGACCCAAAGCCGAGCACGTAAATCTGAATCTTATTTTCGTTGCATTGCAGAACCACCTCTTTGAGCTGTTTGACCGTTTTTGGCCTGATGAAATAATCGGCCGGGCCTCCCAAGCCATACCAGGTGTGCTTAGACAACGGATGATTGGTTTCAATTATTTTTTCTAAGCCGATGAATATATTCATCTGCCACCTTCCAAATATCGCCGGCGCCCATGGTAATGACCAAATCGCCGGCTGTTACATTTTTCTGCAGATAATCGCAGATGTCCGCTAAATTGTCGATAAAGACCGCATCTGATTTATTAGCTCGTATTCTTCCAACCAGAATTTTTGAGTTCACATCTCTTTTGCTCGCCTGCGAATCCCGCACAAAGTAGATTTCCGGCACAATTGTTACATCGGCAAGCTTAAAACTTTCAGCAAAATCATCAAGTAAAAACCTGGTTCTGCTGTACTGATGCGGCTGAAAAATACACCAGATCCGCCTTGGCTGGTATCTTTGTCGTACCGCTTCGAGAGTCGCCCGAATTTCAGTTGGGTGATGAGCATAATCATCGAGTATAGTAATTTGGCCCACTTGCCCTTTTAGCATTATTCGCCGGTCGATGCCGGTAAAGCAGGGCAGCAAGCTAAGTATTTTTTCTGAGGATAGACCGACTCTGGTTGCTATTGCAACAACCGCAAGGGCATTTAAGACATTGTGTTTTCCCGGCAGGGAAATCCTTGCCGGACCTAATAATTTTTCATTATGATATATTTCAAATTCGTATAGTCCGTTGTTTAGCACAATATCCCGAGCGAAGAAATTACAATTCGCATCCAAACCGAACGTTTCATATTGAATATGTTCCGTGAGCTGCTTAATAATTTTCGCCACATTTGGGTCCTGGCCATTAGCTATCAGTATTCCGCCTGATTTTACTCCAAAGGCAAACTGGCTGAACGCCTCGACAATTTCTTCTTCATCTTTATAGTAATCCAGATGGTCCTGCTCGATATTAAGGATGCAGGCAATTTTGGGTTTCATGTTCAGGAAGCTTCGGTCATATTCGCACGCCTCAGCTACAAAATATGTGCTATCACCGGCGCCGGAAGAGCTGCCGAGCTGAGTGACCTGTGCTCCGACGATGAAGCTGGCGTCAACACCAGCCTGCCTTAGCAGCCGGCTAATCCATCCGCTCGTCGTGCTTTTGCCGTGAGTGCCGGCTATGGCGATTCCGTCATAGCGGTCCATTAACTGCCCTAACATTTGGGCATATTTATATATTTTATATCTTTTTTTACGTGCAAGCTTTAGCTCGGGATTGTCTTCTTTTATTGCTGCCGAAATGACAACCGCATTTGTTCCTTTGCCGAGGTTGTCGGGATTGTGACCGATTCTTATATCAGCTCCCATTTGACGGAGCCGGTCGGTTACAGTGCTTGACGTCTGGTCTGAGCCTGTAACAATGGCATTATTTCTCATTAACAGTTGCGCCAGGCCGCTCATTCCGATGCCGCCTGCGCCGATAAAGTGAAATTTCTTGCCCGCCAAACTCAACTGGCTTTTGGCATCTACAACTTCATATTTATGAGCAGCTTTTATGCCGGGATTATCCATTCCACGAAACATTGTTGTGCTGGAAGAGTTTTTGCTGTAATCCGTTTTTGTATTATTCTGATCCATAGCATCCTTTCTGTACAGATTCATCCTTTGTAAATTTAGGGAAAGTGTAGCATATTAGAGAGAAAAAAGAAAGAAAAAAGACCTCGTGTTTTGATTAAAATGAAACCAGCAGCCTTGTAGATTTCCTCTTCTGTAAATGTTTTTACAGGATTTTGCGTCTGCGTAGCCAGCCGACAAGCGTTACACCGATACCGCCGAGAATAATGGCTCCGGGAGCAGGTGTTGCAATGGCCAAACTTTGGTAGTACCCAGCAGAGATGGCCACAAAATTGTTACCTGCGGGCGGGGTGAGGGTGGCTTGGCCATAACCGTTGTAGCCCCAGCCGACGATAGAACCATCCGATTTTAGTGCCAGACTATGGTCTGCTCCAGCAGCGATGGCGGTAAAGTCGTTACCGGCGGGCGGAGTGGCTTGGCCCCAATCGTTCCAGCCCCAGCCGACGATAGAGCCATCCGATTTCAATGCCAGACTATGCCACCCACCAGCATCGATGGCAGTATAGTTGTTACCGGCGGGCGGAGTGGCTCGGCCATGAGAATTGTCGCCCCAGCCGACGATAGAACCATCCGATTTCAGTGCCAGGCTGTGTAACCGTCCAGCGGCGATGGCTGTAAAGTCGTTACCGGTGGGTGGAGTGGCTTGGCCATAATCGTTGTTACCCCAGCCGACGATAGAGCCCGTAATTCCCGCGAATGTCGACTGGAACGAAACAGAGCGACCAGAAAGCCGCTACTGCCGCTCCCAGCAGTATTTTTGAGCATTTATCTTTCATCACCTTTCACCCTCTTCTTTAACCTGTCTTTGGCAACAAAACATAGCTGCCGTGGAAAGATTATTGGGAAGTTAAGGCAAGCACAACCTTCCTTCTCCCGTTTATCTTAATCATCCAAATTAACATATTGTCTTGCCTCTGTAAAGGAAATTATAAGACTTTCTTACAATTTTAGTAATTCAGAGAAGGAAAGATAGAGTTACCTCTGGGTAAAGGAGCCGCTTTATGTGAATAACCAATTGCCCAAACCTTCACGGCAAAACCTGCAAAACTAGTAAGCGTTCACGGAAAAACCGCATTTTTGTCACTGCGAGTGAAGCGAAGCAGTCTAATACCTCCAAAAGATTGAGATTGCTTCGGCCTAAAGGCCTCGCAATGACGTAAAAACGCAATATTTTTCTGCGTGAACGCTTACCAAAACTAAAATGAGGTTCTAACAAAATGAAAAGTGTTCTACGACTGTCATTCCCGCCCCTGCCTTCGCAGGGGTAAACTTGTCCCCGCAAAAGCGGGGA
>CAZRNB010000172.1:0-4829 GCA_964601355.1 uncultured Pirellulales bacterium
TGCTTTTGCCGACACCACCTTTGCCGCTTAAAACAAGAAACTTATGTTCTATATTGTCCATTATTTGTTTTCCTTATATTTACCGGCTGCTCCAATATATCTATTACTGATTTCCATAGGGATACTACCTGGTCTTTTAGGCCGTCACTTCCGTATTCTACAATGCTCTTAGCCTCAATCTGGGCTTTTGTTACTTCTACGTCATAAGCGATTTTGCCGACCACTCTCAAATTTCTTGCCTGGGCTTCTGTCTCGATAGCTGTCGCGATATTGACATTGATGTCATATTTGTTAATACAAACTGCTGTTGGGATATTAAAATGCTCCGTTAAGTCTATCACTCGATGAAGGTCGTGTTGAGCTGATAAGCTCGGCTCGGTAACAGCCAATATCAAATCTGCGCCGGTTATAGAGGCAATTACCGGACAGCCAATACCAGGAGAGCCATCCACGATTATGAGGTCTTTGTTCTGCTCGGTTGCGATTCGCTTTGCCTCTTTGCGAATCAAGCTAACTAATTTGCCGCTATTTTCTCCAGCAGGACCAAGTTTAGCGTGCACCATAGGCCCAAATCTTGTATCCGAGACAAACCATTGGCCATTGATAGCGTCTTTGAACTCTACTGCGTCAACCGGGCAGAAGTGGACACAAACGCTGCATCCTTCGCAGGCGATAGGGTCAATTGTGTAAGTTCTTTCAGCAACATCGTTGGCTGGGCCATTAAACACAGCAGCATCAAAATTGCAGACTTCTTCACATTTGCCGCAGCCGATGCACTTTTCAGTAGAAACAACTGCTAATTTGCCGCCGGTGAAATCGTGCGTTTGTTTTATATTTGGCTTCAACAGTAAATGTAGATCCGCTGCATCCACATCACAATCAGCTAAAACCGCGCTGTTTGCAAGTGCTGCAAATGAACCAACAATGCTTGTCTTTCCTGTCCCGCCCTTACCACTTATCACAACTATTTCCTTCAAGTTTGTTTATCCTTTGTATAGGAATTTCTCTTTTTTCCTTTTATAATATAAAGACTCGCTAAATTAGGATCCTGGCTTTCAAATATCTCCCGGTCTTTGATCCCCAAAAAATATTCCGTTTGGGTAGAAAAATACTCTGCAATAGTTCTCTCAATCTCTCTTAAATCAGTATGCTTAATCTTATTTATGTAAGAAGCCAGATTTTTGGTTTTTTCTCTGAAGAATTCGCATTCAGGATTAAGCAGCATAGCCAAGAATTTACCGTCGGCTCTGAGGACACGAGCGGTCTGTCTAATCGCTTCTTTATAATCGTCAATGAACTGGATAGAGGCCACATAAATGGCCGCATCAAAAAAGAAGTCTGCAAAATTTATATTCTCTGCTGAGCTGACTAAAGTTCTTATCTTATCTGGCGCCTGCTCTAAAGCCTCCTTAGAAACATCCAGACCAGTAACATTAAAACCGTGTTCAGCTAAACCTTTCTCTATAATTGCGGGGCCGCAGCCGACACTTAAAACATCTTTAGTCCCGTTTAATTCCCGCAGAATATAGTCCAGCTCGGCTTTGAAAACCTTCTTCCAAAATTCCGTTCTACAGGATTGTAAATACTTCTCCATATCAGACAAACCTTATTTGTTTAGTCGAAAAACTTTTCGCGCCACCACAGAAAGTGTCCCCAGGGATTATCAAGTTTGTATTTATCATCCTCTGGGACGCCAGGCCAGGATTTGATTTCTTCTAACAATATATCGCAGGGCTTGTCTTCTGTCAGAAGCTCGTATGCGCAGTTGACGAGCATAAACTTCTTGTCTGCATCGTTATCATTCGGATTATGGTCCGGATGATACTTCAACGATGCCTGCCTGTATGCTTTTTTCAGTGCTTCTTTAGTTATGCCTTCCTCAACGCCGAGGATTTTGCGGGCTGCACGGCGAGCCTGTAAATCATGAGTTATTCTTTCCCCGAATTCGTAATCGTCTTTTATCATCAATCCTTGCCTTTACGTTTTTGACATATTCATATAATTCTGAAAACCGCTGCCTGTATTCACTCAACGCATCCACGATTATCTGGCCGGTCGAATATGCCTCGGCGATGCGCCTATCGTCCGGAAGCTTCATAATGACATCTATATTTTCTGCTTCGCAGTGTTTTTCAACTTCTTCATTTCCAATGCCGTAGCGGTTGATAATAACGGCAAAAGGCAAGTTCATCTCGTTGACCAATTCTACAGCTAACTTCAAATCATTTAAGCCGAATGGGGTCGGCTCGGTAACAAGTAAAACAAAATCTACTCCCTTGACCGCTTCAACTACCGGACAGGATGTCCCAGGTGGGACATCAATTATCGCTAGGTGCTCTTTTTTTATGTGCTTTTTCACCTCTTTTATCAGTGATGGTGTTCGCACATTTCCGATACGTAATTTGCCGGTAACAAAATCGACACCGCCAGCTTTGCCAATCTCAATGTCACCAATCTTAAGTGGTTTTTGCTCGATGGCATTAGCGGGACAGATGCGCCAGCAGCCTCCACAAGAATGGCACAGTTGCTCAAAGGTCAGCACATGTTCTTTTATGCAGATGATAGCACCAAACTGGCAAATCTCGCCACATTTACCGCAGGCGGTGCATTTTTCCGTATCAACCTGTGGCACATCTATGGTAATCTCTTGGCTATCGGTTATTTGCGGCTTTAAAAATATATGGCCGTTTGGCTCCTCAACATCGCAGTCAAGGTACTGAACCTTTCGACCCAAAGCAGATACTGTATAAGCCAGATTTGTAGCGATTGTTGTCTTACCCGTGCCGCCCTTGCCGCTGGCGATAGCAATAACGAAATCGTCCGGCATATTATTTGTCCATTCCAAAATGCGCCTGAACGTTTGGGCCGGCAGCTTCAGTCAATTTGCCGTTTTTAAACAGTTCGATTACTTCTTTGACTGTCCCGGCTACGCCTGTATATAGCTTCACTCCCGCAGCAATTAGGGTGCGCTGTGCGTTCGGCCCGCAATTGCCTGTCAGCACAGCTTCGACGCCGGCATCGGTCACGATCTTGGCCGCACCAATGCCGGCTCCGCTGGACGCATCGGCACTATTATTTTCGAGCACCCTAAAATCCATTGTCTCAGTGTCAATAATCAAAAAATACGCGCAGCGGCCAAATCGGGCCTCCACATTGTCATCAAGCGTTGGCCCTGTTGATGTTACCGCAACTTTCATAAACAACCCTTTCTATCAGAGTCCACACGTTCCAGTTGGGCACGTTCCGGTTGAGCAGGAATCGCTTCTCTGGCTGCTCTGCCCAACGGAAAAACCTGAAAATAGTTTCTGCATATCTGAACTTCCACACTTTTCGCAAACATGCTTGTTCTTGCCGCTGCTTTTTTCCAGAAATTCGGTCTTATGCCCGCATTTTTTGCACTTGTATTCAAATATAGGCATCGTTTGCTCTCCTTGTTAAATCATTTTCATACGTTATCTACTTTAGCGTCGGCTAAAGAACAAACAATTTGCATTCCTTCTCTGATACTGCCGGTTATATGGCACTTGTCAGCCGCTTCCAGAATGCCTCGCTGCTGTTCTTCGGACAGCTTTGCACCGAGGCGGATTTTGGCATCGATTCTTGTGGTATGCGATAGCTCGGCTCCGGAGGGGCCGGTATCCGATGAGTAACGTTCTATGCGACGAGATAACTCAATTGTCATATCTTCATAATTAATGCCTTGCTTTTTGCAGTATTCGGCAACATATCCGCCAATGCACATCCCAATGGAAGCCGAGAAGAGTTGAGCCGGCCACATCCCGTCCCGATCTTTGTTTCCGTCGTCACCACGGCCGGTGGTTACGGTGTATCCTTTGCAGACGGCTGAAAAACGGAATCCGCTCTCATGCTTAACTAAAACTTCCATTGGTGATACCTCCAACAATCAAAAGCTTCTTTACAGTTTATCCTCTTCGGTAATCGTGGGCACACAGCATCTCCACCAAGGCTCGAAGCTGCATCAGAAAGCCACAAGTCTGCGACTGTCTATTTTTTACTCTTTGTTGCTTTTTTGGCTCTCGAGTTCTTCCATGCGTTTTTTAATTTCATCGAGCGCGTCCTGGGAATACTCAGCCTGTTGTTTTAAGTCGGCAAGCTCCTGCTCGGCCGTTATTGTTGGAGCAAACGGTGCAGGATAGGGCGCATAAGGGTAGCCAGCAGCAGGATAACCGTAACCGTCTCTTGCCCATCTGAAACCGCGTCCGAAACCTCGGCCTCGACCGCCACCACGACCCCGGCCCCAATAACCTCGGCCACCAACAGGATTCATAAACCCAGGTACCGGATAGCCGGCACAAAAACCAGCAGCTCTACCCGTCATTGGTCCCATCCCAACAGGACCTGTACCATCTCCACGTGGCATAATAATGCTCCTTTCATTAAAAAAGGTTAATAAGTTATTGTCTTGTCATTCTCGTACCACATTTAGGGCAGACTTTTTGATTACAGGGTTGCCCGACGATATGGGGGACTGTATTACCGCAATTGGGGCATAAACAATTTCCACCCGGCCCTGCGGCAAACGGGCCACCCATCAGGCCTCTGCCTTGGCTTTGACCCCTGCCCATACCTCGTCCGGTACCACATCCTTGGCCCGGACCAGTTCCGTTACCTCTTGGCATAATAGCAGCTCCTTTTTTCTAAGCTTCATTCTTTATCAACATCATTCTGCCTATTTCGCATCGCAGATGTCGGGCAATAACCGGACACTTTGCCTTTAAGAGGAAGAATATATCTTTATCGACGTCACTTAAGGTTTCATAATTGCCTTGTCCCTTGGCGATGATTAAATCCGCGTTATCAAAACGATA
>CAZRNB010000173.1:0-4821 GCA_964601355.1 uncultured Pirellulales bacterium
GTCATTTCGAGCGAACCGAAGGTGAGTCGAGAAATCTGCTATTAGTAGATTTCTCTACTTCGCCCCCGTTTCTGTCTTCGACAGAAGACACGGGGGCTCCGGTCGAAATGACGGTGAGTCTTTTCTACAAAGCAAAATCAGAATGTAAAATGCAAAATTTTTTGAGTTCAGAGTTCATCGTTCTTAGTTCATAGTTAGAAGTTCTTAATCTACGAACAATGAACTACGAACTACGAACTACATTTTAGCAGTTCTCAACACCTCTGACGAATAAAATAGCTTGAAAATTCACCTATTCTGTGTAGATTATCCGATGGTATTAAAAGAAGTAGATTTGACAAAACAAATTATTTAGCCCCACGTTTTACGTGGGGTTTGAGGCTGAGTTTAAAAAATGACTGAATTTAAGATTGAGCCGGCACAAAGAATAAAAAGATTACCGCTCTATCTTTTTGCACGGCTAAATGCGTTGAAACTGGCCAAACGTCAGCAAGGTGCGGATATTATCGACCTCGGCATGGGCAATCCCTCTGATGGTGCACCGCAAATCGTGATTGATAAGCTCTGCGAAGCAGCGAAAGACAAACGCAACCACCGATATAGCGCGTCACGAGGTATCACCGGCCTATTAAAAGAAGTCGCAAACAAATACCAGAAGAAATGGGACGTATCGCTGGATTGGAAAACCGAGGTGCTCGCCTGTATCGGCTCGAAGGAAGGCTTTAGCCACCTTTGTCTGGCAATGCTGGAGACAGGTGATACAGCTATCGTGCCGGACCCAGCCTTTCAAATACACAATTACGCCGTGGTTCTGGCTGGAGCTAACGTTATTAGCGTACCATTGAGCAACAGCCAGAAGTTCCTCGATACGATAGTTATGGTTTGCGAACGTATGTTTCCGAAGCCGAAACTGCTGATTCTGAACTACCCCAATAATCCTACAACAATGACTGTTGAACAGGGATTTTTTGAGACCGTGGTGGATTTGGCAAAACGTTTCGGGATAGCCGTCATCCACGATTTTGCTTATGGAGAAACCTGTTTTGACAGCTACAAAGCGCCCAGCTTTCTTTCGGTCAAAGGGGCTAAAGATATCGGCGTAGAAATCACCACGATGAGCAAACCCTATAATATGGCCGGATTTCGCATCGGATTCGTTGCCGGAAATAAAGACATGATAAATTATTTAGCGACGATAAAAGGTTACTACGATTACGGCATCTTTCAAGCGATACAGATAGCCGGCATAATCGCCATGCGGCATTGCGACGAAGATATTATTGTTCAAAATGGAAGATACCAGGCACGGCGAGATGTGGTCTGCGAATGTTTGCAGAGGATCGGCTGGGAAGTTGAAAAACCGCGTGCCACAATGTTTGTCTGGGCTAAAGTACCGCAAGAGCAATTGCAGGATAAAGGTACTGTTGACTATGCAATGGACTTAATGGAGCATGCAGAGGTTGCTATTGCTCCGGGCAGGGCATTTGGCGAAAACGGCGAAGGCTATATGCGTATCGCCCTGGTTGAAAATGAACAGCGGCTGCGACAAGCTATTCGTAATATCAGCAGATTTGCTCAACAAAGACCTATAAGAAAAGCAAAAGCAGGCAGGTCAAATTAAATAAATATTCGTCCTATAATAATAGAATAATTACATTTTCTTTGCATACAGATTACCTGATTTGGTATATTGGGATAAGTTTGCATTAATCCAGTGATTTTTGAACTATGAAGTTGCGATTTTCACAAGATAATAATAGCATGGTAGTTCCTGTATTATAGACATAATCAGTGCATTTCAATTAACCGATATTGGTTTTTGAAGGAGGAATATTATGTGTAAAAAATTGGTTTATTTAATGCTATTGTTGTCCTTTGTCTTGACCGTAGGCGTTGCCGACGGCCAAACGATAAGGATCAACTTTCAGTCGAGAACGCAAGGTTCCAGAGAGGTGCCGCTTGGGTATTTGCCGGATTATGGCGACGTATTCGGCGACCGGGGTAACGGCTGGAGCTACGGATGGACCGTGAATAAAGCAGACAGTGGGCGTGACCGCGATATGAATCCCGACCAGCGATTGGATACAAACAACTCTTTGATTATGTGGAACACTGGCACGGGTTCATGGGAGATAGCCGTGCCAAACGGTACATATAATGTGTATATCGTTGGTGGAGATCCGGGTTATCTCGACGCGACTCAATCATACCTTGTGGAAGACGTAACAATTACTGATCCGACGCCTTATCCTCCAGGAAACACTACTGGAAACAGGTATGACGAATACAAATTTACTGTAACCGTGGCCGATGAACGGCTAACTGTTGCTCCAGCCCCCGGAGTCACCGGCTATGTCAAGATTTGCTTCATAGATATTGCAGATGTTAGGGTTGCCCAGCCCATTAGCCCGGCCGATAGAGGTTTGTGGCCGAGCCAATCCGCCATTCTTGCGTGGACTCCGGGAGCATCTGCGGTTCAGCACGATGTCTATATTGGCGAGGACTTCAATTTAATAAGGGATGCTACTACCTCCATACCAGGGATTTATAAAGGCCGCCAGGATCCTAACAGTTATAACGCTACCAATCTTACTCCAGGAGCAACTTATTACTGGCGTATTGATGAGGTCAATGGTGATGAAATCTGTAAAGGTGATGTTTGGTTCTTCAAAGTTCAGCTTTTGACCGCTTACGACCCTCAGCCAATTGATGGCGGCCTGTTTGTGGATCCTAATGACAAACTAAGCTGGTCGAAAGGCGCTACTGCCACCAGTCATCTTATTTACTTCGGTGATGATAAAACCAAGGTTGAAAATGCTACTACAGCTTCACCTGAGTACAAAGGCACCCGAATTGCTACTCTTAGTAACTGGGATCCGCCCGGAAGCCTTAGCCTTAGTAAGACTTATTATTGGCGAATTGATGAGAAGGAATCTGGTGGGACCATACATAGAGGCTCGATCTGGAGCTTGACAACTGCTTCACATGTTGGCGGAGGTCTGAAAGGGCAGTACTATAGTAACATAGATTTGTCGGGAGATCCTGTTCTGACCCGGATAGACCCTAAGATAGACTTTGACTGGGGTACCGGCACACCCGATCCAAACGTGCCGGCCGACGGCTTCTCGGTCAGATGGACCGGCCTGGTAGAGATACCGGCCGCCGGAGAATGGACTTTCTCAACACATACGGACGATAGCAAAAGATTATGGGTCAATGGGCAACGGCTTATTAACGTCTGGGGCACCTCTGGGCCGCTTACATGGGATAGCAACACAATTACCCTAAATGCCGGTTTTTATCCCATTGAGATGAATTACTTTGAGGCTAACATAACCAATCATATTGCCATAGCCAGATTAGCCTGGCAAGGTCCGCTTGTTCCGATCAGGCAGTATATCCCTCAAGGGGCACTTTTACCTCCATTTGTAGCCAGTAGTCCTAATCCGGCTGATAACGCCACCGGAGTTCGGCAGACACCTACTCTTATGTGGACTGCGGGCGATAATGCTATTCAGCATGATGTGTACTTCGGCGCCGATTATAATGCTGTCAACGGAGCAGACAAAACTACTGCGAATATATATCGTGGCCGGCAGGAGCTTGAGGATACCA
Source organism: uncultured Pirellulales bacterium (assembly GCA_964601355.1). GTDB lineage: Bacteria > Planctomycetota > Phycisphaerae > Sedimentisphaerales > Anaerobacaceae > CAZRNB01. The sequence continues at coordinate 3,616 of CAZRNB010000173.1, forward strand.
ATTATGCCCCCGTTGAAGCTCCTCTTCAATGGGGAAAGACCTACTACTGGCGGATTGATGAAATCGAGACTGATGGCACGATACGTAAAGGCTTTACCTGGAGATTCACGACAGCTAACTATGTCGTGGTGGATGACTTTGAATACTACGATGACATTGATAATAGGATATACTTAACATGGGCAGACTACGCCGTGAATAATACCGGAATGACTGTAGGGCACTTTGACCCTCCGTATGCCGAACGCAGTATAGTTTACAATGGTTTTCAATCTATGTACATGCGTTACGACAACGATGGTACTGTGAACGAAGGTATCGTGATCGAGGGTGTTAACTATGAACAGAGCGGAACGCTGTTTTATTCTGAAGCCGAGCGCGAGTGGACAGATGCTCAGGATTGGACCGCAAACGACGTTAATTCTTTAACGCTATGGTTCAGGGGCATACCGGCCTCTGTAGGAAGCTTCACAGCGGGTCCTCCGATTATAATGACCGCTGCCGGTGTGGATATATGGGGAACGGCTGACCAGTTCCACTTTGCCTATAAGCGTCTCTCCGGTCTTGGAAGCATAACAGCAAGAGTAGTCAGCCTTACTAATACCGACCCATGGGCAAAGGCGGGTGTGATGATTCGCGAGTCATTGGAGCCAGGGGCTGCACATGCCACGATGATTGTCTCGTCAAGCAGCGGAGTTTCCTTCCAGCGCCGTACAACTACTGGTGCCGCCAGCGAATCAACTACAGAAGCCGCCATCACCGCTCCACAATGGGTGAGAGTAACACGCAGCGGGAACACATTCACGGCCGAGTATTCAGCTAATGGAACTAGCTGGACGACGCTGGGTTCGGTGGACATGCCTATGCTTCCTGATGTTTACATAGGCTTATGTGTGACCAGCCATAATGTTAATGCAACCTGCACAGCCGAATTTTCCAACGTTACAACGACCGTCACGGTTACAGGTAATTGGCAATCGCAGGATATTGGCATACAAAGTAACCAGGCCGAGCAGCTTTACGTAGTTCTGCAGGATAGCGCCGGCAGCAGTAGTCCGGTGGTGAAGTATCAAGACCCGGCTGCGACAATTATCAACGTTTGGACGCCGTGGAATATCCCGCTGACAAGGTTCACAGGCGTGGATCTAAAGGCTATTAAGAAGATGATTATTGGCGTCGGCGACAGGGCCAACACGAATCCTGCTG
>CAZRNB010000174.1:0-4789 GCA_964601355.1 uncultured Pirellulales bacterium
CCAGAATCATCGAAAGCACCATCCCTAAAACAAACGCCTTAATTGTTACCTCAGGAAGGTTCTGTTCTCTTAATTCCATAGCCAATCTTTTCTTGTTAATCTTCCTCGGTGGACTCTGTGAACATAGCGAGTTGTTTGCGATTTTTTGTTTCTCTATTTTTTATTGGGATTGTTGAGACATCAGAGGGCATAGTGAGCTGTCTGCTGTTTTCTGCACCCCTAACTTTTATCTGTTCTAACATCATGCAATGAGGATCTACAGATTCGTATTTAACTCGATGCCGGGCGATTTCACAATAACCGGGGTGAAGATCGATCCCAATCCATTTGCGTCCTAATACCCTTGCAGCTATACAAGTGGCTCCTGTGCCGTTGAACATGTCAAGCACAATATCTCCTTCAAACCCGATATCAGGACATTCTTTGAATGTGTACATCATGATCAATCTTTGGGGTAGTACCACGGGGAAAGGTGCCGGATGTCCACCAGCTCTTTGTACGTCCTCCGGGTATATAGGCCAAACCTGCATGGTTAGGTTCCGCCATTCTTCCTGTGATAACTCACTTGACTCTTTTGCCTCTTTTGGAATAGCCGGAGGGGCGCCATCTTTAACATATACATTTGTAAATTCAATTGTGTTGTCTTCATAAATATTTGGTGGATAAGGATAGCTTCCGAACATCTTAACGGATGTTTGCTTCTGCCAGATATAAAGGCTGAATCTATGAAGCTCTGGGATGTTCTCCAGAATGGAATGCTCGATGTCATTATTGATGTTTTTCAAATGTCGCGTATGACTTTTGTTGATGATTTTTTTCGGTATCGGCATAATCGGCGTAACTATTGCCAACTTTCCATTCGGAATCAGGACGCGTTCGGTCTCCTTCCAGATGGGCAGAAGATCGGAAAGGTACTGTTCATAACTGGTTTGTCCTATCTGTCCATTAATCCCATAGTCAACAGTATTCCAATAGGGAGGGCTTGTCACAACAAGCGCTATACATTCATTGGGCAGTTTAGATAATACATTGAGCGCATCGTCATTTATTATCTTGTTGACGAACAGTTCAGGCCAATTTGATTCTTTAGGTATCCTGTACATTTAAACCATGCTTTCTAAATTGAAGAAATTCTTGATAGTTAGGTTTCAGAAGTCCAATTCTCGAGTACCGAGCAGTTTCCGGAAACTCGGAAGCTAAAATAATTCCTCGCACTTTATCTTTTGCTTTTGGTATATTCCTGTGAATCCAACCAATATAACGAAGTATCTGTCCGAAGACAGAGTCCCGGGCCTCATCGGCTTTAACCTCAACTACAACATATTCACCATTTTTGCTTATACATAAAAGATCTATGCGTCCTATGGGTGTAGGAAATTGGCGACCATTTTCTCTTATAGTCAATCCTTTTTCAAGCAAATCTGGATGAGCGTAATAGAACGTCTCGATATCTTTTTCAATCTGTGCTCTCTCAATGCTTTCTGCTTCTTCTGGCTCGAGCAAGTCTTTGTGCTGTTCAATTGCCGTTTGCACCTCCTCCATCACTTCTTCACGTGTCTTAGCATTTTCAATCAAAGATATCAAATAAGTTGACCATGAGGGCTTCTTTCTCGGGTCACCAAAATACGCAAACCAGTCCTCAAGCGTCCGAAAAATCGTAATCTTGAGAGAGGGGATAAACTTATCCAGCAGTTCGTTAACTTTATCAGGCGCACGGCAAACAATGTCACCCTTATCAACTTCTAAATAACTTGAGAAGGTAAAAAACGACCTCTGATAGCTTGAATCTTGATTGATTTTTTTGAAGCGAGTTTGCCTTTCCTCTGGCATTAATATTTGCTTTGACTTATCGAGAACAATTTGTTTTTCCTTATCGTTAATATCCCTCCAAGAATGTACATACTGCAAAATACGGTTAAAATCTTCCTGCGATTTGGCGAGATTCACAAACAATTTATATTCAATTGATGTAATTCTATTATCACATTCTCTGAGTACATGTAGAAGGAATACGTGTGGTAAAATTCCGGGAAAATCCTCTAAGTAGGGTTCTTTTAGACTTGGATTTGGATATTGATACTTGATAATTTGTCTCTCTATTACTTGTCTTCTTTCCTCAGTTTGTGCGCTCAACAGGTCAAGGCCGGCATCAGTGATAACAATCTCTTTATTTTTCTGAACCCAAAGTAGACCAAGGGTCTCGAGAAGAATCCTCCAAATGCGTATGAGGGCAGTCCTATCAAACAGTGTACCGTCTGGCTTATATGGATTCACCAACTTAAGCTGAATAAGACGATTTAAGATTTGATCCTGAATTTTTACATTCCAGATGTTTTCAAGAAATTCATCAAAGATAACTTTAATAATCTGTGCTATTACCTCAATGTTTTCTTCCTTGAGAACACGCGTTTTTGGTACGTACCAGTAGGTAGAACTTTCTGTATACTCCTTCAGAAAGGACGCAAATATATCACGGAATGGAAATGTTTTGGGTAAAGCCTTCACTTACAATACCTTGATGCTTATTTTTAAAAATCGCACGTCGTTTATCACTGAGTTATACAACCTATTTTTATAGAATCAATAAATTACTTCAAGCAAGTACCACAATGAAAATAAAAGCCTTAATCTTCCTTTTCAATAAGAATTTTTCCTGTAAATCCATTATGTACCCATGTTAGAACCCCACAATGAATTTGCGGGTCGTGTGTCATTGCGAGCGACTTGTCCGTCGTAGCCTTGGCGAAGACGGAAGCGAAGCAATCTCTTTTTTACCAGCGTTTGAGATTGCCACGGCCTTTCAGGCCTCGCAATGACAATTTATTTTACAAACTGCTGCACGAAATATTTTGGCGTCAAAGGCTCGCCGGTCGCACGTTTAATCATATCGTTCCAGTAATATAAAGCAGCAGGAGCGAAAACCTCAGTAGTCAAAAATTCTCCCATCTTTTTTTGTCCAACGAAACTGACATTTTTATCTGATTCGAGCTTTAGAATTTTATAAACAATATAGTTATGCAGTTGAGAGGCTAATAATTCGCCGAGCATGTAGTTATGATAATAGCATGGGGCGATGGTGAAATGGATTTTGGCGGCCCAATCCGGCTCATTTCGTCCCGGCGGTCTTTTAATAAGCTGATGCTTCTCAACCATGTCCCACCACAATTTATTTAAATCCTGCTGCGGATTTGCATAAAGCTGCTTTTCAAAATCATACATCACCATAGCCCAGCGGGCAAAAATCAATTGTTTAAGCTGAGCATACTTGTCACTTACCTTTTCAATTTCCTCCCGCTGCCGGTCGGTCAGCTCCAGCATTTGCTGCATCCAAAGCGGATCTCGGCTGAGCCGTCCAAAAAACATCGCAATGGCTTCCGTTGTAAAGATATGAGCCGGCATCCTGAGAAAGTACGGCAGCTTGGGCTCGCGGTACTTATCATAAACGGCATGGCCAAATTCGTGCAGCATTGTTTCCATCCAGTATTCGTTATTCTTGAGGTTGCACAGGACGCGCACGTCACCTTCGCGATCGATGTCGGTGCATAAACCGTGCGGATTTTTTCCTTCACGCTCATACAAATCGCTGTTTGCAAGGATGGATTCTACCGGCAGTCCAATACCTGCGTAAAACCTCGCCGTCAGCTCCTTGACGTCCTTATCTTTATAATAGCTGTCGAGGTCAAGCTCATAAACAAAAGGTGTTTCCTGAAAGAATGGATCGTGATAATGCCACGGCATAAGCTCGGCGGATGTAACGCCATACTTTGACGCAAGGATGCGGTCCAAATCAGCCTTTAATTTGGCGTAAGGCTTATTTGTTAATTCGTATAGCTCATTAAAGATTTTATCCAGATCATTAACGTCTTGCTCTGCGGCCGTCAAAGAAAGTGTATGAAAATTATCGAAGCCCAGCTTCTTCGCCGCCTGGTTTCGCAGCTTGACCAGCCGAATCAGGTCATTTGCAACTTCAGCTCCGACTTGTTTGCTGGCAAGCCAGGCTTGTTTTCTTTTTGCTGAATCAATCTCGGTTTTTAGGATTTCCTTGATTTGATTATCAGTGACTTTTTGTCCTTCAATTGAGCCGCGAAAGGTGCTGAACTTTTTTTCAATTTCTGCACCCAGCTCGACAATCTGTTTTAGCAGGTCCGGCTTTATCTGGTTCTCTAAATAATCGTTGTACAATACGGCCAGTTGCCGAGCCGGCTCAGGTGACGTTACCTGTCCGGATTCCTTTGTTTCTTTGAGAAAGGCAAAATCGCAGGGATCGCTGTAGATTTTACGAAGCTTTAGCATCAGCTTGCTGTATTTATCATAATCTTCAGATTTGCCGCTGACAGCGGCATTCCAGTATGCAAGGTTTGTTTTTTTCTCCAAAGGTTTGATTTTGTTCACGCGGGCTGAAATGAACTTTTGCAACTGTTTCTCCTTTCCCGCTCCGGCTTCGGCCTCCACCGAGACGAGTACATTTGGCGCATAACCAAAAAGGTTAGTACTTATTACTAATGCGATTGCGAAGGTTAATAATTTTTTCATGTCCATACACTCCCTTGTTAACCCCCCAGTGAACTGGGGGGCTAACCAAATTATTTATGATTTGTGGGTTAGTTTTATCGTTTCTTGATATTGAAATCAAGTGGAATTTTAATTGACCGTCGCCGTTCTTCTCCGTAGTACCTACTTCCCTAAGGGACTGCGAAGGATGGAAGTGCTACGAAGGATGAATGCCGGCGACGGCGGGTGCATGTCACATTTATAGGTAAAGACAGGTTATTCTATTGCCTATTATCAC
>CAZRNB010000175.1:0-4774 GCA_964601355.1 uncultured Pirellulales bacterium
ATATTTAACCGCACCGCTGCCATCGGAAAAGATGCCTGCAGGCGTCCCTTATATTTTGTCCAACGAAGCAGCCGAGCGATTTGCCTTTTACGGCACCAGATGTATTTTGACCGTCTTTATGACCGAATATCTTCTTGGCCCCGGCGGCGCTCTAAACGTAATGGGTGAGGAGCAAAGTAAAGTCTGCTTTCATCTGTTTGTCGCTGCGGTTTATTTTACAGGGATTATTGGAGCGGTGATTTCGGATATTTGGCTGGATAAGTACAGGGCGATCCTCTATTTCTCGGTTCTTTACTGTATCGGATTTCTATCACTCGCGCTGGATCAAACCCGCCTCGGACTGTTTATGGGCCTGGCGCTAATAGCGGTTGGAGGCGGAGTTATCAAGCCTTGTGTTTCCGCGAACGTGGGCGACCAGTTCGGAAAGAGCAATAAGCACCTGCTTGGGAGAATCTACAACTGGTTCTACTTCGCAATTAACTTTGGAGCCTTTATTTCGAATTTACTAACGCCCACGCTTCTGGACAAATATGGCCCTCGCGTTGCGTTCTCGGTTCCTGCAGTTTCGATGATTTTGGCTACCATTGCCTTTTGGCTTGGGCGGAAGAAATTTGTTCATGTGCCGGCCGGCGGCATTAAGCATATCAAAGAAATCTTTAGCGGCGACGGAGTCAAGGCGATATGCAAGCTGGCCGTGCTTTATGTGTTCGTAGTAATGTTTTGGTCATTGTATGACCAAATGGATTCGGCATGGGTCCTTTTGGCGAAGAGCCTGGATCTGAGCTGGCTCGGCCATAAGTGGCTGACATCGCAGATTGTATCGGCAAACCCGCTGCTTATAATGATCATGATTCCCTTGTTTTCCTATTGTATTTATCCGTGGATCAATAAGATATTTCCTTTGACGCCGCTGCGCAAGGCTTCGATAGGCCTGTTTGTGGCGGCTTTGCCATTTGCGGTTGCAGGCTGCATTGAAGCGAGAGTTGTTGCAGGGGCTAAGCCCAGCGTCGGCTGGCTTTTTCTTGCTCACGTTATTATAGCCATTGCCGAGGTGATGGTCTCCATTACGCTGCTTGAGTTCTCATACACACAGGCCCCGAAAAAGATGAAATCGTTTATTATGGCCTTGTTTTTCCTGACAATATTCCTCGGCAATTCATTTACGAGCCTGGTGAATTACTTCATTCAAAATGAAGATGGCACCAGCAAGCTTTCCGGGGCGAGTTATTACTGGTTCTTTACAATCGCGATGCTGGTGACATCGGTTCTGTTTGTCCCCGTCGCGGCTCGGTATAAAGTCAAGGATTACATCCAAGATGAAGCCACCAACGAGACCTGAGTTAATCGTCGACAATATTTAGCCCCACGTTTCACGTAGGTTTTATTTCTGAACTATGATCTCGATTGATGCTTCCTTAAGACCATCTGAAAGTGCCGATAGTCTAAGCTTGCCTGGCTTGTTTGCAGATTGTATGATAGCCAGGCAGAGGCCGTTGAAGGCGCGGCGTTGGCCCGCCTTGAACAAGTCTCGGTCAACGGGATTGCCGTTATCGACGCTGATGATACGACCCTCGCCCTCTATGGTGAAACGCACGAGGTTGTCGGCAGTGGGGACAACGAAACCGGCGGCATCAACGACCTCGACTGTTATGTGTGCAACATCCTGTGAGTCGGCGGCAATCGTATTTTTATCAACGCTCAGCTGGATTGCGGAAGGCTCAGCGGCCGTGCGAACTTCGGCAGTGCAAACTTCTTTGCCGCCTTTTCTGCCGACCGCTTTGAGAACGCCTGGCGTGTATGGGACATCCCACGACAGGTGTAAATCGGCTGTGGTGCCGTTAACCAGCGGACGTTCGTAGCGGGCCCAACTGCCGGAATTGCCTGGGCGGGGGAACTCCAGACGCTTTTCGCCAAAGGATTTGTTGTCGAGGAAAAGCTCGACAGCATCACAATTGCTATAGCAGAGAACGGGAATGACTTGCCCTTCACGGCCGAGCCAGTTCCAATGCGGAAAGAGGTGAATCATCGGCTTATCCGTCCATTGACTCTGATAGAAGTAATAACCGTCTTTGGGAAAACCACAAAGGTCGAGCACGCCGGAGCTGGCGTTCTTGCTCGGCCAGCGTGACTCGCCGAGGTAATCGATGCCTGTCCACATAAAATCGCCGATGACGTAGTCGTGCATAGCGACGAATTTCCAAAGCTGCTCAGCGCGAATCATGCCAGAGGTATAGTTGGGCCTGATAACATTTGGGTCTTTACCCAGCGAGTATCCGCCGCGAACGCCGTACACCGAGGCGCTCTCGGTGCCGACAAATTTCCAGTTCGGATGCGTATGGCGGTCAAGGCTGTAATACAGCTCCCGCCTTTCGTGCCAACGGTCAACGTAGTTGTAGCCGACTACGTCGAGTAGCTCAAGAAACTCTGGTGTTGTTGAACCGCCGTCGGCGGCAATGTTGTCACATCCCTGCGTGACATGCCGGGTAGGGTCCACTAGGTGACATATCTCGACAAGCTTTCGTAGTACTTCGTGACCGCCTGCGCGGGGTTGTTCTCTGACCTCATTGCCAACGCTCCACATTACTATCGATGGATGATTTCGGTCACGATGAAGCATCGCAACTAAATCGCGTTCCGACCATTCATCAAAATACTTATTATAACCATGCGTTATTTTTCCTATTTGCCATTTGTCAAAAGCCTCATCCATGACGAGAAAACCCATACGGTCGCACAAATCAAGAAACTCCGGCGCCGGGGGATTGTGACTGGTGCGGATAGCATTACAGCCCATATCCTTTAAAACTCGTAGCCGACGCTCCCAGACGCCTTTCGGAACGGCTGCACCGATGCAGCCGCCATCGTGGTGCAGGCAAACACCGTTCATCCTTACATGTTTCCCGTTGAGCAGGAATCCTTTATCAACATCATATTCTATTTTACGTATTCCGATCGGAGTGACAACTTCATCTACAATTTCGTTTTTATTAAGCAGTACCGTTTGTAGTGTGTAGAGAACGGGCGTTTCGACCGACCATAGCAAAGGCTTGGCGACCTTCATCTGAAGCTCAACCTCGCTGTTCTGGTTAGGCTCTACAGCACCATATTTCGTTTCGGCACGAGCCATATCTTGACCCTGGGCATCAAGTAATATTGAACGTATTATTCCCTCTTCTACAGAGGTCGAACCGTTATTTTCAATTTGCGTTCGGACAAGCACAATAGCCGATTCATCATTGACATCCGGCGTGGTGACATAAACTCCCCAGTGCCCTACATGAATCGGCTCCGTGATAACGAGACGCACATGGCGATAAATGCCGGAGCCGCTATACCAGCGAGAGTTGGGCTGATTGGAATTGTCCACGCGGACGGCAAGGATATTTTCTCCGTCAACAAGGTAAGGCGACAGGTCGTAATGGAAGCTGATGTAGCCAAAAGGCCGCTTACCGAGGAGTTGTCCATTGAGCCAGACGGAGCTATTTTCATAGACGCCGTCGAATTCGATCCAGACGCATTTACCCTTTGCCATCTCCGGCAACAAAAAGTGCTTGCGGTACCAGCCGATGCCAGCGGTGACATAGCCGCCTGCGCCGCCGGTTGGTGCTTCCTGACGGAAACCGCCTGATTCAGGCTCAATACTCCAGTCGTGCGGCAGGTCGAGCTTTCGCCATGAGCTATCATTGAAAGAAATTTGCTCTGCGCCTTGCACGTCACCCAGCTTAAAAGCCCAGTCAGAATCCATTGGCAATACATGCCTGCCTCTTGCCGTCGTCGTGAAAATAACTAAAGATACCATCAAAAATACAAGGAAACGCTTCATAGGTTAGTCTCCGAATTTTATAACAAAACCGCCATTCCCCTTAAGTTTTATTTCTAACGGTTTTCCCGATGTAAGGCTTATTTTTTGCATGTCGAATGAGCGATTATCCGCTCCATCGGTAATTAATGTTCCTGTTTTAGCATTTTCCAAAAACGGAAGTTCAAGATTTATACTCTTTTCGACATTTTCTCCGTTTATGCCGGCCACGTACCAGGAGTCTTTTGATTTGCGGGCGATAACCACAAACTTTCCAGGATAACCATCTATAAAGCGAGTGTCGTCCCAGCACGTAGGAACTTCTTTCATGTATTCTTTAACATAGTCCGGAACTGCCGCCATGCTTTCGGGCGTTAGTGCAAAATGCTGCACACCAGATAGGAAAATAACCGACGCCGCTAATTCAAAGCCGTTGGTTGTAATCCTCTTTATATTGGGCACCTCACCAAAACAAACGGGCGTGAAGTCCATCGGGTCGAACGCATTTCTTGTGAACGGCACTGTGCAGGAATGACTGGGCTCGAGGTCGGCATTGCCCTGTTCAAATGTCACATACTCAAAACCTCTAATCCCTTCCATCGTTATTAAATTCGGATAAGTTCGCTGCCACCCCCTCGGTATCGTAGCGCCGTGACAATTAACCATCAGGCCTGCCGCAGCGGCATCCTCAAAAATATCCTGGTAGTAGACAATCATGGATTGCCCGTCGCCGCCGAAGAAATCCACCTTGACGCCCTTTATGCCCATCTCTTTAAGTCTGCCAAATTCCCTGACCCGGTCTTCGTGCGTCAGCAGCTTGCTTTTCGGATGGTACGTGGTGGTGTTCCAGTCGCCGGAGGAATTGTACCACAGGATAAGGCCGACGTTTTTGGTTTTGGCATATTCGGCAAGCTCTTTTATTTTGTCGTAGCCTATTTTTGTGTCCCAATCAGCATCAACCAGGCAATACTCCCA
>CAZRNB010000176.1:0-4735 GCA_964601355.1 uncultured Pirellulales bacterium
TTTTGTCGTAGCCTATTTTTGTGTCCCAATCAGCATCAACCAGGCAATACTCCCACTTCATATCGGCTGCGAAATCAATAAAACGTTTCTGCACGTCATATACAATAGAGTCATCCTTCAGAATAATCCAGCTCCAGGAGGCCCTTCCAGGCTTGATGTACCCGCTGCCCCGACTTGCGTCGGGAGACGCAGGGGCATGTGAGATGTCCTTGAGCTTTGATGGTTCAGCAAGGTCTGTCCCCAGCGTCGATTCTACAATTGTTTTTAAGCTGTCGCCGATGGCAATTATCCTCCAGGGCGTCTGCCAGGGCAGGGATGATTGCGGATTGCACGGGCCGCCGGGGTAAATTTCCTTCTCTTGTGGAAAGCCGATCAAAAATTCATTACCTCCTTGCCGGTGCTGCAGCCGGCAGCCGCAATAATTTCTGTCCGGCGCCGTTTCGGTTATCAGCAGCCAGCATTTATCATAATTAAATAGTGCCGGGAAAACCCATCCTGCCTTGCTGTCGGGAAGCTTACCAGGCTCTATGCCCTGCTGATAATGCTGCTCATAACAAGGCTCAACATTACACCATCCGGTTTTGGCATCGGTCATCGGCTGAATCCAGGCCTTTGCACTGGGTGGAAAATTAAACGAGGTGATTTCTTCCGTGATTTTCTTTATATCTTCGGACTTTTCAGGGAAATAATATCTAAAAGCAACTCCGTCATTTGAAACCTGGAAAATAATATCCATCTTTTTGCCGGAAACACTTGTTAAATGAAAGGTGCGTTTATTAGCCATATAAGAACAGTGATGTCTTTTTCCCTGTAACATTTCATAATCGGCCTTAACGGTCTCAATCTCTGACACCGATTCCAGTGACAGGTTCTTTGAAAAATCTTCGTCTTCCCTGACTGCTCCTAATTTAGACTGCTGGAGAATGGCAGAACCTTCAAATTCAATCCGGTAAAAGGCCTCTTTTTCATTCGACGTCCAAAAGAACGTCGTAATTTTTTTGTCGGGACTGCTTATTGCGTATTCTCCTTTTGCCATACACGTTCCTGATGAAAACAGGCATGATATCAGAAGCACGGACAGAAATAATTTACACACCATATCAAATCCTCTTGTATCCATTGTTTTAATCTCCTTTTTAATTATAACAGGTTATCAGTTCAACAGGTTATCAGGTAGTGGGAATCAGGATATCAGAATATCAGGTAACCATACTGGTTTTGTTTTTCCTGGTATCCTGGTTTCCTAATTCCCTGCAGCCTGATTTCCTGATAACCTGATGTTCTATTTTAGCTTCACGCTTCACTCTTCACATTTAATGTGGTTAAATTTAATACTAATTGCTCCATTGCCACCTCGGCCCTTGTTTGGCCGGTCTTTATTTTAAAATCAATATCCGCAAGCTGCTGCAGGATAGAGCCGATCTGTTTCAAAGTCATCCGTCGTATGTGGGAAAAGAAACTGTCACTTTTGTCCCATATCCGTAATCTCTTTGCAATCTCACCGGGCTGAACGCCTTTATCAAGTAAGGCCTTGGCGCCAAACATCCTGCGAAAGTGAAACGCAAATGCGCCTACGACAGTATATTCGGCGGCCTTTTCCTCCGCGAACATATTTCGTAAGCGGGCCACTGCTTGTGCCGTTCGGCCGGCAATAACGGAGTCAATCACCGCGAAAGCGCCGAATATGCGGCTGTGTCCGGTCAGGGATTCCACGTGGCTCGCGGATAAAGCCGTCTCGTTGCAGGCGAACAAAGCCAGCTTGTCGATTTCGTTGTACAGGCCAGAAAGCTCGTCACCAATCATCTCGATCAGAAGTGTGGCTGCGTCCGCATTCAATTGTTTGCCGTGCGTTTCTTTGGCGTATTCGACCAGAAGGCGAGGCAATTGCCACGGTTTGGGTTCGATTACATTGATAAGCCTGCCTGCTTTGGATAGCTTTTTGGCCAACTTTGTATTTGCTGGCCAGCTGCTCACGGTAAGTATAAGTATGCCGGTGGGACAGGGATTGTCGAAGTACTTTTCAAGAAGCGGACGGTTATCGGATATAAAATCGTCTGCATTTTTCACAACAACAACGCGCTTGTCTGTTAAGAAGGGAGCCGTTCGTAATTCATCCAGCACCTCGCAGGCGGAGATACCGGCATCTGCGGTAAAAAGTCCGGTTGTTCTTTTTTGCGGCTCTAACAGCCGGTCGAGAAGCTTTGCACACTCAGTGTTGACTAAAGAATCTTCTTTGCCGGCGATCACGTAAATTAGCTCACGCACACTCGTTCCTCGTCTTACCGCTCCCTGACGGTCGCGGCTCTGTATGGTCGCGGCTATTTTATCAATTTTCAATCGTCCCTCGTCCCTCATTCGTCCTGTTCGGCGACGATTTTTTCTGCGGCAACGAGTTTATCGCCGGATTTAAGCTTTATTAGTCGCACGCCCTGCGTGTTTCTGCCTATTGAGCGAATCTCATCCAGGCCGGTGCGAATAATCATGCCGTTGGCTGTTATCATCATTAAATCGTCTTTATTCTGCACGGCTTTCAAGGCCACGACTTTTCCGTTGCGTTCGGTTGTTTTTATGTTTTTCAGGCCGATTCCTCCCCGGCTTTGTGAGCGGTAGCTGTCCATACCGGTTCTTTTACCATAGCCGTTTTCACAGACGGTAAAAAGGGCCGCCTTGTCCTCGGCAATCACCATCCCAACAACCGCGTCACCAGCTCGGAGCTTGATACCCTTAACGCCACGCGAAGCTCGGCCCATCGCACGGACCTGGCTTTCGTCAAAGCGTATAGTCATACCGTCGCGTGTCCCTAATATTATGTGGTCTTTGCCCATGGTCATCACAACGCCGATTAAGGCGTCACTTGGGTCGAGATTTACGGCGATTACGCCGGTGCTTCTCGGATTGCTGTAAGCGGACAGCTTTGTCTTTTTTACAATGCCGTTTTTGGTAGCCATAATCAGGTTCAGCTCCTGCTGCTCTTTGTCGTCTTCGCCGCCGAAACCGCTGACGTTGATTATGGATGCTATCTGCTGGTCGCCCAGGTTTAAAAGATTGGCGATGTTCCTGCCTTTGCTCTGCCTGGACAGGCTTGGGATGTCATAAACCTTTAGCCAATAGCATCTGCCGCGATTGGTAAAGATAAGCAGATAATCGTGAGTGGAGGCGGTAAATAGATGCTTGATAAAATCGCCCTCTTTGGTATCGGAGCCGATTACGCCCTGGCCGCCGCGGCCCTGCTTGCGATATGTATCAATCGGCATACGCTTTACGTATCCATCGTGACTTACGGTCACGATGACTTCCTCATCAGGGATGAGGTCTTCGATTTCTATCTGCTCAACCCTGCCCATGATTTTTGTCCGTCTTTCATCGCCGTATTTTTCTTTTATTTCGTGGATGTCTTCACGGATGATGTCCAGCAGGACCTCCTCGCTGGCCAATATTGCCTCATATCCTTCTATTTGCTCGGTAAGCTCCGCGTATTCTTTAGCCAGCTTTTCCATTTCCAGGCCGGTCAGCCTTTGCAATTGCATGGTTAAAATGGCATCGGCCTGCGGGCCCGTGAGGAAGTGTTTGCCTTTGCTTTTTTCCTTAACGAAGGCCTCCGACAGAATCTTCTTCAGCGTAGCTGACTCAGCCAAGCGCAGAGGCTTTTTCATCAAATTCAGCTTTGCCGTCGGAGTATCCGGAGATTTTTTTATAATTTCGATGATCTCGTCGATATCACTGACTGCCAGAATAAGGCCTTCGAGGATATGGGCCCTGTTTCTGCACCTTTCGAGCAGGAACCGGGTACGCCTGCGGATAACGATTTTACGATGATCGATGAAGCAGGTGAGCATCTGTTTGATGTCGAGTGTTTCGGGCCTGTTATTAACAAGGGCGATATTGGAGATGGCGAAGGTGCTCTGCATGGCCGTGTATTGGAACAGCTTATTTAATGCAATTTGGCTGTCGGCGTCTTTTTTTAAATCCACTACAATCCGCAGGCCGTGCCGGTCCGATTCGTCCCTGACGTCGGAAACCTCCGGCAACTGGCCGTTGTGAACACAATCAGCGATTTTTGAAACGATGGTGGTCTTTACCACCATGTAGGGTATCTCGGTTATAATGATCCTTACTTTATCTTTTTTGGTGGTTTCGATTTCGGTCTTTGCCCTGATAGTCAGGTGGCCTTTGCCGGTTGTATAGGCGTCCAGGATGCCTTTTTTGCCGCAGATGATTCCGCCGGTTGGGAAGTCCGGACCCGGCAGCTTTTCCATAATATTTTTAAAGCCGCAGTTTGGGTCGTCTGTAACCAGGAGCAGGGCATCGCAGACTTCCGCGATGTTGTGCGGCGGGATGTTTGTGGCCATGCCGACCGCAATGCCGGTTGCGCCGTTGACTAAAAGGTTTGGAAACTTTGAGGGCAGAACCGTAGGCTCGGTACGTGTTTCGTCGTAGTTCGGCACAAAATCCACGGTGTCGTAATTAATGTCTTCGAGCATATCCGTAGCCGACCGGGTCATTCTGGCTTCGGTATATCTCATGGCAGCCGGCGGGTCGTTGTCGATGCTGCCGAAGTTGCCCTGCGGGTCGATCAGGGTATATCGCATATTCCAGTTTTGGGCCAGCCGTACTAATGTGCCGTAGGTGGCCTGGTCGCCGTGGGGATGGTAGTTGCCGCCGGTATCGCCGACGATTTTGGCGCACTTGCGGTGAGTGCTGCGTGGTCCGAGATTCAAATCGTGCATAGCAACCA
>CAZRNB010000177.1:0-4662 GCA_964601355.1 uncultured Pirellulales bacterium
TCGGACAAAGACAAGCTTTTACTTCAAATTACTCGAAATATGGTGAACGCTTACCTTTAGTTTTATTGAGCCGCTGCTGGTTCGCAGTTTCAGCTTTCCTTTTCCGTCGCCTATTGTGCCGGTTAGCTTACTTTTGCTTACCTCGCCGACTATCGTTATAGGCAGGTCGGTTGTCACTGAGCCGTAGCTGGTTGATAGCGAAACCTCTCCGGCAAAGCCCTTCGGCGCCGCAAAATCAATACTGCCGTATGAAGTAACCGCTTCAGCAGCAATTTCTGACGGATTCGATTGTGAGAAAGCGATATCGATGCTGCCGCTGCCTGACCTGGCGGCAAGGTCAGCCGTTGTAATTTCCCGACAGCCGATGCGTCCATAAGAAGTCGATACATTGATTCTGCCTGCGGAAGCGTTCGTGACATTGATACTGCCGCTGTCGGAATGCAGCTTTATTGAATCACCCTTAAGCTCATCGGATGAGATTGAGCCATAAGACGTGTCAATGTCACAACTGATAAAAGCAGCTTTTGATAGCGAGATTTTGCCGCTGCTGGTTTTAAGCTTGATATCGCCGTTTGAAATATCGTTACAGGTTATAGAGCCATAAGATGTGTCAAGCACAACCGAACCTTGAACACGGTCGGCCTGAAGTGAGCCGCTGCTGCTTTTGAGCCTAATATTGTCGCCTGAAACATCGGTACAGGTGACAGAGCCGTAAGATGAATCCAGCTCGACTCTGCCTTTAATATTCCGGCCTTTAACTGAACCACTGCTGGTCTTGGCCTTTACATTCCCATCGATGTCTCCCAGCTCAATCGAGCCATAAGCGCTGGAACATTCTATGCTGGTTTGTTTCGGAACAATTAAACAATAGCTGATACCTATCGAACGGTTGTTTTTTACGTGAGGTTTGTCGGCTTTGACTGTAAGCGTATTTCCTTCCTGCTCAAGTCGTATCTGTACCTGTTCAGCTATTTCCTGTGCTTCCTGCTCGGTTGGCGCCTGGACAACAATTTTTGCAGTGACATTGCAGTCATTAACCTCGGAGCCAAACACCTTGATAGAGCCTAAGCTGGTTTCAGCTACAACCGTTGAGCCGGATGCGAGAGGCTCTCGCTGCTGAACGGTCCTTTCATACTTAGCTCGCGACCAATCGCCGATCTGAATATCACAACCACCGGCAGGTAGAAGACAGAGCAGGTAAAAACCTATTGTAAAGATTACCCAATCATTCTTTTTCATTTTTGCACCCCTGCTTTTATGTTTATAGAGCCATTGTGGGTCTGCAGATACAGCTTGCCTTCTCCTTTACCGATTGTTCCTGTGAGCTTTCCCTTACCTACCTCTCCAATTAACGTAATGGGTAAATCCGTCTTTATCGAGCCGTTATGCGTTGAAGCCTCAATTGCTGCTGAGAAATTGGGCGGAGCTACAAATTCCACGCCGCCATTGTGGGTGATCGCGGAAACATCACATACGGACTGTGCATTTTCAGAATAAAAGACCTTAACACTGCCGTTATGTGTTTCAAGATTAGCATCGCCGGAAACTTCTTTGCAGGTAATTGAACCATTGTGTGTTTTGAGTTTAGCCGTGCCAGCAACCTGCGTAATGGCTACTTCGCCATTGTGAGTTGTAGCGTTAAGCTGGCCGGTAATACCTGTAATCTTAACCGCCCCATTGTGGGTGATAAGCTCAAGATTGGTTTTATTTGGCACCGTTCCCTTAAAGCTCACGCTGACTGAGCAGTTCCTCATTATGGTTGGAGTTTCAATCTTGGCGGTCAATTTGTCCCCGAAAGGCTCAAGCGTTACTTTTGTTTCTTCAGCCAATTTTTGCGCTTCTTGTTCCGTCACGGCCTGTGCGGTAATCGTGGCGGTAAGATTACAGTCAGCAACCTCTGCTCCATCGATAGTAATCGAGCCGTTGTGGGTTTGCGCTGCAAAGGTCGAGCCATTTGGCAGCGGCGCAGACAATGTAACTACCCTTTCATATTTTTCCTGCATCTCCCAACCACAGACATTGATACAGCAGCCAACCATAACGATCGACATACACAACAGGCAAGCCAGAGATACTTTTGTGAAATAGCATTTGTTCATTTTTTCATCCTTTCCACACACAATAGCAAAAATAACCAGAAAATGACAAAACCGTAGCAAAACGGTAACATTTAATCACCATATTAAATATGTAGCAAGTTTTATAAAACGGGTTTCAAAAAAAGCTGAAACTTCTTAAGTTTTGTCTGCGACTAATAAAGAAAGGGAGATTTGTTGGCAAAGGAAACACGGTCAGAGCAAAGCTATGACTGGCTGCAATCTCTTTGCAGCGGTGATGAGATTGCTTTTGCCGAGCTCATTGACAAATATAAAGAGACGGTGTTTTTGTGCTGCCGAGGTCTGGGTCTGAAGGCAGACGAGGCTGAAGACGTCGCAAACGAAGTTTTTTTGGCTGCTTACAGGGGATTAGGACGATACCGCAGACAAGCAGAGTTAAGCACCTGGCTGTGGAGCATTGCATATCGGCAGGCAGTCAGCTTTCTGAGGAAAAATCGCAGAAAGTGCCCCCGTCTGCACGGGGGTGAGCCGGTTGAACAGCTTGCCGATCGTGAACAGCGAGAGCCTGTATCAAAAGCACAAGAAAGTGAAGATGCAGAAATTGTCTGGGCGGCAGTCAGGCGCCTGCCGAAACTTTGGGCCATGGCTGTTATACTGCATTATCGAGAAGAAAAAAGCATCACTGATATCGCAAATATAATGGAAGTGAAAAAGAACACCGTCAAAACGTATTTATTCAGAGGACGCGAGAAATTAAAATCTGCTCTAAGTGAAATCAATGTCAATAGATCAGCTAAACGATAGTCCTGTCCCGAGCGAAACCGAGGGACTTGATCAGTTTTTGGCCGAAACCTTAAAACGGCATCTTGAGCCGACGCCGCCTTATTTTACCGGCATGATATTAAAGCAAATCAAAAAGGTACAACAGCAAAAGATTCTGGCTGGTGTTATTTTGCAGGAAAGGCTTGCCTTGGCGGGATGTGTCTTATTTAGCTGCGCTGCAATTGCGATAGCGTTGCTTTTTACCGACACAACAGCAATAGTTTTTAGAAGCCTTGCTGTAAGCGTTACGCAACAAGGGACGGCTTTCACGGATAGAATACCGCAAACAATAAAAGCCTTAGGCGCCAATTGGCAAAGCTACGCCATTTTTGCCGGAGCACTCGGATTTGCCGTTTATAACCTTGTCGAATTATTCCTCGACGACAGCTTAAAAACAACGTAAAGTCATCGCTGGTCCGCCGAAATCATTAAACGTTATGGTTCTTTCTCATTCCCGGCGGCAGTTGTATTCCGCTGCGTCTATTTGATTCCTTGAATTCCAATATAATCTTGGCCGCGGTCTTTGGGTCGTCCAGCACTGTGAATACATTCAGGTCATCGGGAGTAATGTAATGGTGCTCTTTGAGCATCTTTTTCTTCATCCATGCAATCAATCCTTCCCAGTAGTCGCTGCCCATCAGGATGACGGGGAAATAAGCCTGCCTGAGCGTTTGAATCAGAACCAGCGCCTCTGTGAACTCATCCATGGTTCCGAAACCGCCTGGGAAAACTATGAAACCATGGGCGTACTTAAGGAACATTACTTTTCGACAGAAAAAATATCTGAAGCTCAGTGACAGATTTTGATAATCGTTTGGGATTTGCTCCACCGGCAGCTCGATGTTCAGCCCGATGCTTCTTCCGCCCGCTTTGGCGGCGCCTTTATTCGCCGCTTCCATAATTCCTCCGCCGCCTCCGGTTATTACGGCAAAACCGGCCTTTGCAATCTCACGAGCCGTTCGTTCTGCAAGCTTGTAATATTTCTGGTATGGCTTTGCCCGCGCGGAACCAAAGAACGACACGGCAGGCCCAACGGTAGAAAGCTCGTCGAATCCTTCAACGAATTCTGCCATTACCCTGAATATTCGCCACAGATCCTTAACCGGACTATCAAGTATCTCCATCATAAAGCGTAGCTTACCTTTTTACCATTGAGACGGATCAAGTGCTGCGGGACAATATTTTAATATCGGACAATTTTCACAATCCGGTTTACGCGCTTTGCAAATTAAACGGCCGTGAAAAATCAGCAAATGGCTGAATAGTATCCAGTTTTTCTCTGGTACTATTTCGGCTAAATCGAGCTCCAACTTTACGGGGTCAGTATTATCGGACAGCCCCAATCGCCGTGAGAGCCGAATAACGTGTGTATCACAAACTATACCCGGTATTCCGAAGGCGTTGCCCAAGACAACATTTGCAGTTTTTCGGCCTACGCCCGGAAGCTCCAATAATCTTTCCATCGTACCGGGTACCTTGCTGCCGAACCTCTCAATAATCGCTGTGCAGGCACCTTTAATGCTGACGGCCTTATTGTGATAGAAGCCCGTGCTTCTTATGTCCGACTCGATCTGCTTTATATCAGCTTTTACCCAGTCCTCTGCCGATTTATACTTTTTGAACAAATCCTTCGTAACCATATTGACCCGCTCGTCGGTGCATTGCGCCGATAGAATCGTGGCGATAAGAAGCTCGATTGGGTCACTAAATTTAAGTGCAATTGTTGCATCGGGAAATCTTTTTTTCAATATCGGCCAGATTTTTTTAACGCGTTCAGCCGCCT
>CAZRNB010000178.1:0-4617 GCA_964601355.1 uncultured Pirellulales bacterium
CCAAACGTGTTTTTATTAATCGGCTGGTAATGGCAATCTCAGCCGCAGTATCCGGTCTGTTTCTGTTTATTTTAGGATGGGTTTTATATGAAGTTATTATGCGAGGCGGCGCAGCCTTAAACTTTTCGTTTTTTACAAAGCTGCCTACCCCGCCGGGCATTGCTGGTGGAGGTTTGGCAAATGCTATAATCGGCACATTAATTATGACTGTTTTGGCGATAACAATTGGGGTCCCAATCGGTTTATTGGCTGGAGTATATCTATCTGAGTTTGGACAGGAAAGCCGCTTTGCAAACGCGGTAAGATTTGTGTGTAACGTGCTGATGGGTACTCCATCCATCATTATCGGCATGTTTGTTTACGCCTTGCTGGTCGTTCCAACCCATCGGTTCTCCGGCTATGCCGGGGCGGCGGCTTTAGCCATTCTTATGCTGCCTGTGGTCACCAAAACTACCGAGGACATTTTAAAACTCGTACCGAATACACTGAGGGAATCCGCCTTGGCTCTGGCTGCACCTCGCTGGAAAGTTACTCTGGGAGTCGTTTTTCGCGCCGGTAAAAGTGGCTTGCTTACCGGAATCCTGCTGGCAATAGCCAGAATAAGCGGGGAGACCGCACCTTTATTATTTACGGCATTAAATAGCCCCTATTGGCCGAAAAAGTTTCATGAGCCTGTAGCAAACCTGACCGTGACCATATTTAATTATGCAATGTCACCATACACCGATTGGCAGCAGAAGGCATGGGGCGCTTCATTGCTGATCACGGTCAGCGTGTTGCTGCTTACTGTAATTGCCCGGTTTGCATTGGCAGAAAACAGAAAATGATTGTCTTAGATAAAAACAGGGTTAAGGTATTGGGAACTGAAAGATTAAATGTGCGAGAACACAGAAGCCGGTCGGATAATTCAGAACTCAACGTTATGGTTTCTGTACGTGGGCTGAACTTTTATTACGGCCGGAACCAAGCACTGTTTGACAATAACCTCGATATTTTCGAGCGACAGGTCACTGCAATTATAGGGCCGTCCGGCTGTGGAAAATCAACTCATATAAGAACATATAATCGTATCTATGAGCAATACCGCGACCAAAGAGTCGAAGGCAAAATTATTCTCGATGGACAAAACATACTGGAAGACAGGATGGACTTAATTCATTTGCGTCACAAAGTAGGTATGATATTCCAAAAGCCAAGCCCTTTTCCGATGTCCATCTTTGACAATGTCGCTTATGGGCTAAGGCAGCATAACAAAATACCTCGCGGCGAGCTTGAGGGCCGGGTTGAAGATGCCCTGAAAAGAGCTGCTCTGTGGGATGAAGTGCAAAATCAGCTTTATCAGCCGGGAACAAAGTTGTCCGGCGGCCAGCAGCAGCGTCTTTGTATCGCAAGGGCTATCGCTATCGAGCCGATACTTTTACTTATGGACGAGCCTTGCTCGGCTATAGACCCGATTGCGACAGGCAAAATCGAAGACTTAATCGAAACCCTCAAGAAAAAATATACCATAGTACTGGTTACACACAACATGCAGCAAGCAGCAAGAGTATCCGATTTTACTGCCTTTTTTTATCAGGGACGTATTATCGAATTCGGACGAACCTTGCAAATATTTGAGAATCCGAGCGAAAAACAAACAGAAGATTATGTTACAGGAAGGTTTGGTTAAAATATGGCTAATGAAAATATAGGTAAAATTTGGAAAGTCCGAACGATTAAAAATTATCCGGAAGCTCACAATCACATTTTAGTCGGCAAAGTTCTCGAAATCACGGATTCTTTTGTTAGTCTGCACTGCAGGACATACCACTTCGGTAGAAATATCAATGGACCTAAGGATATTCAAATTGGAAGTGTAATGGTGCGTGTCGTACCATGGGGCCGTATTGAGATAATCAATGAGCTTCCACAAAATTTTAATTATGCCAGAGGAGACCTAATTGCCGATAAAGAGGGACAGGTTTTATTTCAAAATGAACAGCAAGCATGTCCACTCGTAAGCTACTCTGAGCGAAGATACTAAACTATAATTTAACTTTGTAATAAGTTTGAAAATTGAATGCCGTTCATAAAAGGCAAAAGAATATGCCGGTACATCTGCAAAGAGAAATAGAAAATCTTAAAAAGAAAATATTACGCTTGGGAGCTATGGTAGAAAACACCGTGCGAGAGGCAACTATATCTATTGAAAAGGCAGATGCACGTTTAGCTCAAAAAATAATTGACAATGACTTTGTAATAGACCAAACAGAAGTTGAGGTAGAAGAAGACTGCCTGAAGATACTGGCCCTGCATCAGCCGGTAGCTATCGATTTAAGGTTTATAGTGGCCGTGTTAAAAATCAATAATGACCTTGAGCGTATCGGCGATCTGGCTGTTAACATCGCCGAGCGTGCGGTTTTTCTTGCCACACAGCCGAAGGTAAGCGTAACACTGGACTTTTCCAAGATGGCTCGCAAATCTCAGTTGATGCTCAAAAAAAGTCTGGATGCTTTGGTTAATCTAAGTGTAGATCTGGCCACTGAGGTCTGCAATTGTGACGATGAGATTGACGCTATGAATCGCAAGATGTATATCGACGTGCAAGAAGCGATTCGCGCGTATCCGGAGCAGTTGGGATTGCTTATCCATCTGCTCTCGGTTTCACGTCACCTGGAACGAATAGCAGACCATTCTACAAACATAGCCGAAGACGTGATTTACATGATTGAAGGCAAAATTGTGCGGCACAAGACCGAGGATTACAGACAAACCCCCATCCATTAGCTGGCTTTCCACTCACCTACCTTCAAATTTTTGATTTTAATTGACTCCATCAAAACTAACAAGAATTTAACAAAACGATTTGCAAAAGAAGTTGCTGGCGATTAAAATCCCTGCCAACATGAGTACGGGGCTGAAAATAACGTTGACGCTTCTGATTATGTTCCTTGTTGTTGGTTGTTCCGAGCAGGTCGACCCAAATGAGCCTGTTGGCTTTATACAGATTAAAGGCTCGGATACAATCGTCAATGCTGCGCAGAAAGTAGCCGAAGAGTTTATGAAAGATTATCCACACATCTTCGTCGCCATAACCGGCGGCGGAAGCGGCGTAGGTATTGCCTCACTGATAAACAAAACATGTGATGTGGCTACAGCTTCACGCGAAATAAAGGCAAAAGAAATAGAGCTGGCCAACAAACGCGGTGTCCAACCCAAAGAGTTTGTCGTTGCTTATGACGGCGTTGCGGTAATAGTAAATAATAGCAATCCTATTGATAAACTAACAATCGAGGATCTGCACAAGATATTTACCGGCAAGGTAACCAACTGGAAGGAGCTTGGCGGCAAAGACCTACATATAGTAACCTTATCGCGCGAAGTCAGCTCCGGCACCCACATATATTTCAAAGAAGTCGTAGTACAGCTTGGCCAAAAAGATAGCACCGAAGAATTTCCGAGAGAAACGCTGCTTCTAACTTCCTCACAGGCAATCGTCGAAGAAGTCGTCACTAATGAAGCCGCAATTGGTTATTTAGGTATGGGTTACATCTGTGATCGCTGCAAACCGTTATTGTTAGCTAAGGGGGGTGAGTTTTATCCCCCTGATGTTAATAATGTGATAGAAAAGACATACCCACTCTCCAGGCCGCTGTATTTTTATACAAATGGCGAGCCGGGAGGTGTTACAAAATTATTCATAGATTTCTCTTTAAGCCCAAAAGGCCAGCAGCAATTTATAGAGACCGGCTTTGTACCAATAGGAGCTATAATTGCCCAAAAGAATTAGCGAACATATCATAGAATTGTGTATTAAGCTCAGCGGGCTATTGGTTATCATTTTCGTTTTTTTGATTTTTTTATTTCTGCTGAAAGACTCTCTGTCCCTGTTCGGCCAATATCCGGCTGCGAAGTTTCTATTCGGCAGGAATTGGCTGCCAATTTCCGAGCCGCCGAAGTTCGGCATTATCCCTCTGCTGCTCGGCTCAATATATGTCACCGTCGGAGCAATTGTTATTTGTGTTCCGCTGGGCGTTGCTGCGGCAATGTTTATCGCTGAGGTTGCTCCAAGCTCCTTAAAGCATATCCTCAAATCACTGGTGGAGATTCTTGCTTCGATCCCGAGCGTTGTTTTAGGATTCATCGGCATTGTGTGGCTGAATCCATTCATAAAGGATATCTTTAATTTACCAACGGGAATATGCGGCCTGACGGGAAGCCTGCTGCTGGCGTTTATGGCTCTACCCACCATTATCAGCATCTGCGAAGATGCAATTGTCGGTGTCCCCAGAACCTACAAGGAAGCGGCTTTCGGCCTGGGAGCAACCCGTTGGCAGGCATTATGGCGGATTACCCTTCCTTCCGCCTCATCGGGTATTATTGCCGCCGTGATGCTCGGAATCGGCAGGGTCATCGGCGAAACGATGGTCGTTATGATGGTTACCGGCAACGCTCCCGTCGTGCCGAAATCGATCCTTGAGCCTTTAAGGACGCTTACCGCGACGATAGCCGGCGAAATGGGCGAAACCGTAAGCGGCTCAGAACATTATTTCGCCCTTTTTGCGGTAGGCGTAGTGCTGTTTATCATAACTTTTATAATAAACTTTGTAGCCGATACTTGTTTGCGAAGAGCAAAAA
>CAZRNB010000179.1:0-4583 GCA_964601355.1 uncultured Pirellulales bacterium
TAGAAAAATGAAAATCTTATTTGACAATCGACAGCCTTTCATGAATAGGGTGGGCAGGTTCTCCACAGTAAGGTGTCCTCCGTAAGGAGTCCTTAGGACTGTGGACTGCCCATGCGGTTCGTTATTCTCCAATAATTTCTTTTCGTTCTACATGGGCGATCAAGTCGCCGACGCTCCAAAGCTTCTATCCTTAGCAGCCGCTTCTATTCTCCGTAGCAGAGCTTCCAGCCTTCGCAGCCCCTTAGGGAAGTAGGCACTACGGAGGATGGACATACTTCGCAGAGTGGTAAATGAATATGAGCTCAGCAAACCAAAAAAATCACGAAAAAAAGATAAAACCGTAATAAATTTGTAACATTTATAAAGTAAATTACTTCAATAGAAAACGAATACTTTTTGTTAAATTATTTCTAAAGAGAGCAGGACTATCGAAAATTTCATTAGCATTAAAGTTGTTCTTTGATAAAATATATGAGTTGAGTTTTGGAGGCGGGCAAAATCTATTTTGCACCTGCCAAACTTACCTGTCAACGAGTCTATTGGAGAAGAAAAATGATAAAGACGATTCTTTTAAACCTTGTCGTGCTGCTGGCCGTCGGTACTTTAACCCCAGCTGAAACTCGCCAGGTCCCGCAGCAGTATGCTACTATTCAGCAGGCTATCAATGATGCCAATAATGGTGACGTCGTACTCGTCAGCATGGGCATATATTTTGAAAACATAAATTTCAACGGCAAAAATATTGTTCTTACCAGCACCGACCCTAATGATTCCAACGTTGTAGCTTGCACAATTATCGACGGTAAAAGAAAGGGTAGCACAGTCACCTTCGAAAATGGCGAGAGACGGGATGCGGTGCTGACCGGCTTTACTATCACCAACGGAACCGGCACCGTCATCACTTCAACTCCGCAAACAGGCACTGTCTTCTGGGGGGCGGGCGTTCTTTGCTTAGGCTCTTCACCGACTATTACACGAAATATCATCGGCTGGAATAACGGCCCGATTGAAACAACAAACAATGACCAGAGTAAATGGAAAATTGGTTATGGAGGCGGGATTGGTTGTCTTGAGTCTGACGCTTTAATTATTCGTAATGAAATCAGGGATAATTTTACTTACGCTGGTGGTGGAATCCTCGTATATTCCGGCGACGCCAGGATCACCAATAATCTCATATATAACAATTCAGCAATTGCCGGTGGTGGAGTTGTCCTGTTAGCCGGAAATTTAATCAGCAATACAATTATCGCTAATGACGCTGATATAGGCGGTAATATCTATTTGTATTCATATCCTGA
The DNA here is from genome assembly GCA_964601355.1 of uncultured Pirellulales bacterium. Lineage (GTDB taxonomy): Bacteria > Planctomycetota > Phycisphaerae > Sedimentisphaerales > Anaerobacaceae > CAZRNB01. The sequence continues at coordinate 1,302 of CAZRNB010000179.1, forward strand.
GACGGGTTACACGCTGGTGAATAATATAATTGCCAATGCTCGCAGAGGAGGGGGCATAAACAGGGAAAATGCCAATATAATAGATCGCATTGAATTCAATAATATCTGGGGTAATGCCGGAGGCAGCAATGCTATATGGAACAAAAACAATATCTACGAGGGCAATATTTCCCATGACCCAATATTTATCAATCCGCAGGCCGGCGATTATCGTTTGCAGATGGATTCGCCCTGCATAAACGCCGGCGACCCGAATTATGTGACACAGGCAGGCGAAAAAGATATGTATGGAAATAACCGGCTTGTGTATGCACGGATTGATATTGGAGCCGCTGAATTCAGCGGGAATCTAAGGCCGGTCGCCGATGCCGGCCAGGACCAGTCAACAGCCGATATGCCTGATCCTGTTACATTGAATGCAAGCGGCTCTTATGATCCGGATGGTAGTAAAAATCTTACTTATCGCTGGTCGCAGATAGCCGGCCCATCTGTTATTTTAGAGGACGCCAATACCCCAACAGCCAAGTTCTCACCCGGGGGATATGGTGCTTACATATTTGAGCTGACTGTTAGCGACGGGATTATCGAGAGCTTCAGCGATAGTACCTATATCGTTGTCGGGAGCAATAGTGTTCCGATTGCCGATGCAGGCTTACCTGTGTACGCGGCGAAAAATCCCGTGACTCTCAATGGCACAAAATCGTACGGTCCGGACAGCTCGGGCACATTGCAGTATAATTGGCAGCAGATTTCAGGCCCGCCGGTTGAAATCGCCGGCTCTGATACCGCTGCTCCGACAATCAGCGGCTTTACCCAGACAGATTCACACCAGATATGTAAATTTCAGCTGGTCGTAAGTGATGGTCAATATAACAGCCTGCCTGACACAGTCGAGGTCATCATTGTGCCAGCCTCTGGCGGGACGGTCATGCGACTGGAAAATGTCGGCTCTTTTGATCCGAACAAACCGACCGTTGTCTATTTTGGTGGGGGAAATTGTATCAATGGCAGCGGCTCTTGGGGCTCTAGTGCCTGGAATGAAAAAGCCAATGTTTTAAGTTTTACTTATCAAACGGATGGCTCTACTACTTCGCCAACTTATGAGCGGTGCGGCGATATGCTTATCGTTTATCTGTCACGTTACGCCCCTAACTACAATCAATCCATACAAACAATGGGGCACAGCACAGGGGGACAACCAACTATAGATGTCGCAAAGTATCTGAACTTAACATATCGGGATGCCAGATATGCCGTGAACAGGGTGACTTTACTGGATGGCCGTTGTAGAGATTATTCTTCGAGCATTATCGACTATCTGGCAAGCTCAGTTGACGGAGAGCAGTGCTGGATTGATACCTACGAAGGAACCGGCCCGTATTTTTATCCCGGCATTTTGAATGTCCAGGTTGCCATCGGCAATCATGGCGCCCCTCCTGAGTGGTACAGAAATTCTCTAACAAATCCTTTAATGAATTTGTTTAACAATGGACTTATTGCAGGTGCATACTGGTCTGTCATTGGCCCAGGCAAGAACCTTCAACTGGCGATAACGCCATTCACGGAAATCTACAAATTTCACTGGGTAGGTACGAACGAATCCGGCTATATGAACTTCTTCGATGAGCCTAATTTCCCTGCTCGGCTGCCTGAGCCTGTCACGCTCGTAGGTCCGGTCGATGTCGGAGACCCTAATGGCGCAGTCCTGACATGTAAGGAAAGTGCTAATGCAGTCGGGTACCAGCTGCTGTTTGGTTCAGACCCATACCGTGTTATGGATTACACTGTCATATCCGATATGCCGACGCCGCCTAACGAAGTTATAACCACGTTGCCATATCAGCTAACATGGTGGACAATAAAGGTTTGCGACCAGTATGGCTCAACAATCTATGCCGATCCGGTGTGTATAACCGCATTAAATCTGACCTTACCGATACAGAATCTGACCACGGGGGGAAAATACGGCTTTATTCAACATGCTATCGATGAAGCCCAAAATGGTGATGAGATCATAATCGACCAGGGGACTTACCGCGAAAACATCAATTTTAAAGGCAAGAGTTTGACAGTCAGGTCATTTAATCCAAACGACCCGGCTGTTGTGAAGGCCACCATTATCAATGGTATAAGCATGGAACCAACTGTCACTTTCTCAGGCGATAGGAGTGCGAATAGCACGCTTCGTGGCTTGACCATTGCCGGCGGAAATAACGGCATTTACTGTTCTGAAGCATCTGCTACGATTACAAATTGCATAATTACCGACAGCAGAAATGCCGGTATCAAGCTCTGGAACCGCAACAATCTGACAATTGCCAATTGCGTCATCAGCGGAAATAGAGGTGCCGGTATAGAGATGCTTATAGATCAGAAAACTCGATTTGCCGGTTACAATAACGCCACAATTACGAACTGCACTATTGTTGGAAACCTGCGACAGGGTGTTTTTGGTGAAAAGCCGACAATCACCAATTCTATAATATACTTCAACGGCAGCAGCAGCGGCAATATTCAGATAGAAAGTAACCTCGCTACCGTGACATACTGCAATGTTCAGAGTGGCTGGCAGGGCACCGGCAATATTAGTTCCGAGCCTTCTTTTGTCCGGCTTGGCTGCTGGACTGATATTGACAGCCCAAATGCTGTTTGGATTGATGGAGACTATCATCTGCTGGCCGTTTCACCGTGTATTGATGCTGGTGACCCGAACTATGTGCCGCAGGCAAATGAAACCGACCTTGATGGCTATACCCGCATTGCAGGCTCAGCAGTTGATATGGGAGCTTATGAATTTCAAAAGCCATGACCGTCAGGACAATTAGTAGGCATGTTTCATCGACTCGTCTTGGCGAAGGTCGATCCGTAACCGGGCTGCCCTCCATAATTGTGTAGTGCTATGCACAACCTACCTTTGTTTATTTGCGGCTTCGGCCGCGCTGACGAGATACGCTTCACGAGATACAAGATACGAATTTATTTGCGGCTTCGGCCTCCTTGACGAGATACGCTTCACGAAATACGAGATACGAATTCATTTGCAGCTTCGGCCTCCTTGACGAGATACGCTTCACGAAATACGAGATACGAATTCATTTGCAGCTTCGGCCTCCTTGACGAGATACGCTTCACGAAATACGAGATACGAGTTTATTTGCAGCTTCGGCCTCCTTTTTCTTCTTCGCACGTCCTTATGGTCATGAGCGAAGCCTAAAATAGTAAACGTTCCGAATGGCATGAAGATAAGCGATAGGATTTTATAAGTCAAGGTCTTGACATAGA
>CAZRNB010000180.1:0-4561 GCA_964601355.1 uncultured Pirellulales bacterium
ATCACCAGCTTGATTGCATTGGAGCCTAATAAAACTCGCTTGTTTTGGGACTAGCCATTTATTCAGGGATGTCCCTATTTATTAGCCAATTCTGTAACTATTTCCGCAAATAATTCTTCCCTTTTGCTTCTTCTAGAAACATCTGTGGTATGCTTGGAAGAAAGCTCAAGATATTCGAGTATTTTAGGCTTAACTATCTTAGATTGAGATTTTATTAATCTTTCATTGTTTAATATTTCTGCAAATCCGACAAGACCGGATGTTAATTTTTCTTTCTGCATATTTCGTAAATCATGATTTTTAATCAAAGTTGTAACCATGGTATAAAAATGCGTACCATCAGTAGCCAATTTGCTTTCGCTGAATGTGTTCTGAGAATAGACTCTCTTTAAAAAGCTAAATACCTCCTTCAAAATTTTCTTATGCTCAATATTTAATTTATTTCCTTCTCCCACTTCTCCTGATTTTATAAAACCCTTCAAAACATCAACTGGTTTTTTATGCGTAAGCGTAATAGAAAAAATAGCTATTTCTAATAACCTCTCCCACATTCTATCCACGCGACTGTTAGATTCAGGAGCCTTAGCGATGGTGCTTAATTTTTTCAAAACGAAAGTTGATTCATTGTCTTTCATTTTGTAATGAGTATCTTGTCTTCTCTTTTGCTTTATTGCTATCATATCGAAGGTTTGTTTTAATATCACTGAGCTTCGACACATTGCTTTTACGATGTCGAAACGTTTTACTGCAACTCCCTGTTGATTGATATCAACAAAAAGAGATATGATATCGTCTAATGTTGTATTTTCATCTAAGGTTATTTCGATAGTTGGTACTACATACTCTCCGAAAGTCCTTACGATATCATCACTAACTTTTTCAAAAGTTACTTTTTTGCCTTCAAGTTCTATCGAATAATTTACATCTTTTTTATCTAATTTCCTATAAAAATAATCAGCCCAGTTTTTTATGGCCAAATCATTTCTCTTATTGGCAATAAAGAGTATAAGACTTTCCAGCCTTTGCTTACCATCAAGAATAATATAAGTGAAACTTGATCCCTTAGCTTCTTTATAAAGAAATATGGCTGGGATAGGTTTTGTCAGAATCATATTTTTTAAAAGTTTTTTTCTCTGAGAAACACTCCAAACATGCCCTCGTTGAAATACCGGGGATAAGTTTATTTTCTTATTATTGAAGTATGTAACGAACTGTTCAACTTTTATTTCTGCGTTTCGATATATCATCGAAAATCTCCTGCTTATTAAAATTCTTGGATTGTCTTTTTTATATTTACTTAATTTATCTTACATCTACATTTTTTTATCCTATTACGATGTAAATTCCGCTTTTGGGTGCAATTATATTCTAAGTAATAAAATATCCTAAAGTTCCTAATTCGTCAAGAGCAAAAGGGCAAATTAATGGAGTGGAATATAATGGTAACTGGTTAATTCGTGATTATCTGTGTTGGTGCGATTCTCGTGCTTCGTAGCGAGCCTGCTCCGTCGTAGTTCATCCTTCACAGTTCCAGCCTTCGCAGCCGCTACGGCGGAGTAGGCACTACAGAGAATTGACGGATGCGAAGGCCAGAAGATAACTTCGCAGAGTAGATCATCGCACACTACCGCTTCTGAAAGCGAGTGAAAAGTGCATAAGGCATATGGCATAGGTGCATAAGACTTATGCTCATGTGTTCGTATGCTCTTATGCCTATAATGACTTATAAAACTTCCATAATAATTTGCCAACTTCATCTGCTAAATCTTGTAAAACCTTTTGACGCTCTGAATCAAGGTACTGCAAACGTAAAGAAAAATCTAACAAATACCGGACTTCTGCAAGCGAACCTAACGCTATATTCACAAACTGTCTCAATTCCTTTTTGCTCTGTCTGCCATATCCCTCCACAATATTTGTAGGAACGGATAAAGCTGCTCTTCTTAATTGAGAAATGAGCCCATAGATTTCCTCCTTAGGAAATCTATTTGTTGAAATGTACACTTGATACGCCAATTCATCAGCTTTATGCCAGACCATTAACTTCTTATATCCCACTTGTATCATTTTTGTCCCCTTTTCTTATGCTCCTGTGTTCTTATGCCCTATGCTCTTGTGCTCTTAATTGCTGACATGCTTTTTGATAAACTTCGTCAACAGTTATGGTCTTGATACTGTGTTTGGCGTCAATGCTTTTTATTTCAAATCCTCTGCTGTAAGGTTCGCGGGCTATCATACATTCGGCTCTGCCATAAGGAGCGATTCTCGCCGGATTAGACCAGCTAAACATCAAAACTAACGGCGTGCCCAAAGCTGCTGCAATATGCCCGGGGCCGGTATCGTTACTTACCACCAGTTTTGCATCTTTCAGCAAGGCAACGAGCTGCCCGAGAGAAGTTTGGCCGGCAAAATTTATTATAGGAACGGCGGTCAATCTTCTAATTGTTTCGATAATGCTGCTGTCAGATTTTGCTCCGACAGCAAGAATTGGCAAATTAAAACGCGATGAGATTTTATCAGCCAGAGCTGCAAATCGTTCGACCGGCCAACATTTGCCGCTGTGTGTCGAGCCAGGCACAAAAACAACATACTCTCCCAACATAACGTTGACGCTTGCTAAAAGTTCATTGACTGAATCCAGACAAGATGGATTTACAGGCAGCTCAAACTGCACCCCATCCTGCGCGGGGACACCTGCAGATTTAATTATCTTCAAGTAATAATCGACTAAATGAATACAATCCTGGTCCTGCTCGATTTTATGCGTGTAAAATAGGTGCGCAAGCTCTCGGGCGTTTGCCATTCCAAAGCGTTTTTTACAGCCGGATAACCATGTTAAACAGGCTGTTCTAAAAAGGCCCTGAAAATCAAATACTACATCGAATTTACCACGGCGTAGTCGCTTAATAAGCGACACTAAAGCTGCAAAAGCTTTGGGATGGTACCAGGACTTGCCGAGAAATTTTCGGTCGAAAGGAATTATCTCATTCAGGTGCGGATGATTTTCAAGAAGTGGTGCAAACTCAGGGCGAATCAGCCAGCTTATCCTGGCTTCAGGGAAATTTCTTCGCAGAGCTGAAAGAGCCGGCAGAGCTAAAACAATATCGCCAAGCGCACTGGGCTTGATTATCAGGATATTTCTTAAATCTTCCGACATAATTACTTAATTGTAAGCAAAAGACAGATTCCTGGCAATTGATTATTGCCGTTTGATTATTCCTGGACTTCCCATGAAAAACCACAGAAATTATTCTGGGATGGATTTCATAAGCAAGAGAATTCGTGTTATAATTGTCGCAGATAGGCATAACAACAGAATTGGCCACGCATATTTCGGTAAATATTGGTTCAGAAGAAAAGAGAGAACTGCCATGCACAAAAGATGCGGCTTTACACTTATAGAACTCCTTGTAGTGATTGCAATCATTGGGTTACTGATGTCCATATTGATACCCACCCTGGCAATGGCGAGGCGATATGCAAAAACAATTGCCTGTCAAGGTAATTTGAGACAATGGGGTCTTGTCCTTGATACATATACTAATGACAACGATGGCCGCTTCTTCCGAGGGATGATAGAAGGCGGTTGGAATGATTGGATAGAGGTACTGGAACCACTCTATGGTAAGATAGGGGCTTTTCGATGCTGCCCATTAGCTACCAAAACATGGGACAAAGGCGGGCAGGGAATTTTTGCTGCGTGGAAAGATCCGGAAGGTGATTACGGAAGTTACGGATTAAGCGCCTGGGTTTGTAATGCGGACCCCGGCGCTATTTTCGGGGACGACCATTATTGGAGAAGACCTGATGTCCAGAATGTTCAAAACATACCTGTATTTTTGGATTGTATGGGGATGGCGGGCTGGCCAGACCACACTTCTGTACCGCCACAGAGTGACGGTCAGCCTCCCCAGGAAATCACACTGGCCGAGCAAATGAAAAGTTTCTGCATCAATCGCCACGGCAAGGGCATGACAAACTGCCTTTTCATGGACTGGTCTGTCAGAAAGGTTGGGCTGAAGGAGTTATGGACGTTGAAGTGGCACCGGGGATTCGATAATTCGGGACACTGGACCAAAGCCGGCGGCATCAAGCCGGGAGATTGGCCCGAATGGATGAGAGGCTTTAAGGACTATTAGACCGGCTTACAGAATATGCCGTCTTGTGTAGATTTGCGCGCTATGGCTAAAAAAGGTAAATTCATTTACGATTTTCAATTGGTGGAAAAAATACAGCGGATTTTTGAGTTTTTGTTGACGGACGTGCTTTTACCTGATAATTAGATTTGCTCTGTAGTAAAGAATGTAGGTTGTCATTTCGAGCGAGCCGTAGGCGAGTCGAGAAATCTGCTTTTGAATAGATTTCTCCGCTTCGCGATGCTTCGCATCGCTTCGATCGAAATGACAACGAGTCTTTCGTGAAAGAACGTAAATATTTTAAGGAATTAGACGATGAAAAAGATAAGTTTAAAATTCAAGCTCGTGGCTATTTTGTTTTGTGTAATTTCAATAAATGCTCATCTCCTTAATGGGCAGGAGGCAGTATCAATTTCGATAAATCC
>CAZRNB010000181.1:0-4549 GCA_964601355.1 uncultured Pirellulales bacterium
GGGTACGATCAGGGTGGCGGAGTTCGCGATTGTTTCTGGGACATCCAGACCAGCGGCCAGACAATCAGTGATGGCGGCGTGGGCAAGACCACGGCCGAGATGCAAATGGCAAAGACGTTCCGCGATGCTAGCTGGGACTTTGTGGATGAAACGGTAAATGGCACCGAGGATATCTGGTGGATTCTCGAAGGAAAGGATTATCCCCAACTATATTGGGGACTTATAACCGATGCTCCTTCATCACCAATACCATGAGGGCGATAGAGAACAGAGGACAGAAGACAGAAAACATGAAACAGAGCCACCACCGTAAGGCGTCCTGTGGAGAGCGTCAGCCCCGTTAGAAATCCCGATTCGTTTTGATAAACCAACGCCGATAGAATTAGGATTTCTAACGGGGTCAACGAGTGGGTGATTGTGAGGGAATCAAAACCAGCATGGGCAAACAAGTTGCTCATCCTACAACTCTTTTTTGATAAACACTTTGAACGTAGGATGGTAAATATGTTATAATACCATTGGATTATGAACGTTGGTAGTGTCCCTTGTAAGAGGATGAAAATGCAGAAAGTCAGTTGGATTGCTTGTATCTTCAGTTTGACCTTTTTATTGGCCTTCGTTTCTTTTGCCAATGCGAATAACTCTCAGAATCCAGCCGAAATCTGCGTTGCCGGTGAGCTAAATGAAAATACGAGGTGGTCGGGTACTATCATTCTTGAAGATAACGTGGTAATCCCGGCAGGTAAAGTTTTGGTTATTGAGCCGGGGACGGTGGTTTTGATGAAGAAGGCTGTATCACTTGTTGTCTATGGACAGTTCATAGCTGACGGTAACGAAGCTGAGCCGATTCGTTTCACGCGATACGAAGATGAAACAATGTGGAAGCAGATTATGTTCGTTGATACGGCAGACAGCCGACTTTCGCATTGTATCATTGAATACGCCGACAGCGAAGGTGCACATCAAGATTATTATGAGCCTGGGCCGAGGAAATATCATGAGGCCTTAGTTGTTTTAGCAAGTCATGTCGATATAGAGAATTGCATCTTTCAAAAACTCCCCGACGAAAGCAAAAATGCCGAGGGTGATGCGATAGCCATTATATCGGATGATCCAAATCACCCAGGCGATGCAGCAGCGACCATCAAAGGCTGTCAGTTTCTATCGATAGGACAAGGCATACATACACGATACTCTTATGTCTTGGTCGAGGATTGTTTCTTTATGGGCAAACGCGGCGACAACGACGATGTCGATTTGTGGGGCGAGAGCACTCCGCCGCCACTAATAAGAAATAATCTGTTCTCGACGCCCGAACATGACGACAGAATTAATCCGACCAGGTGTTCCGCGGTCATTGTCGGAAACGTGATTATGGGAAGTGACGACCACGGCATTGTCCTGCGTGACAGGTGCTTTCCGGTTGTGATGAACAATGTCATCTATAACTGTCGCAGCGGCGGCATCGCGGTGGAAAATTCGTGTCAAGCTCTTATTGTCAATAATACGATTGTTGATTGTGTTATAGGGCTTAGGCTTTTTGACCTCGGCAGATGGGGACCTCCGTATCGGCTTAATCCTGGTGGTGGAACGGCAATGGTGTCGAACTGTATCATTTGGAATTGTCCGCAACCTGTTACTCTAAAAGATAGTTCAAGTACAGCAATTCAGGATCGCGGCTCACACATAACAATCCAATACTGCGATATTCAAGGCGGAGAGGACAGCATCTCTATTACCGGGAATCATTCGACCTTCGTGTGGGGGCCGGGCAATATAAATGCATATCCGCAGTTTGCTGACCCAAACAACAGGGACTATCACTTAAAGTCTCAAGCCGGCAGATGGGACCCAAACGAAGGACGATGGACGAGTGACGATGTGTCGAGCCCGTGTATTGATGCGGGTGATCCAAATAGCCCCATTGGCCTTGAGCCGCTTTCCAACGGCGGCATAATCAATATTGGAACCTACGGCGGGACAGCCGAGGCGAGCAAATCATACTCTGGCCAATAAGATGTGTATCCGCCAATCTGGTCGAACTGCAAATTTGATTTGCAGATTTTATGCTTGTGAATTTAGAATATTGAACAAGGAACTTCGAATTTCGAAATTCTTTTTCGTTATTCAATATTCATAAGGATTTATTTTAAAAGGACATTGCTTCTTAAAACGCCATGAAAAGAAAGCCCGATTCACAAGATAAAATAAAGGATATCAGACATACCAAAAAACCATCTCTGATGATACGCCTATCAGTCACCATCCTCAGTCCTATAGTTTTTCTATTGTTATTAGAGGTTATTTTGTGGCTCGCAGGTTTTGGACAGCCGAAGGATTTCTTTATTAGGTGGAAATCCGCCGGCGAAACGCTCTATCTAACGAACCGGCATTACTGTGAGCATTTTGTTCCTAAAGAGCTCTCACGGGATCCTGAATTTAGTGTGCTTCATAACAAAAGGGATTCTACGATTCGAATATTCGTTTTAGGAAGCTCGGCTGCGTATGGTGATCCGGAGCCAGCTTATGGTTTTTGCAGGCAATTGGAATTATTACTCAATGAGCATTCGGACCAGACTTCTCCTTCGACTGTGCTCAGGACGAGATTTGAAGTCATCAATGCCGCAGTTACTTCGATGAATTCTCATGTCGCACGCCGGATAGCGAAAGACTGCGCGTCTCACGATCCTGATGTTTTTATCATATATATGGGCAATAACGAAGTTGTAGGTCCTTATGGACCGCCTACTCTGCCTGCAAGTCTCTATTCGAGCAGGGCTTTTATCAACGCATGCATCACAGCCAAGAAGGAAACCCGAATAGGTCAATTGTTGAAGAGCTGTATTCGAGCTTTACGAACATCCGGAAAGCCCGAAAAGAAATGGCTGGGCATGGAGGCATTTTTAACAAATCAAATAGCGCGCGACGATGGGAAACTAAAATACTGCTATCAGCATTTCAGAGACAATATTAGTGACATTATACAAACCGCCTACAACAGTGGTGCAAAGACCATCCTTTGCACAGTGCCGACTAACATTCACTCGTGTGCTCCTTTCGTTTCGAAACATAAAGATGGCCTAACAAAGGAGCAAATCGCCGAATGGGACCGGTATTTCCGTGAGGGACGCGAGTTTGAGCTCTCAGGCGATTTCAAGGCCGCATTGGTGCAGTATGATAAGGCAAAAGCGATAGATGATGTGTATGCGGATCTGTCCTTCTGTATGGGCAAGTGTTTATATGCCCTCGGAAGAGACGATGAAGCCAAACAAAGGTTTGCCGAGGCAAGAGACCTTGACACATTGCGATTTCGAGCAGACAGTCAAATCAACAGCATAATACGAAAAGTTGGAAAGACACTGGCCCAACGCGACGTGATATTGCTGGATTTGGAAGAGAATCTTGAAAAAAAGGCTGGACACCCTTCTCTTGGCGAGGATTTTTTAGCCGATCATGTTCACCTTAATTTTCGAGGAAATTTCTTGGCTGCAAACTGGGCAATGCAGGTAATCAAGGAGATATTGCCTGAAGCAAAGATGAGAAATCCTGAACACTCTGAGGGTGAGCTGCTTGACCTTTGCCGCGAGCGTTTTCTTTATGACGAAAATGAACAATATAGACTTGCGATGGATATGTACCGCCGCAAGACGCTCCCACCTTTTGCCGGGCAGATTAACCATGAGACAGAATTGGCCGGTCTGCGAGAAGGCCTCTTTGCATTACGTCGGAAAGTGAAAGGAAGCGATGATCCGGAGGCCAAGTATCTTGATTCAATTGAACATGCGCCGTTTGATTCGTACCTGAACAGGCGGTATGGTGAGCTCTTATTGAAGAAAGGGCGCATTGCAGAAGCAATTCGCGTTTATGAAAAGCTGCTCACAACTCAGCCTTTTAACATGAATATCCAAATAGCGTTTGCACAGGCTTTAGTAACAGGCAGCATGAAAGATAAAGCTATAAATATGCTTACCTCGAAAGAGTCGCCCGATCGCGCAAGCCTCCAGGAAGCACTTTTAATGTTAGGAGCTTACTGCGTTCAAAATGGAAGGTTTCCAGAAGCTGATACAATATATCAGGAGTTGAATCGAATCGAGCCAGATAATGTTGATGTGCTGATAAACATTGCGGCAGCAGCGTTATACAAAGAGGATCTTGATTCGATGAAACGCAGCCTCGATAGAGCGCTGAAAATTGACCCTGAGTCTGTACAGGTTATGATCAACATGGGCAACTACTATGCCAAGAAAAATCAGCCGGGCGAAGCCCAAAAATGGTTTGCAAAAGCGGTGCAGGCTAACCCGCAGAGCTACCTGGCACAGATCGGACTTGGTGTTCAAACCATCAAAGCAATGCCCCAGCGAAGCGGGAACACGGCAGGACAGCTTCAAGAAGGAATAGAGCACATAACAAAAGCGGTCCAGCTCAAACCTGATTTCGCTGATGGTTATCAGATTCTTTCGTCGATTTACAGTAAGCTGGGCAAAGAGGACGAAGCAAAGAAGTATGCAGGACTAAGAGACCTTTTCCAGCCATAGTTTGAAATAAGGTA
>CAZRNB010000182.1:0-4540 GCA_964601355.1 uncultured Pirellulales bacterium
CTCAATACCGCAAAGCTCCTGCAGAAGCTTTACACTGGCCTGTTTATCACCCAGCGCAGCTAAATGGCACGGCAGATGATAAACGTACTCGTCGTTCGTCGCTCGCTGCTCGTCGCTCGTCCGTCGTTTTAATTTGCCATCCTTAAAAAGGGCATATATATAATTCATCAATTCATACGTATTCTCTGAAACAAGTTTCGCATCTTCACCTGTCACAAAATAGCGAAGCTCGTCCTTCAAACATAATGCAGCGCTAGGCTCAGAACAAACGATCTTATAGCCCTGACGAACCGCGTTCGCCAGATGTTTGACATTATATGATAAATCTTTCCTGGCACTTTTTACATCGCCATAGACAATAGCCGGCAGAGGAGCCGGCCTTTGCTTGGGCAAAATCACCTCGATATCGTTGTGCCGCAGGACATCTATAACAGCAAAGCCTAACTCGTGGTCGTTATAATTGGCATACGTATCTACAAAATATGCGACCTTATCAATCGGTTTTTCCATCGGCTCGCAAGCAGATAGATATTTTCGTCCCGCTCTTAAAAATGAGCCGTGATTAAAAGCCGGCATAGCTCTTTTTCGAGAAAGACCTGTAAATTTCTCAAGCAGCCACTTCAAAATACCAAGCCGCATTACGAAATTTGAAACGGGCGAAAAAATGCTGCCCATCATACTAAGATAACGGTTGTGAGCCAGTAGTGACTCTGTCCGTCTTAGGCCCTTTCGTTTGACATACTGTGCTCGTGCGGTGCTCATCAGCTTGGAAACGTCAACGCCGGAGGGACATTCAAGCAAACAGGCTTTGCAGTTGACGCACAAATCAAGAAATTTGCGAAACTCAGGAGACCGAAAATCATCTTCTGAAAGTTGTCCCGTCGCCCAGAAATGAAGTATATTAGCCTTTGCCCGCGAGCTGGCTAATTCCTCACCCATCGCCCGAAAAACCGGACACATACGCAAATCCGATTCTCTGCTTAGGCACAAACCGCAGCCATAGCACTGCGTAAGCTCCTGCTCAAGCTCATCTTCCTTGAAAAGTAAATCCGTTTTAAGCCTTTCCGGCGAAATCTTATATTCAGCTCTGAGGTTCTTTACCATTACATCGGGATCATCGTTGATGATTTTGCCGGGATTCATTAGACAATAGGGGTCAAATATATTCTTTATCTTGCACAATAAATTGTAGTATTCGCCGCCATATTGCCTTTTTAAAAAGGCTGACCTTACCAGTCCCACTCCATGCTCACCGCTGATGGTTCCGCCCAGAGACCAGGCAAGCTCGAAAACCTCGTATGCAACCGCCCGCATCTTGGCCAAATCAGGTTTACTGGACAAATCAAGGAATGGTCGAATATGCAGCAAGCCATCGCCGGCATGGCCGAAGAAAGACATCATAATATCGTACTTTTTGCCGATCTTTTGCAGGCCGGAAATATAGCTCCAAAGATTCTCCTTTCCGACAGAAACATCCTCCATAAATTCGGTCGGATGTTTTTTCCCCCTTTTTCTATAAAGCAGCGGACCTGCATCCTTGCGTGACTTCCACAGCCGAGCCTGCTGATTCTTATCAAAAACAACACGCCGACCACTCGATAGCATCCCCACCGCCGAATCGGTCTCTTTTATTTTCTCGTTGGCCTGTTCCTGCGTATCGCCGTAATGCTCCACAAGAAGGACCGCCTCGGCGTCAGCCGGCAGGATGTCACGATATTCCGGCAAAGCCTCAAACGCCATGCCAATTAATTTTTTATCCATCAGCTCACAAGCCGATGCACCGCCGGCAACAATAATCGGCACAGCCCGTGACATTTTTTCGAGCGAATCGAACTCAAGCTGCAATAGGGCTTTTGCCTTCGGCAGCGGAACCGTCCTGATTTTGATTTTCGTAAAAATTGCCAGCGTTCCTTCTGAGCCTGCCAAAAGCCGGGCTAAATCAATTTTACCGTTATGACAAACGCCGGCGATATTGTAACCGCATCGATTCCGTCCATATTTAGGCAGTGCTTTTCTAATCAATTCCTCTTTGTCGGAAAGGACGTCCCAGCATCGCTTTGCGATCAATCCGATGGAATCGTCCTGCGATTTTTCAACTTCAAAGTAATTTTTGAATTCAACTATACTTCCGTCAGGCAAAATCCCTTCGATACTTTCCACGAAGCCGCCGATATAGCCGTACTTGAGTGAATGAGCGCCGGTGGAATTATTAGCAACGCACCCACCCACCACTGCTCTGCTGCTGCTTGACGGATCCGGCCCGATTTTCCTGCCGTACTCAGCCAGGCGATTATTCAAATCATCCAGCACAACGCCAGGCTCACAAACGACTGCCGAGCCGTCACCTTCCACGCTGATAATACCGTTCATATAGCGTGTCATATCAAAAACTATACCACTGCATAAAGCCTCTCCTGCGACGCCCGTCCCTGCACCGCGGGCAACCACCGGCACATTTACTGCCGAGGCGTATTTCACCACGGCAACTATGTCACCGACGTCACGCGGCACAACGACACATTGCGGAATTATTCTGTAAATGCTTGCATCCGTGCTGTAGGCAGCTCTGTGCAATACGTCGCAAAAGACGTCTCCGCGCACAACCTTAGCCAAATCATCAGTCACTTTTCCCGATTTCTTCTTCACACTAAACGCCTGGCTTTTGTGCAATTAGACTTTTTCCCGCTATTATTGAAAATCACGAGGAAAGAATTGAGTCTTGGAAACGTCCCCGCTCATCCTCAGCACCGCAAGGTCATCCTGGCTGACCTGACCATTGATGAACTGCTGAACAACAGGATGGGGATGATTACGAATATGGTCGGGGACACCATCGGCAATTATTTTGCCGTTATGCAGCATAATAATACGATCAGCTATTCTGTACGCACTTTTCATATCGTGTGTCACCACAATCGTGGTTTCACCAAGCTCTCTTTGCAGCTTCAAAATAAGCTCGTTGATTATATCCGCGCGAATAGGGTCCAGCCCCGTAGTCGGCTCATCATATAAGATTACCTCCGGATTCAGAGCGATAGCCCTGGCCAGAGCCACTCTCTTGCGCTGGCCACCCGAAAGATTAGCCGGATAATAATTCTGGAAACCATCAAGACCAACCATCGCCAGCTTGAACTTAACTACGTCTTCCACCTCATGCCAATTGATTATCTTATAGTGCTGTTTTATTGGAAATATTATGTTCTCGGCAACGGTGAGACTGTCAAATAATGCTCCTCCCTGAAAAAGAAATCCGAAATGGGTGCGTATCCTGTTAAGCTCGCTATCACCCAAACTGTCGATCCGCTGACCCTTAAAATAAACTTCTCCGGACGTCGGCCTTAATAAGACAATAAAATGTTTTATCAAAACAGTCTTGCCGCATCCGCTCGGTCCTATTACCACTGTTGTTTTGCCCTTCTGTACAACCAAAGAAACATTATCCAGAACAACCTTCCTGCCAAACTGCCTCGTGAGGTTCTTAACAACAATGATACCATCACCCGGCTGTGTTTCGCTATTCTTGATCGCCTCTGTCACTATCTTCTCTCTTAAAAAAGATAAAAATCTATACTACTCCGCGACGTACGAGCCTGAGCACTTCAGACCAGACTTTTGATCGGCCAGAACGTAGCATAAACAGCCTTGAAGATTATCGCCAATGCAAAATCCAGCGCCAGTATGGAAATAAAACTGGCTACAAACGCCTCGGTGCAGGCTTGTCCCACACCTTGTGCGCCTTCTTTACAGGTAAAACCCTTATAACAGCTAATGCTTGCAAGTGCCCCGCCAAAGAAAAAACCTTTTACAATCCCAATGGCGACATCCCACAGTTCCACGCCGGAGGCGCTAAAGTTCCAATACGCTCGGCTGTTAATACCTAACTGAAAAAAGCTTACCAAAGCACCCCCAACGACACCCATAAAGTCCGCATATATAATAAGAACCGGCATAAGCAGCAAGCAGGCCAGAAGCCGCGGTGCAACTAAATATCGTACAGGATCAGTTCCCATACTTCTGACCGCGTCAATCTGCTCGGTGACGTTCATAGTCCCAAGTTCCGCGGTCAAAGCGCCGCCGATACGCCCTGCAAGCATAACCGCCGCAAGCACAGGCCCAAGCTCCTTAACAACGGAGATATTTATCAAAACGCCCAGATGCTCTTCCAGCCCCATACCGGCAAGCTGGTCATAAGCCTGCACCGCCAGCGTCATTCCCACAAATGCGCCCGTTATCATTATAACCGGCACACTACGAACGCCGATGAGATTCATCTGATTCCAAACAAGGGGATACGTTCGGCTGCTGGCACAACTCCGCAATGAAACGACCAGCGCCTGCCAGATAAACCGTCCAAACCGACCTATATTACCCAAATCTTCTATAGTTTTAGCTCTCATTATCGCAATCATAATAACCGCACTCCAAAATGGCATTACCACGTAAACTTCAGGGTACAATTTTCACAATTGGTAAATCTCTTCAGTTTTTTACCAAAGCACACCTGCATTGTCAAGATTATCATCCATCTTTCCGCACGTCC
>CAZRNB010000183.1:0-4450 GCA_964601355.1 uncultured Pirellulales bacterium
CGGTACCGGCTGTTTTATTGAGCATATATACACCGCCATAGGCATTTAATCCGCTGTGTCCTCCTCCCCAAATACTAATTGTATCACTGGCACCATAACCGGAATGTATTATATCCACGGTGCCGACAGGAGCAGCTTCCATCAGACACGGAAAAATCGTAACTATAGCTGTACAAAAACTTTGTACTACCATTTGTGAAATCATTTTTACCCTCCAAAACATTTTTTCTTCACTTTTGTCCGATGACTGTACCTGCAGTGGCTGCAGTCACTACTTTGTTAAAAACGTACAACCTGCTTGTTCACATTCACAAGCGAAAACCAATCCGCCAGGAACAAATGTACCAGACCTACGGCAGCTGGCTCAGGCATAGGCGTCTCGCAAAGATTATCCAACTGCATCCTTCGCAAACCGGAACGAGCAGGCCGCGATATCCTGACAAGCAAGTCACAGTGAGCGATTCCGCTGCCATCTGATGGCCGGCAGGCCAGGCTTTGGGTGAAAAATTCTAATTCGATACTATTACCGGCAAATGCAGCTAACTCATGAGATGTACCTGAGTCCAGAAACCGGCACAGTGACATGCTTGCAGGAGAAATTCCATTGAAAGATATCGAGTAGCTGCTCTGCACAAAACCAGGATCATTACAGATATGAAAACTTGTTCCGGCAAAACCGCCGTTATTACCTGTTATGGCATCGAGCATAATTATATCCGACTTGTCGGACAAGTCCGAGCAGTATATGTTATCCGTATAAGCCGCGAGGGCCGCCGGATTGCTGCCGTCGATAAGCTGATTGAAGTCAAAACAAGCATAATGAGCATCTGCATTACCGATTAGCATAGACAGCTCTGCGAAGATAATGGTTAATATCAGTTTGAGCTGATTGTTCATTTAACCCCCCAAAGACTCACAATTTGTGCAGCGTTAATCCGGAAGCAGAATCTATACAAATAGCTTACAAACAGATTTACTCTGTCAATTTATGGCTTAGCCATAAATTGGGTGAAATTTAAAACACCCCCATTCCGATTTCAATCGTCTCTCAAACGACGACTTATGTAGTATATCGCATCAGCTCACAAAAGTCAAGGCTATTTGGCCGGATCGGCTGACAGCAGCCGAATTTTTTTTATAATGTCCCTTGCAAGCTTACAACAAAACAATTATAGGGCTCAAAAAATTTGAATTGATGTAAAATTCTAAATTTGTTTTTAGGAAACACCCTGAGCGAAGGATTTCGTTGTGTATAAGTAAACAACTATCGCCAATCTGCTTCCGGCAGATTGGTGCTATTGCGAAAAGATAATGAATATGTGGAAGATTACCGCTCGCGGCAAACGAGACACGAAATTAAGTGTAACGGGAGACGAAAGATGAGCAACGATTGACGAATTAAGGTGCGAGGAAAAAATCGCTCTCGCAGGAAGGCAGCTCGCAGCCATGGTATACATCGGTGTCACGCAGTGTAAAAATATCATCTTCCAGGAGGCGGGTATAACGTGTCTTGATAAACTCGACCCGGCCGTCGCCGAACATAACGTTTTGTCCCTGCCGGCGGTGATTGATGCTATTAAGAGTCAGCAGGTCCTTGTTCAATCGCAGCTTAAACGGCTGTGAATAATCACCAGGCAGCTCCTCAAAGAGCGGACTTAAATCAGCCATTAAAACTTTTCGACAAATTAGCTTACCGCCCGATGAGCTGCTGCAATTTATCTGGAAGCTATAAGTCATATATGCTCTGCCGGGAAAATCGTTATAATTTTGTATCTGCAACGCGTCCAATTGGACTGTTTTGCCCTGACCCGCGCCGGGACAAACAAAATCGGCCGGCTTAGCGTAGCCAAGCTTGGCCAATTGCCACATAGGCCGAGTATTGGAATGATTTTCTTTGCCTTGGTAACCTACCTTCCACCACGGCTCTCCTGCCGTGGCTGCAAGAGCCGGCAGTTTGCCGTCATAGTCGGAGTTGTAATTGTTAAGGGCCTGCCATAACTGCCGGAACTGCGTTTGACATTGCTGCTGCCAGGATTTTTGACGAGAGTAGCTCGACATGACACTACTGTATGAACTGACTAAAACGGCACCAACGATAAAAAGGACCGCGGCTATGGCCATCTTTTTGCCCCAAAACCGGCTTTTGGCGGCAACTATCCGGGGTGTTTCTGCAGCGATCAATTGCTCAAGCCGGTGCCGGCCTGAATTCGCACAATTACAAAGCTGCTGGATGGTGCGTTCCGCTAAATAGTCCGGACACTGTTGCGGCTCTACACTTTCAAGGGGTGAAAAAATGGATTTAAGCTTTGCATAAAGCTCAGCCGCATCCTGATTGGAAGAAATCAACGCTTTAGCTTCGGCGGTCTCCTCCCGTGATGCTATTCCGATACAATAATCAAACAACAGCTCTTTTTGCTGATCGCTTAACGACCTCATTCGTTCTTTCTGCTCCTGGCTGCTGCTTTCCAGTCTTTGGCAAAGCGAGCTACTGCTGCATGCAATCTGCTTTTAACAGTACCTATGGGTATACATAAAATCTGGGCCATTTGTTTGTAAGAAAATTTGTTAAAATAAGCTAAAATCAATATTCCCCTCAAATTGTCAGGCATATTGGCTATAACCTCTGAGACGCGAGAAGACGTCTCGCCTTTTTCCAATTCCTCGTAAGGCATTGTGTTATCGTAACTAAGGGTATTTAGCATGTCATCAAACGACATCTCCTGCGATTCCGATATAGTGCCGATGGGTATAGCGTGTATTCGCTGGGCTTTGCGAAGGGCATCCTTGGCTTTATTGGCGGCAATGGTAAAAAGCCAGGGCTGTAAAGGCCGACTTGAATCGAAGCTTTCTCGGCTTGTAAATAACTGTAAAAAGGTCTCCTGGAAGATATCTTCAACCATGTCCTGCCGATTGAGGAACTGTTTTAAGAACATATAAAGGCTGTTTTTATAGCGATTTACTATTTCATGAAATGCACCTTCATCGCCTGCCGAGTACTGGCCGAGAAGTTCCGCATCGGTTGGTTGTTTTAGAACACTATTCATATGGATTCGACAAGCTCACCACAGGTTTTAAGGCTTCAAAAACAATATTATACCTGATTTGTCAATAAATCAAAATTTTTCCTTCGACCGGATTTGACTCGTCTCGGCGGAGGCTCGCCGAGACGGTGCGGGACAGACTCACCCCAGGTGCGTTCAGAACAGGTAAGCGGAGGTTGTGCATGTCACATTTATAGGTAAAGACGGGTTATTCTATTGCCTATTATCACAATCGTTAATAGCGAGCATCCTTTTGTCACCTCGACCGAGGCCGCAAGGCCGAGTGGAGAGGTCTGCCTTCAAAGCAGATTCCTCCGCTTTGCCCCCGTTTCTGTCTTCGACAGAAGACACGGGGGCTTCGGTCGGAATGACGTACATTTCCGCTTGCAGATTTTACCAACAATCTTGACATGCACCCGTAAGCGGAGATTGTGCAGATTCAGCGTCGCAAACCGAATTTCGATTTAGTATTATATAGGCTGGTTTAGCCGGTAAGGTATGATGAAGTCGCACCGACCCGACTGCAAGATGAAACAAATACGACTCGCTGGGGCGCCCCGCTTCGCCAAAGGCTATGCCGGCGGCGAGGAGCCCAGCGCAGCATAGGAAGTTTTGTTTACATTCTCATCTCTTTCTGGTATAGTCAAGCCATGAATAAACTCAGTTTTCCAAAAATACAAAGAAATGCTTTAAAAGTAGCATCGCTTTTTGACCAATCAGATGATAAAGCATATTGGCTTTCCAAGACGCCTTACGAACGTCTGCAAGCCGTTGAATTAATGCGGCAAATTATCTATGGTTACGACCCATCTGCCACACGACTTCAAAGAGTTCTTGAAATTACTCAACGCTCATAATGTTGAGTATCTGCTAATCGGCGGATACGCCGTTGGTTATCATGGTTATCCACGAGCGACCGCTGATATGGATATCTGGATTGCCATGAATCCTGACAATGCAGAACGAATTGTCGCAGCTCTTAAAGAGTTTGGCTTTGACCTTCCAGAATTATCGCCTGAGTTATTTTTGAAAGAATGGCAAATCATCCGCCTGGGCGTGCCGCCTGTCAGGATAGAAATTGCCACGACGGTTTCCGGCGTCAATTTCAGCGAATGTTACGCTAAGCGGATCGTGGATGTGCTGGATGGCGTGAAAGTCAATCTGATTAACTTAAATCACCTGAAGATTAACAAGAAGGCCTCCGGCAGACACCAGGACCTGGCTGACCTCGAAAACCTTACATAGTAACCAGTAGGTAAGCGGCCAAGCAAGACCGGTCGAAAATCCTTAACGGACTGCCATTCAATGGTGTTCTCAGAATTACTACTGTTTCTGCCTGTTAATATCCGATGTGTCACTGTCCCAGCCTCCACCGAGGGCTTTGTAAAGGGCCACCAAATCGGTCGATA
>CAZRNB010000184.1:0-4103 GCA_964601355.1 uncultured Pirellulales bacterium
ATTGCATATTCGCTGCAATTGAGGCACTGCAGGACAGGAAGTCCTTTGATGATGACAATAGAATCGTGATTAACCTTAAACGGCAAATTAGTGATTAGATTCTCCAACTTTCCACCACAATTATGACAAATCATTTTTTTCTCCTTGTTCTGAGATCTTTTTCCCACTTATCTACTGTTGGTTTATACGATGTAACGATGGTTACGATATCATTTTCTATATCGGTTGCTATATGAATATGAATAATCTGACCTTGGTATTTAGCATAAACAAGATAGCTCGGCAAATATTTATCCTTTGGGTATTCTTCAATAACTTCGTAACTATCAACCGAAGATAAAATAATTTCCCTCGATATAAAACGCCCTTTTAATCGCATATTGACATGATACGTCCATCGTATTCTGCGACGCCTAATACAAGACTTTATAAAATTCAAAATATCTTCACTCATCCTGAATGGAACTCCTGTTTTATTCCAAGTGCGGCTCGATCTTTTTTTTGAGGTCGGACTCGAAATTCGGCGTAATGCCGGTGATTCGGCTTACGATTTGGCCGTTTTTAAAGATATTCATTGTCGGCACGCTCATTATGCCATATCTGATAGCTGTGTCACGCTGGTCGTCCACGTTGATCTTGCAGACCTTCAGTTTACCTTTATAGTCGCCGGCTATTTTTTCGAGGACCGGCGCAGCGGCTTTGCACGGCCCGCACCAGGGCGCCCAGAAATCAACCAGTACCGGAACCTGTGATTGTAGAACCTCGGTTTCGAATGTGGCATCGTCAATGTGAATAGGTCTGCCTCCCTGCATGTTTGTTCTCCTTCTAAAAAATAATGTCAAACCAAAGCCAGATACTAAAGCGCAAAGTGTTTTGTGTCAACGATGTTTGTTTGGATCAGGTTCTTTTAGCATTACTGCGGAGGTTAGGATTAGTGCAGGCAATATTAAGAGCTTCTCAGATTACATCCGAGACTTGCATATCATGGTTTATTTTTGAGGGGGTCTTTTTGTATGATTGATTGTTTAGCGATGTTCAGCAGTACGCCGACCGCGGCGGATGACAGCAGCAAACTTGTTCCGCCGGCGCTAACAAACGGCAGTGGTATTCCTTTTGTCGGCAGAACAACAGTTACTACCCCAATATTAAGCGCTGCCTGCAGGCCAATCGTAAAAATGATGCCACCAGCCAAAAGCTGGCCTAAAGGGTCCCTGCAGCGCACAACTACGAATATTCCTAACAAGACAAAAACTATTAACAATCCAATAACTACGGCATTTCCAACAAAGCCAAGCTCCTCTCCAATGATTGCGAAGATGAAATCGGTTGTATCTTCCGGTAAATGTCCATACTTGCATATCCCTCTGCCGAGTCCTTTGCCCCATAATCCACCTGAGCCTAACGCGATTAACGATTGATTCGCCTGATAAGCAATTGTATCAGTCAACTTATCAGGATTAAAATAGGCAACGAGCCGTTGCATTCGATTGGGTGAATAGATAAGTATGGCAATAAAGCCAGCAGCGCCGAATGGCAAAGGCGTTAAAATATGCTGCCATTTTACGCCGGCGGTAATTAACATCAAGAAGCTTAAAAGGGCTATAAATGCTGCTGTGCCAAAGTCTTCGATCACTATTAGTCCAACGAGTAAGCCGATTATAATGCAGACTGGGACGAACCTTTTCCAGTATAGCTTAATTTCATCACCGAACTTATCGCAAAAAGCGGCTAAAAAGAACACGATCGACCATTTTGCCAGTTCAGAGGGCTGAAAACTTATTACTACCGGTCCTATAATTATCCGAAGCCATCTGCGGGCGCGGTTAATTTCCGTGCCTAAGCCTGGGATTAAAACGATTATAAGTAAAGCCAAACTAAGGACTAATAAATAGCTCGTCAACGATCTTAGCCAGCCATTCGTCAGGCCAAACCTGTGATAATCCAGGCGTGAGACGGCGTACATAACCAAGCAGGCTAAGGGGAAGAACAAAATCTGCCGAAGGCCGGGCCAATCGTAGAATCTGCGTAAGTCAAATTCCCGGCTGATAATAACGCCTGCCGAGAATACAAATACTGTACCTATGGCCATCAATATAACGATGACCACGGCAATATATTCGGCCAGCAGATTTTTTTTTGCTAATGTAACCACGGCTTTCTAAAATACTCAGGCAAATTCGATTAGGAAGATGTTCTTGTCGAAGCAATATCAATTTGCCTAAATCTATTTTTCGGCTGAGATGAGTTATTTGCAGTAGTAATAATTTTGCTATCAGAAGCGAAAAATTCTCAGGCAGGTAAAAATGGTTGGAAACAAGAATATTTAGACTTGACGGAAGGCACACTTTCAGAAAGGACAGAGAGAAACACTATGGCAAATAGCACTATTACGTCACCAAAAGGTTTTTTTGCAGCAGGCGTTGGCTGTGGGATAAAGGGGTCCGGCAGGCCGGATTTAGGATTGATTGTTTGTCCCGCCGGTGCAACGGCAGCAGCGGTCTTTACTACAAATAAAATCACGTCGGCAGCGGTGCAGATAAGTAAAGAGCACATAAAAAGTCCAAATATTTTTGCAGTCGTCGTTAACTCCGGCAACGCCAATGCCTGCACGGGTAAGACCGGCGTCAATAATGCACAGAAAATGTGTCAAATAACGGCCTCGTTCCTCTGTCGTATCAAGAAGGACGAGGGACGAAGGACGAGGGACGAAGGACGAAAAGTTCTCGTAGCCTCCACAGGCCTCATCGGGCACCAGTTACCGATGAATAAAATTATTGCCGGCATTTCAAAGGCCTCAGCAAAGCTCTCCTCATCTGCTTCTTCGGGCCTGGATTTCGCAAAAGCAATAATGACAACCGACACAAGACCTAAACAAGCGGTGAGAAGATTTACGATTAACAATTGTCGATTGACGATTGAAAAACGCATGATGGAAATCGGAAATCGGAAATCGGAAGTCGAAAATCCGGCTGTCACCATTGCCGGCACGGTAAAAGGGGCCGGCATGATTGCCCCAAATATGGCTACTACGCTTTGCTTTATAACGACCGATGCGGCGATAAGTAAGCCGATGCTTTCGAGAGCTTTGAAAACTGCCATTGACAATTCACTAAACAGGCTTACTGTTGACGGCCATCAAAGCACCAACGATACAGCGATGATTCTCGCATCCGGCTTAGCAGGCAATCGCCCCATAGTGACACAGTGTCCGAGGTACAAAAAATTCACGAAGGTATTAATGGAATTGTGTGACGATTTAACAAGACAGATGGCTCTTGACGCCGAAGGTGCTACCCGGATCTTCAAGGTGGTAATTATTGGGGCGGCCAATAAAACCGATGCAGCCAAAACTGCAAGGGCGATAGCCAATTACGACCTCGTAAAGTGCGCTATTCACGGCGGCGACCCAAACTGGGGCAGGATTATCTGTGCAGTCGGCTCGGTCGGCGTAAAATTAAATCCGATCAAACTATCCTGCAAGCTCGGCGATATAACCGTTTTTAAGAACGGCGCTCCAAGGAAATTCAATTTTAAAAAAGCCAGTAAGGTAATTTCGCAAACCGAACATATCATAACCGTCGATTTGGGTGCGGGAAAATACAGCGATTTTTGCTACGGCTGCGATTTAAGTGCGGAATACGTCCGAATCAACGCTGATTATTCTACATAAACCGATTGAATGAATATAACCCTCTTCAACCGATGCAAACTCCTTCGTGCGAGATTTTTAATGCACGCTAATCAGATTTTTATCGATAAACTCTGAGATTCTCATAAATCTTACTCATAAAGGATTTGAAACAAATAAGAAACCAGAAAGGCAATCTCAACTGTGGCGGTATCCTCTATTTTGCTTACGCCTTGGCTATCAGATAGAATCCGTATATAATCAATCCCACACATACCCAAGTAACTAAAAATCCTACAACTGCCACGCGAGAGGGGACTAATATTTCAAGATTTGTGCCAGGGAAAACGCTCCGCTTAGGGCTGGCTGCAACACCTTCAGGCAATGTGCATGGCACGAGTACTTTCTCGCCCCGTCTGACCGGCGTTCGCACCAGTGCATAGAAATTGTCGAGCTTCTCCCTCGCAACCGGCCT
>CAZRNB010000185.1:0-4083 GCA_964601355.1 uncultured Pirellulales bacterium
GTCAGGCACTTTCGTTTTGGTTTAACTGAACTTGTAAATAAAAAGCCCTGCGTTTCGGCGCGGGGCTTTTTTATTGAATCATCCGCAAATTGATTATATACTAAAGGAGATATGGTAACTACGAAACAACAAGCACTTGAAATAGCCATAAAAGTCCGCAAGGAGCTTGAGAAATTGTACAGCAGGCGACTACGGGGAGTGCTTCTATTCGGCTCAGCAGCACGGGATAAGCTGGACGAAGACAGCGATATTGACATCGCCATCATTCTTGATGAGATTCACGACCGTTTTGCCGAGCATGAACGGACAGGCGATTTAGGCTCACAAATTAGCTTGGAATACAATACCCTTGTCTGCTTCTTTTTTGTGTCACAATGTGATTATGAACAGGGTAAGTATGCGGCTTACCGAGCTATCAAACGTGAGGGCATAGCCGTATGAAGCCGGACATTCAGGAGCACTTCCAAAGCGCAGATGAGTTTCTTCGAGAAAGTGAACACCTTATGCTTGGCGGATTCTTCCGCGGAGCTGTGGGTCGGGCTTATTATGCAATGTTCCATGCGGCGACGGCTGTGCTCCTATCTCGCGGGATTTAAAAGAAGCTCACACCACGCTGTCCTGTCTGCATTCGGAGAACACATCGTCAGACCGGGACTTGTCGAGCGCAGGTTTCATACTTATATAACGAAGGCATTTGCCCGGCGGAATGAATGCGACTATCTGTCATTCACCGTAGCGGATAAGCCTGAAGTGGAAACAATTTTGAAGCGTACGAGGGAATTCGTTGAAGTTTGCCGAAATCTCTGCGAATAACCGCAGATTCTGCAGGTCTTTTAACTTCCACCATTTTGCATTTTGATTTTTGAATTTTACACTGCTTAAGGCCTTTCGCGACCTGCTTTTGTTCAGGCACATGGAAATTCACGGCTACGGGTTTATGCTTGATGAAAAACGCCTCCGCCAGCTCGCTCAACGCACCCCTGCTCTTTGCCGAGACTTTTTAGAAAAGATTACCTAACATAAATTATTTCCACCAGGCTTAACTGAACTTATAAGTTTAGCCCCCGGACCTGTGCCGGGGGTTTTTATTTTGCAGAGTGTTTCGACGCGGGGTTTTTTTCATTCTTTGTTGTCATTCCCGTGAAACTTGTCCTCGACCTCGATCGGGGAACGGGAATCCATTCAACATGCGAGGTAGAGGTACGAGTCATGATCAATCTGTTATTATCATATAGAGAATTGAGTATCAAGATACGAGATTAGTGTTTACATATCATATACGTAAAGCGCGTACGCGCTTTACGTATTAGTTTTTCTTTCGGTTGAAGAAATTTAATGTGCTTTATGCTGGGCTTTTTTTAATTCCACAATTTTGCATTTTACATTTTGATTTTTACACTTCTTTTGGTTTAACTGTTCTTGATATATTAGCCCCCGGACTTGTTCCGGGGGTTTTTTATGCGGAAGAGTGTTGAAATTCACTAGGTGGCTATACCACCTAGCGCAAAACACATTAACGATATTTTTTGTTGTTTTCTTACAGGTCTGTTGTTTTCATATCGATAATTGAGTATCAAGATACGAGATACGTAAAGCGCGTACGCGCTTTACGTATGAGCTTTTTCTATCGGTTGATTGTCAAGGCCGAATAAAAGAATGGTTTGGAATCTGAATTTTACACTGCTTATGGTTTAACTGTTCTTGATATTAAAGCCCTGTTGCAAAACAGGGCTTTTTATGTTTAAACGCAGTAAATACGGTGAATTTAGAGAGAAATAGAATTAGCTCTCGAAGACCTCTCCCATTGAATCACGCGGACTATCAAGAAGGACAACGCAGTTACTCTTATGAAATAAATCTCCTCGCAAAGCTTCGGCTACTGTCTGGCGCATTTTATCCCGTGTAGGTTCAGAAAGCCAAGACGGATATTTCACAGCACACGCTTGAGATCCTGGAAAAGATGACTCAGCGTACTTGTCGAAAGGAACCCAGTCCGTCAGGAACCGACGAATCAACCAGTAACTGCGAGGTGGTATGTGATTGGCCATGACGGCTAAGTCTTTTAATGTCGTAAAGTCAAAGAACACTGTTCTAACTTCGAGAATTGCCCGTGTTGCGGCAGATAGACGCAGACTTTCCAAGACATAATACCAGCACATATCCAAGTCGACACCCGTTACTTTCGGTGCATAACGAGGTGGCCCTTTGAGATCAATTGCGATTTGGTCTGCTCGTTCTGCGAGAGAAAGCGTCGCTTCTGGGCTCCAACCTGACGTATCAGCACAGGAATATCCACCACAAGCTTTGATGTAATCAATCAAGTGCAATGCCAGAGGCATATTCACTGTTGGTTCACCTCCACTAATCTTCACAGGATTACCTTTCGCTACCTGACTCTCAATAAATTTCTCAACCTCTCTAAGATTGACATCAACTGCGAGCGGAATTCGGTTGTCGGTGCGTGGCAACCCCCCACCTAATTGGCAATACGGACAGTGAAAATTGCAGAGCCCAAGACTGATCACGGAAAATCGCTTTCCGTAGAGTGACTCAGGACAACGACAAAGAATGTTGCCCTCTGTCATGTGAATGATTGGTATCCTGATGTCGGTCATGCCGTTGCTCCATTAATATTTATAGCTCTCTGTTCAAAAACTTCAGCAAATGTGGCAATAATCTGCCGATTTGAGGTCCAGAAACCAGCTCCTTTCACACCACCCCTTTTCATATAGTCGAGATGCCATAAAACAGCCTGTGGCTGGACCTGAGCAGTCTCGCTCCAATTCACGATTAGGAAGTGAAGGCAATCAAGAAACGGTAGGGCCTTAATGACTTCTACTGTTTGATTCGGCAACGGCATAGACCGAACAAGGTTATCGCGAGGGATCTCCATTATGTTTTTCGCACCGGAGTACCTCTTCAAGAATTGGACAAGCTGATTGTTCTGGTCTCCAAGGTAATCGAGTTCAGCCTGGTCTGTCAATCCTCGCTCTTCTTGATAGAATGACTTCCAACCCTGGGAGTCATAGCAAATGACTTTGAGGTTATGCTTCAACCGCCTCGAAGCTGCCTTCAACTCAGCAATAAAGCGTTCGCCTTCATTTGGCGCACCCCTGAGGCCAACTGCCGGCACACTGGCCAAAAAAAACGTTTTTGATTCAGTACGAGGGTCTGCTCCATCGTCTTGAGTTGACATCGCAATCTTGATCGTGTCTTGTAACCTCTTCACCACCTTCTCCAAATCTTGAATTGGATCTATACCAAGAAGCTGCTTCACTCTGTCAGCAAGTTGTCCTGTCGCGTCTTTGAGGTTGTCCACTTTTCGCGAGGCTTCTTCTACTGAAAGTCTTGCTTTGTCGGCAAGCTGGCCAGCTTCTGTGGCTGCATGGTGCGCTTCGCCTGCTGCGGTGGAAGCGCTTGAGGAGGACTGGTGGGCTTGCTGTGCATGAGTCGATGCCTCTCGTACAGACCCAAGGACATTTGTGTCGAGAAGAACATAGAAACTGACTACTAGGGCTAACCAGCCCACCGCAAGTTCCACTTTCGGCCAGAAAAGGAAGCAGAAAAACAACATACTACCGATGATAGCGACCCAAGCTTGTTTCCGGTTGTATTGAATAGGTACCATAGTAGTTGACTGTGCACTCTGTTCGGATCTGATTTTCATCCGGTCTTGGTATTTTTTAAAAATCACGAACATGACTAAAAAAACAAAGAGGCTAATAGATTGACGGAACCAAAGTTGTGTGAAAAGTGAACTCACGGTTTGCCATGTATTCTGAATATTTTGGATCATAATAGCTTTCCCTCCTTTGGTTTTTCGAGTAATTCGTAGATTCGTTTCACCACAGCGATAATCTCCGATGCTTCGGGGACACGAGGACGTTTGAATGTTACTTCCAATTCGCTGGTTACCTGCGAAGGAATTGGTGAGAGGATGTAAATCCGGTCGGCCAAGAAGGCGGCCTCACGTGGATTGTGAGTAACAAAAACAACCGTTGGCTTAGTCTGTTCACAAATAGTCTGAAGCTCTAGTCCCAAAACAAGCGAGTTTTATTAGGCTCCAATGCAATCAAGCTGGTG
>CAZRNB010000186.1:0-3808 GCA_964601355.1 uncultured Pirellulales bacterium
CTACCAATTTTGATGAGTATTTTTTACTTATCTCTGCTAAAAATTTAAGCAACAGAGGTTTCTTATCCAATGAACTCCTATCAACAAATTTTACCATTTTCTGTAAATTTTGTTGTATTCTTCTTTCTGTTTGATGAATTTGCATGTCAAGCCCTAAAAGAGAGAGAACATTTACAGCGAGTTGAATCACTGATTCAATCGTGCCATAAAAAGTTAAGAGTGACCCAATGCTTGTTAAAACCTTTAATCCTCTTTTTCGTAAATCTATCCTCTTAATTTGATTAACTTCTGTAACAACAGTATCTGTAAAAATCAAGTGTAGTTCATTTTCAAATTGGTTGAGTTCATCTACGTTTAATATAAGATGGTCTGTATCGGTAATCTCTACCCTTTGTTTTGTCTTTTCCATCAGTACATTATATTTCTCAACAAAACCACTATGAAGCAATGACTTACGCAATTCTATAATGTCTTCAAAAGTTAGCATATCCAGGATTTCTACAGGGAAAAACTTTTGGGTTCTGTCCTTTATAATATTGAGGAATACTCTGTAAAAAATCTCGTAATCCGATAGTTTGGTTTTTCTACGGACTAAATCGACGATACTAAAGTCAATTAGATTTTCTTGTGGTAATATTCCTTCTGAATTAACAGCGAGAGCTCCAGATAGGTAGTAAACAAAATCAGTATAATCACATAATCTTGTCCAGAGAACTTTGTTTCCTGAATTCTTTGCTATATTATATAGTTCCCCTCTTGAAGGTGACTCTAACTCACATATATGAGAAGCCACATCCTCAATAAGTAGCGGGGGTACAGTGGATAGGTTAAAGCGTAACACAGACCTTTCGTCCACCAAGTCTTGGAGTAAACGTTGTTTGAACCATTTTGTAGTTAGTTGTACATCCCACTTAACTACCGAATCAACACAATTGGAAAGCAATGAGTTAATTTCATCTTTATCTTTACTCAAATACTGCTCTCGTTCTTTAGATTCTTCACGTTTGGCAGAAAGAAAATCAGAAAAATTCTTGTATTTAGAAATAAGAGCCGGCAAGATAATACCTTCTTTTAAAACGATAGGATTTTCTCTTATAAATTCTTGAGCAAGTTCTGATTCAAATAGATGCGATGTGGCGATAATCACTACACCTTTAATAAGACCAAGCAACTTAACTTTTCGTTCAAGATTAAGTTTTATTTCTACTACATCTTTCGTTGTCCAGGCTACTTGTGAATAAGTAACGCGGTCGAATTCTGTGAAATAGGCTCTTGGTATTTTGAGGTTTGTTGGATCAATGAACTTCATAGCCAAAATCTATTGTCAAAGATTTTACATAATTTAAAATAATCAAATTAGTTTCCATCACAGGGGGATAGGTGTTTATATAGGATTAT
The DNA here is from genome assembly GCA_964601355.1 of uncultured Pirellulales bacterium. Taxonomy (GTDB): domain Bacteria; phylum Planctomycetota; class Phycisphaerae; order Sedimentisphaerales; family Anaerobacaceae; genus CAZRNB01. Next base: position 1,399 of record CAZRNB010000186.1, read on the forward strand.
AGGCAGATCCCATCCAGATGCAATTATTTAATTTTGTGTCGGCTTATGAAATGATAAGTAGATTGCCACGTCGTCCCGCCCAGCGATTGGCGGAACTCCTCGCAATGACAATGTAATGGATTCCCGCTTACGCGGGAATGACAATCTTAACTGCGAGCCTGGTCGAGGATGAGGTCTTTGACTTTCTGGCTGGGTAGATTAAGCGCACCATAAGCGGCAGCGGCTGCGCTACGAAGGCCAGGATCAGTCTCATCCGACTTGATAAGCGTATAAATCTCATTAAGCGTATCATCTGCAAGCATGTTGGCATTTATCTTTGCCGATGTAGCTAATGAATTGAATGCCAATATACGCACTTCAAGCTCGTTGTCATTACCCAGAGCCACCGCTGCTATTGCACGCTGAGCATCGGGGCTCGCCAAATGCGCCAAAATCTGGCCGGCAATAATCCGAATGTCACGACGGCTGTCATTGGCTGCATTTATAACCGCAGCTTGAGCTAAAGACAAATCAACGACTTTATTGCGAGTCTGAGCCAGTTTGAGCATAGCTTCAGCAGCCCGAAGGGCGTAACTATACACATCCATCGTCCCTCGTCCCTCATCTCTCGTTTCCCGTCTCTCGTCCCCCGTCCCTCGTCCCTCGTCTTTTTGTCCGAGTGCTTCCGCTAAATTCGCAGCGACAAGCCTGCTCTCATTGAAGCTTTGCTGAGGTCCGGCCAAGGCTATTGCTATCGCTGCACTATATCTCACTGCCTTGTCATCGAAGCTCAGAGCTGCAAGCAACGGCTGAGCCGGGCCTAACGAATAGAGCAACGACCTCTCACCTGCGTTGACGGTCAACGCCTCGACGGCACCAAGAGCCACATCGGCATTATTATCCTTAATCGCCCGCGCCAATGCCTGATGCAGATATTCAGGACCAGCCGTAGTAGCGTAAACGAGCGCATCAGCGTGTCCCTCTCCAAAAAATGGCGGCATTGAAATGCCGGTCGATTCGGCCTTGAAAAACGCAGCCAGCCATAAGCCGATCGCAGAGCCGAATCCCGGATCGGCCTTTAGCGCCCATTCACAGCACCGCATTGACATAAGCTCGCTGAAATAACTTTTATCGACCTCTTCCCGATTCAGCCTCTGACTCTGCGAATCCCAGAACCAAATATTGGCAAAATTAGCATCTTCCGCCGGTGCTAAAGACTGAGAGCGATAATAATAATTTTGCGCAAGCTGGTAGAACAATTCGGCAGCGGAGACGCTGGCCGCCACTGGATCAATTTGTTTTATGCTGGCCGCAGATAAACCCCGAAGCTCATTGGAATTATTCTTTTCAACGATATATTTCAGATATGCCAATGATTGCGGATAGCCGATTTTGCCGAGAGCTCTAATTATTTCCGCTTTGACTGCGACGTTTTCACCCTGCAATGCAGCTACGAGCGGCCTTATCGCAGGCCGACCAATCTGCGGAAGCGCCCATATAATATTCGGCAAGTCATCTGCACGGGAATCATCGGCCATCGCATCGAGCATAAATGGAATCGCATATTCGCCGGCATCCTGCAGCCGTTTTACAGCCGCAAGTTTGCCCCGCTCGGTGCTGCTGAGCCTTTTTATCTCTTCCACAATAATTTTAGGCTCGCTTCGACGGATGAATCTGCCCCTCTCAATGACAGCCATAACCTTACCGGCAAGCTCGGCCAGCTCCGCATCAGATGAAAACTCATTGACCCTTAACAAGAACGAAAAACCAGTCGGATTTGTCTGACTTAAGTCAAATAATTCCAAAGGATTAGGCTCACTTTGCAAAATAGTCTGCGCATAGCCTTTTGCCAGGTCGAATCGACCGATTTGCGTGTAATGTAAGAAGTCGTTCCAGTTTTGTTCAAGACTCTGCCCAAAACCTATACTAACTACATAAATTCCTGCTACTAAAGCTATTATGACGGTTTTTTTGTTAAACATCTAAATCTCTCCAAAATCTGAGCATTCTGTAAAATTCGGTGCTTCCCTGCCTTCGGGCTACAGGTTAAATCTTTAGCCATTACAAGTAATCGTTCCTCCAGACCACATACTATAATAAAAACTCTTTTCTGTCAATAAAAACCCTCTTTAGATAACTAATACAACAAAACAATCTTCGTACATCTTAACTGGACTTTCCCCCATTCTCTTAGTATAATATAATATAGGACATAAGATTTAACCAAACTACATCGAGGCACTGCATAAAGCTAAAACATGGCCAACATAAATAAGGGAAAAAATTATGAATAAGCAGAATGGCTTTACTCCGTTAGAAGGCCACAACAAAATTACGCATCTTAAGAAGCTGGGATTATTCCTAACGGCGTTCACGTTAATAGAGCTATTGGTCGTGATAGCCATCATCTCTATTTTAATGGCAATCCTTC
>CAZRNB010000187.1:0-3782 GCA_964601355.1 uncultured Pirellulales bacterium
ATTCCTCCGTTCGGCCTGTCCAATTTATCGGCAGGCACATACTTCCATATTGATTCGGCTCGAAGCTGTAATATATATTTCCGTCAGAATCATAGTAGTGGATAATCCCCTGATTTCCCCAGAAGTTGATGGTCACCGTTTCCAGACCCGGCAGGTCGTCTCTGAAATTCGCCACGGCAGGATTTTGAACGTGGCCGATGTAGTGATGCTTTAATATGTTTCCTTTAATATTCGTAAAAAATATCCCTTCGTCACTTGCAGCGCATAATAATCTTAATTCCGATTGTGGCTCGAATTTGACAATGGCGACTCCGTCTGCGTGGTCATCAATTGAGCTATCAAGAGTCCATAATTTTTTGCCATTGTCATCAAACAAAGTATAACCCATCATTAGCTCATCTTTGCCGTCACCATCAACATCATAAGCATACGGATAATGGCCTGTATTACATTCGGTTTCCCACAATAGTTTTAGCTTGTCGTCAAACGCCCAGAGATAACGGTAACGGTCCTTAATGATGATGTCGCTGTCGTAACCTTTGCCGCGTAAATCGCAGAAATAGATGGAGTCTCCAAGAATTTGAGGAAAAATATTATAGACCGATTTGTATGGTTTGCCGCCGGGTGTTTTGGGCGTGGGTGCTTTATATTTGGCTGTCCCCGTAGCGCCGTCGGCAACAACAATCTCAAAATTTATGCAGTAAATAACTTCGTTTTTGCCGTCTCGGTCAATATCGTGTATCTGAAAACCGATGTCGTTGGTCAGATGATATTTCCAGGGATCCGGCTTTCCTGTTTGCCATAATTGTTTGCCGTCAAAGGTCATTGCAGTCAAGCAGCTTAATTCGCTGTTGCGGTCTTTGGGACCATGATGGACGACCTGGCCGATGAGCACATCAATCACTCCATCATTATCAAGGTCTCCAAAACGAAGATTTCTGCCGGCGCCAAATCCTTCCGTTTTGATTTTTTTCCAGACAACCGGCTTAGGATTGGCTGACTGGAACTTTTCCTCTAATTTTTTGAATGCCTCGCGGGCAGCTTCGAATCTCGCCTTATTCTCTTTGGTGGTTGTTACTTTGAGAGATTTGAATTTTGTCGGCACATTTGCAGTTAAGCCGATTTTACCTTTTTTGTAGGTTGAATCACTCGCCTCCAAAACAATACTATTCAATTGAGCGCGAATATGATCTTCATCTATCGAAATATTTGCCGTTAAATAATCACCCGGCTGCCAGTCATAATCAGCTTGGGATAAGATATTTTCATAAGGCTTGTGGAATCCAACGGCGTGTTTTACCATTTTTAAAACAACCTTGTTATCCACAACACCAAAGAAATAGTAACACCGGTCATTTTGGTATCGAAGAACAACGCCGCTTTGGTACTTTCCCGATTCCGGGGCAAAGCAAACGCTTAGACTGTAATCTTCCCAAAATTCATCTCCGGCGATAATCATTGGATGTGTATAATTTGGTTCGTCTGTTTTGTTTTGATAGATAAATCGTTCGTTGTCAGCTTCACGAACACTCCACAATCCTCGGTCATTCGATACGGCCCATTTACCTTTGGGTGCAGCTTCATGTAGGTAGTGATATTCCGTATAAGCGCCGAGATCGTTGCTTAATGGGCCCCTTTTTAGTTCACTAAAATCATCATAAAATAAAAGGACGTCCTGGTTGGTCTTGTTCGAGGGTATTTCCTGCGATGCATAAGCACAGGATGTGGTAATAAGCAGAACTGCCGATAGTGTTATACCATTCATATTTTCCCCTCTAATATAAGAGGGTAATCGGCCACCACACGCTATTAGCCGGTGCATTTTTATTTTGCATATAACCGCCAATTACTAATTTGCTAATCAGCAGTTTCAAGTTTTTGATGAGGTGCTTTGACGAAGAGCGTCATTAACGCTGCCATAATCAATAGAGCCGAAGCGCCATAGTAAGCGATATTGAGAGTCTAGTAATTGTTTTAAAATTTACCAGCTAGTACTACAACGCTACAAAGATCTCTTGTGTGGCCATAACTTGTGTAATTACAAACACTTATATGTTGAACGACCATACGCTCAAACATGTGATAACCTAATGCCACCAAGCGGACCCATTCGTACGGGCTGCCGCGCTGGCCAAAACGTATGCTGCGTACCTCTGGGTTGTCGGAACAGCCAAAGTCGCGAAGAGGCTGTACAAGGCCTCAAAAAAGCCGAAAAATCAGTTCTCATAGCGTTGTAGTACTAGAAGCGAAAGCATAAATCCGCCAATACGTCAGGCTGTATAGACTTAACTAATCTATGTTCTTTAACTTTTCTTAACAGGACCAAGAGGAGCTACGACCCTTCCATATACTTCATTGAGCACCTGAGCTAATGCTGTATAAACGGCTGAAAGGCCGCAGATAATGCCCTCATAGCCGGCAAATCGCTTTAAGCCGGCATTACCGGTAAGATCACCAAGTGCCAGCAGAAAAAATAATATAGCCAATGAGGCGAATACAAATTGCAGAGCCTTATTTAATTTTAGCGTGCCAATGAACATAACCGCAGTAAACACCCCCCAGATAAATAGATACGCTGCCATAGCCGGATTATCCGGAGCATCTCCCAGCCCCATTTTGGGTGCAATAAGTAAGCCAACTAAAGACAGCCAGAAAAGGCCATAAGAAGTAAAGGCTGTTGTTCCAAAGGTATTTCCTTTCTTCCATTCTAATATGCCTGCTATAATCTGCGCTATTCCGCCGTAGAAAACACCCATAGCTAATATCATTGTACTCAAACCAAAAAAACCGGCATTGTGCAAGTTTAGAAGGACTGTCGTCATACCAAATCCCATTAGTCCCAGAGGTGCGGGATTGGCTGTTGTGTCTTTTATTTGAGTGACATTCGCAGGTTTTATATCATTCATATCTTTTTCCTTTCTCCTTTCTCCTTTTTTACGCTCCCCGCCCTTTTACGAGCGATTCAACTACACTCGGATCGGCAAGAGTGGTGATATCACCGAGATTGCCGGTGTCCTTCTCAGCGATCTTTCGCAGGATTCGCCGCATAATTTTGCCGGAGCGGGTCTTTGGTAGGGCTGGTGCAAACTGGATAGCTTCGGGCGCTGCGATAGGCCCGATTTCCTTTCGCACGTGCTTGATAAGCTCACCTTTCAACTCTTCAGTTTCTTTGACACCATCTTTGAGCGTAACGTAGGCGTATAAACCCTGTCCTTTAATCTCGTGGGGTATCGGCACAACCGCAGCTTCGGCAACTTTTGGGTGACTGACCAGGGCGCTTTCAACCTCGGCAGTACCGATACGATGGCCGGATACATTGACCACATCATCGATTCTGCCCATCAGCCAGTAGTCACCATCGGCATCAATGCGGCAGCCATCGGCGGTGAAATAAATATTATCGAATATGGTAAAGTATGTGTCGATAAACCTCGGATGGTCACCCCACATCGTGCTGGCCATTCCTGGCCACGGCCTACGAATGCAAAGCTTTCCGCCTTCATTCACATCGCACTGGCTTCCATCGTCACGCAGAATAACCGGATCAACTCCAAAGAAAGGCCTGCTCGCACTACCGGGTTTTAATGTATGAGCGCCAGGCAGCGGGGTAATAAGAATTCCACCAGTTTCTGTTTGCCACCAGGTGTCAACGATTGGGCAACGGCTACGACCGATTTTCTCATAATACCAAATCCAGGCTTCTGGATTTATCGGCTCACCAACCGTGCCCAGCACACGCAGTGAGTTCAGCTTATATTTAGCCGGCCAATCATCGCCAAGAC
>CAZRNB010000188.1:0-3726 GCA_964601355.1 uncultured Pirellulales bacterium
CGGAATTGGAAAAAGAGTTGGAGCAGCAGGTTGTGCAGTCGCATCTCGATACTGCTTATGAGCAGTATCTAATGGCTCAGGAAAAGGAAAAGCAAGTTCGCCAGTTTTTCGAGCAGCAGCGAGCACAAACTGTTGAGCTTAACGCCCAGTTTGCCAGGTATGAAATGCTTACGTCCGATTTTGAGCAGACCAAGAAGTTAGTTGACATTCTTGATGACCGTATTAAGGAAATCAATATCACTGAGGACGTCGGTGCGCTCAATATAAGCATATTAGAGGTTGCTCGCGCTGCTACCAAACCATCCAAGCCTCAAAAGGCGCGTGTAATGGCAATTGCCTTGGTCTTGGGCTTTATGCTCGGCGGAGGATTAGCGATTCTTCGCGATTGGCTCGACCAGACGTTGCGTTCCGCTGATGAGATATCAGCTATACTCGGCGTGCCGGTTCTCGGTGCTGTACCAACTATGTCCAAAAAGCAAAGCGTCGTATCACGAGGTCAGAAAGTCCACTTAGAGTCCAATTCTACAGTGGCTGAAGCTTATCGTACCATACGAACAGCTCTGTTTTTTGGTGCTCCCAAAGGTGAGGCAAAGACGATACTTATCACTTCCCCTTCGCCGGTCGATGGCAAATCGACTTTGGTGAGTAACCTGGCCATCACTATGGCGCAGGCCGGACAAAAAACCCTCGTTCTTGACGCCGATTTCCGAAAACCGATGCAGCACGTTATCTTTGAGGTTAACCATCAGGAAAGAGGCTTGTCCGGTGTGCTTGCCGGCGTTATTAAGCTGGAAGAAGCAATTCATGCCACGAGGATTGAAGGTCTGGAGCTTTTGCCGTGTGGGCCTAACGTGCCTAATCCGTCCGAGATTCTAAATAGTGAGACCTTCGCTAAAACTCTGGAGCAGCTTACGAATAAATATGACCGCGTTATCATCGATTCCCCGCCGGTTATTCTGGTCACGGATGCCCAGATACTTGCAGCAATCAGTGACGTAACTCTTTTGGTGGTGAGGGCGGAAAAATCCACCAGAAAAGTCAGCATGCGTGCACGGGATGGGCTTCTTAGTGTTGGTGCACGTATCCTCGGCATTGTTGTAAATGATGTCCCGAGAAAAAGCGGCCGGTACGGCTATTACTACGGTGGATACGGATACCACTACGGCTATTACGACGACGGCCGGCGTAGAGAGAAAAAGCATCACGAAAGCCGGACCATTCCTGTTGCAGAAGAGCTGGATAAAGACTTCACTCTCAATCGAGGATAAAAGATGATATATTCGGCTGATGACAGTGTTGTTGATGCTCGAAACAGGGGTGGCAACAAGAGACTATTTACGGATATCCACTGTCATTGTCTGCCGGGCCTTGATGATGGTCCTCGCACGATGGATGAGGCAATTGCTTTGTGCCGGCGGCTTGTAGCCGAAGGCATAGCCACGGCAGTAGCGACGCCGCACCAGCTCGGCCGCTACGACGGTCGTAATGAAGCGACAAAGATTCGTGACGTTACCTACCGGCTGAGTGTACAATTGCAGAGAGACGGCATCGAGCTTACCGTGCTGCCGGGCGGTGATGTCAGAGTAGATGAGAGGCTTTGCCGGCTGCTGGAGGAGGATCGCGTCCTTACCATAGCTGATACCGGAAAGTACATCCTCCTGGAGATGCCGCACCAGATTTTTATCGACCTTGAGACACTTATAGCCGGGCTTGCAGCTCTCAACGTTAAAGCGGTCATTTCGCATCCCGAACGACATGTTACGCTGCTGCGGCAGCCGAGGGTTATTTTGAGATGGCTGGAGATTGGAGCGTACTTTCAAGTAGATGCCGGAAGTCTTTTAGGTGATGGCGGACCAGAGGTCCAAAGAGCTGCATGGCGTTTTTTAAGCTCAGGCTGGGCGCTGTTGGTGGCAACGGATGCGCATAATACGAGCGACCGCGAACCTTGTATGGTAAAAGCCTTCAATCGCATTTGCACCAGACTTGGCGAAGACCTCGCCTGCATAGTCTGTATTGAAAATCCGGCAAGAGTTATAAATGGCCGCAAGATTGTACGTTGCTCGTCGCCCGTGACCCGTGACCAGTGATTCGAGCGGCGAGCAACGAAGGGAGCCGGCGCACCGATGGGAACGGAGGATGCACTCGACTGCTATGCCATAATGGCTGGCTGAATAAATATAAGTGTTTCTACTGTCGTTGTAATTAACGATTTGACAGGAGATAGAATGTTTTTATCCTTATTTGAACCAGAGGAGTATGTGCTCAGTTGCAGCAAGAAGAGCTTTGCAGCCGCAGCGGTTCGTTTATGAGAAGCAGCAGAATGTTTTGACCGCAATCCCGTAAGGGATCCCTGTCGGGACAGAGGAGCTGGGTGGTAATGAATTACCAATTCCCAGGCGATCAGTTTATGTACGCTTCTTGTTTGATGACTTTCAACAGACGAAATGATGAAGCCAGATCAAATTAATCCGGAAAGCAAAGGCGCTGATATAGACACGTTCGATAAAGTAATCGGATGGTTGTTGATAGCGCTTCTTGTCTTTATGCCTTTTGCATTTGGAGCGGTGGAGGCCTGGAGCGAAGAGGTGGTGATTGTTCTTTCAGCGGCTATTTCCATCTGTTTTTTGCTTAAACTAATCTTTCGTAAAGACACCAATCTGGCCTGGTCGTGGGCGTATATCCCGGCGGCACTATTTATCCTTGTAGCGCTTTTCCAGCTTATTCCTATACCGGGCAGTATGGTTGAATTTATTTCCCCGAAAACAGCGGCGATTAAAAAAGAGCTTTTAGGGGATCTGCCAAACGCCGATAAGGTTCTATCATCGATGACCATTAGCTTTTATCAACAAGCTACTAAGCACGACTTGCGGCTGGTCTTGGCGATGGCGTCGGTTTTTGTAGTGGTGCTTAATGTTTATCGGCAGGCAAATACTATAAAACAGCTTCTGGCTGCGATAGCGATTGTAGGCGGCGGGATTGCATTTCTTGCTCTGGCCCAGGACCTTTTTGGAAATGGAAAGATATATTGGCTTGTGCCCGCGTATGACCAGGCCAATTCAGGTACCTTCATCAATCACAGCCACTACGGCCAGTTTATGAACTTATCTATTGGGGCGGCTCTTGGCCTTATTATGGTGAAAATCCACGAGGTTTTTACCGGCAGAAAAGTTACGCCACCTGTTGTTATTGAGCACCTTAGTTCTCCAGCTTCAAAAGCTTTATGGCTGCTGGTTTTAATGGTCATTTTGGGGGCGGCAACGGTCTTTATCTCGCTTACCCGCGGCGGGATGGTAAGCATGCTTATCGCAGCCGGCTTTACGACCTTAGTGCTGAGCTCGCGACGGTCTCTCAAGGGCCGTGGCTGGATTATGTCAATTCTGGCCTTGGGCGCATTTATCTGTGTCCTGTATGTGGGTTTTGACGCCGTTTACGACCGATTGGCAACGCTGGGAAAGCTGCATGAAGTCCAGAGCGGCCGCTGGCAAATAGTCAAAGATATAGCTCTTGCTTGGACCAGGTTTCCCATTTTCGGAACCGGCCTGGGGACACATGAAGTGGTCTATCCGATGTTTGACCGTGCAACGATTTCTGCTTTGGCAGCCTACGCAGAAAATGAATATGCCCAGGCCGCGGAGGAAACCGGCCTTATAGGTCTGGCAAGTCTTGTAGTTTTTGCAGTCATAGTATGGATAAGTTATGTTCGTAATATCAAAACCGGTTCCGTAC
>CAZRNB010000189.1:0-3719 GCA_964601355.1 uncultured Pirellulales bacterium
CAACTCTCCAGAATTGTACCTGGCCCATCTGAGCCGTTATCAATGACTTCTACAATTCTAGGTAAGCCAGCAACCACGGCATCTTCAATCGTCGCGTCATTTATGACAGGCATTCCCTTGACAACCACTGTAACTTTTTCATAGGGCAACTGCTCAATTAACAGGCGGTCAAAAACAATCTCGCCAGCATTATCAGCAATATAAAGAATGTCTTCGGCCTCATTTACAGCGTTGCGAAAGGGTTCTAGTTGCATGCCTACAAATTCATCAGATAAGCTCTGACTGATTGTTTCTTCAAGATCAGTCTCATGCAATGTGCTGTTGACTCCGAAATCAATAATATTTCCCGCTATAGCCAAACGAACCGCAGTGGCAAGCGAATCTTCGGAGCAGACAATTGTTTGCCGCAGTTTGGGATATAACTTCAAAGCGACATTATTGAACTTTCCTTTTACTTTGCGATAAGGATCTTCTGTGCCAACTAATTCTCTGATAAGCCGATGTATCTTTTGTCCCATCAACGGCGGGCTCTGATGCAAATCCATCTTGCAAGCTAGATGAAGAACCTCCCGTATGACCGTTTCGTGAACCTGCTCGTCATCTGTTATCAGCCTCACCGAATCGAGCGCTTGACGGACGAAACATGGGATACAGTCAAAATAGGTTTTCATAAGAACTCCTATTTGATTTGACTTCACATTGTCAAATAGCTCTATGTTGTATCGAGTCATTTTTTAATCGCAAATCATTCAAATAAAAATACTGCTATTGCAAGTGTCGTCGTCCATTCACCTTTTTTGCCCCTTGCAGTCTGAGTTACATTTGTACATTTTATAATCAACCCGCTCGATTTATATACCTGCTCTTTCTCTGACCATGCCTTGTTCGGATCAACCTCAAGACCCAGTGTCGTACCAAGCATTCCGGCAGCTAAATCTTCAGCCATATCAGCAGCTTCATTGTGATTCATTCCATGACCATGAACTTCGCTGAGATAGCCCCAGTTGTTAGCATCTTTCGGCAAGGCGACCCCAATCGATGTTGCTATAAGCCTTCCATGCTCATTCGTATCAGCTCTTGCCATTACGCAATAACAGATGCCTCCGGGCACGAGTTTTCTTAGACCATTCTCTCTGCTTATAATCCTGCATTTGGGAGAGAGAATAGACGAAACCTGCACCAGATTTTGCTGTGCTACTCCCGCCTGACGCAAAGCATCTTCAAATGATTTCAACTGATATCTGTGACGACCAACTCCTTTGGTTAAAAAGACCTGTTTATGAACAAGGTCTAGCCTTTCATTCACTATTGTGACTCCTTCACATATGGTTATTCTAAAGTTTTTGTATTGCTGCCTGAACTAACACAGACTCTAACCATTCTGGTCAGGAAGGGCGAAATATTCGCCCTTCTCTATCCGGCCGCTTTCAACAGGTTACTCCGATTTTTCCTTGTTCAGCTCGTCGATACGCCTATTAATTGCATCGAGAGAATCCTGCAGATACTGTGCCTCCTGTTTTAAGGTTTGCTGTTCCTGCTCTGAAGTTGGGGCAGCAGGAAATCCTGCTCTTGCCCAGCTTGGCAGACCAGTCGCATAAAACCAGTGTCGCCAGCCACGACCGCCACCACGACCCCAGCCCCAGTAACCTCGGCCACCAACCGGATTTGTAAAACCGGGCACCGGATAGCCAGCACAAAAACCAGCAGATATACCTGTCATTGGTCCCATTCCAGCAGGACCTGTTCCATCTCCACGCGGCATAACACATCTCCTTTCAAAAAAAATATTGATTTTCATATAAGCCTCATATATTATTATGAGCGTATGCTCATAATTGTTCAAGTAAAAATTTCAAAAAATATAAAAATACTTAATCTACCGTGGGCACTTTGAGCTTTAAGAAATCAATAGGGGAAAGAAAGACGCGTGCAATCAGCGGGATTTTAGCTAAAATAAGAATAATTTGTATGTAATGCAGATGTTTATGTGGATTTTCTTATGAGAATAATTGCAGATGCAAATATACCGTTTGTGGCTGATTGTTTCTCATCTATCGGTGATGTCAAGGTTATTGGCGGGCGGGAAATCACGCCGGGTGTCTTAGCTGATGCTGATGTATTATTAGTCCGCAGTGTCACGCGGGTAGATTCAAATTTATTAGCCAAAAGTCGAGTACGTTTTGTCGGTACGGCTACTATTGGTTATGACCATGTAGATACTGAATATCTTTCGCGCAATAATATCGGTTTTGCGTCTGCGCCAGGCTCGAATGCCAATTCCGCAGCCGAATATGTTATTGCAGCCATTCTTGAAATAGGACAGAAGCACAAGATTGACCTTGAAGGCAAGTCAATCGGCATTATCGGCGTGGGCAACGTCGGTAGTCAAGTGGCCCAGAAAGCTGCGGCACTTGGAATGAAAGTTAAGCTCAATGACCCGCCTTTGAAAGGGCAGACCGGCGACCCAAAATATCTGCCCATAGAAGAGCTTTTCGATTGTGATTTTATAACGCTTCATACGCCGTTGACTTTCGATGGCGTCGATAAGACGTTTCATTTGGTTGACGAGGATTTTTTCAAACAGGTAGGGTGTGCACTGCACACCAAGAAGAAAATGGTGGGCAATGCCCACCCTACATTGGGAACAATTCTCATTAATGCTTCTCGCGGCGCTGTGGTTGACAGTGGGGCTTTAAAAGCAGCGATAAAAACCGGCCTATTGAAAACCGTGGCCCTTGATGTCTGGGAGAATGAACCGAATATTGACACGGAGCTTTTAGAGATGGTTGATATCGGTACGCCGCACATCGCCGGCTATTCGCTGGACGGCAAGATCGCAGGGATGCTTATGATTTATAAAGCGGTCTGCGATTATTTTGGTCTGAAAGCCGAATACGACATCGAACGGTTCTTGCCGGAGCCGGCTGTACGAGAGCTACGGGTCGATCCAAATAGCGTCGGTGAGCAGGAATTATTATCGAAGACCGTTCGAGGAATTTACGATATTAGTGAGGACGACCGAAAGCTGCGACAAATTGTAAATCAGCCGCCGGAAAGAAGGGGAGAGTTTTTCGATAGCTTGCGTAAGAATTATCCAGTTCGCCGGGAGTTCCAAAACACCAAGGTTTTAATAGCCACAGAGAAAATGGATTCCCGCTTTCGCGGGAATGACAAATCAAAGGCAGAAAATATTGCGAGAAAACTATCCGGCATCGGATTTCAAGTGGCAGAGATAGTAGGGTGGGGCTTGCCCCACCATTACATTGTTGGTGGAACCTCGACGAACTCAGTCGAATCGCTAAAACCCACCCTGCTTGAATGGCCGAAGGGACGTTTGGATTTCTCTCAAGGCTGTCTTATCATGGGAGTTTTGAATGTCACGCCGGACTCTTTCAGTGACGGCGGCAAATTCTTTGAGCCTGATAAGGCCATCGAGCATGGCCTGAAAATGGCTGCCGATGGCGCTGCGATAATCGACGTAGGCGGCGAATCTACAAGGCCTGACTCTGCACCTGTTTCGACACAAAAGCAGATAAAACGAGTGGTACCTGTGATAAAAGCACTTCGTAAGAAAATCGGTGTACCGATTAGTATTGATACACGCAACTTTGGAGTTGCTGAAGCTGCTTTGGATGCAGGGGCGGCGATGATAAATGATATTTCCGCTTTGAGCGATGAGCGGATGTGTAAACTAGCGGCGGAGCAGGATGTGCCGGTTG
>CAZRNB010000190.1:0-3594 GCA_964601355.1 uncultured Pirellulales bacterium
CGGACAAAGACAAGCTTTTACTTCAAATTACTCGAAATATGGTGAACGCTTACAAAATAAGAATAATCGGAAAAGCAAGTTCTATGAATAGATATAATCCATTAGACATAGAACTTTATATAAAAACAGAAGTATAACTGAGAATATTTTTGTTAAGGAAATTTTTTATATGGCATTAGCGGCTAACAATCAAACCGGCGAAATTTCCCCCTGCAACAACAAACAGGAACACATATTTGGCCCTGTACCATCAAGAAGATTAGGACGTTCTTTAGGTGTTGACTTAGTTCCATTCAAAACATGCACGTATGATTGTATTTACTGTCAGCTTGGAAGGACAACCAATAAGACAATGCAGAGAAAAGAGTGGGTACCGATTGATGCTGTTATAAAGCAACTCAGGAGGAAGCTTGACACCAATCCTGATTATATAACCTTATCAGGTTCCGGCGAGCCAACACTTTTTTCGCCTCTGGATGAGCTTATTTTAAAAATCAAGGGCATTACTGATATCCCGGTAGCAGTTCTTACAAATGGCTCTCTATTATGGCTTCCGGAGGTAAGAGAAGCGCTAAAGCTTACAGATTTGGTTATCCCATCTCTTGATGCAGGAAGTAATCGGATATTTCAATATGTTAATAGACCCCATAGCGATATAACTTTTAAGAAAATGTTTGAAGGTTTGGTAAAATTCCGCAATGAATACAAAGGCAATTACTGGCTTGAGGTCTTCATTCTTGCAGGTGTAAGTACACCAGAGCTGGAAATCGAAAGGTTAAAAACGCATATAAGCACTATAAGTCCTGATAAGGTGCAAGTAAACACAGTCACTCGGCCTCCTGCTGAAGATTTTGCAGAGCCAGCCAAGCAAAAACAGTTAGAAGCTATCGCTAAACAGTTGTATAAAAATGCTGAAGTTATCGCCGATTACCATGGCGTTCATAAACAGCAAGATTTTCACGCCCAACGTGAGGATGTGCTGGCGCTCTTGAAACGTCGCCCCTGCACCTTAGAAGATATTGCCGCAGGCATAGGCCTGCATCGAAATGAGGTTATTAAATATATACAAGAACTGTGTTCTGAAGGTAAAATAGAACCTACAACAAAACGTAACCAGCTTTACTATAAGGCTGCATTGCGTTCTCGTTAACAAAGAAAAGAGAACCCGATATGCCAAGACCGAGACAATGCAGACGTGTAGCTCATCTGCCACAGGTTACATTCTATAAACCGCAGGGTGTCCCTCTGTCTATCTTGCAGCATATCGCCTTAACCGTTGATGAGCTTGAAGCGATTCGTCTGGCTGACCTGCAAGGCTTATATCAAGAACAGGCTGCTGAGCAAATGAATGTGTCCCGTCAGACCTTCGGCAGAATCATCGAGTCTGCACATAAAAAAATTGCCGATGCTCTGGTAAACGGAAAGGCTTTATCAATCGAAGGCGGCATCATAGAACTCGATACCACCAACCGACCAGAAATCCCGCACCGCTTTCGGCGAGGACGTGGAGACCCAGGCCGACATGGCCGAGGCTTTTGCGGAGGACGGTAATATTTACAACTCAAATCCGGCTATCTCTGTGCCGCAATCTGGACACCGGTTGTCTATTATATTATTCGCGGAAATTGTAAAGCCGACCCGTTCAATCAGCATTTTGCCGCATTTATAACAAAAAGTGTTTTCAGTTTTTGCTCCCGGCACATTGCCAAGATAGACATAGTGCAATCCCGCAGATTTACCAATCTCATAAGCACGCTCCAAACTGCTCATAGGCGTCGGCTCGGCGTCCAGGTACTTATACTGCGGATGAAACCTGCTGATATGCCAGGGGACATCGGGACCGGCCTTAGTGACAAGAAAATCTGCAAGCCTTTTTAATTCATCCTCGGAATCATTTTCGCCGGGCAGAAGCAATGTCGTAATCTCCTGCCATATATTTGTCTCTTTAGCAATATAGCTAATCGTATCGAGCACCGGCTGCAGGCGAGCGTGACATAAACGCTTATAATAATCCTCGCTGAATGCCTTTAAATCCACGTTTATGCCGTCAAGCCACTCTCGTGCAAAATCAATAGTCTCGGCTGTCTCGTAGCCGTTGCTGACAAAAACGTTCGCCAGACCGCGTTCTTTGGCCAGCCTCCCGCAATCTGCGCACAGCTCCATAAAAATCGTCGGCTCAGTATAAGTATAAGCAATGCTCTTACAGCCTGAGCGGACGGCGGCCTCGACAATCTGCTGCGGGCTTATCGCCTGTCCATCAATAAGCCCTTCCTCAACGGCTGCCTGGCTGATGTGCCAGTTCTGGCAGAATTCACAGCGAAAATTACAGCCAACGCAAGCAATTGAATAGCTGCGGCTGCCCGGCTGAAAATGAAACAAAGGCTTTTTTTCGATAGGGTCGGGATTGGCTGCGCAAACTTTATAGTAATTCAGCGAATACAACGTCCCATCAATATTTTTGCGGATGCAACACCGGCCAACTTTGCCATTGGCAATCAAGCATCGCCAATTACAGAGCTTACACTGGGCTTTTTTATCTCCCGCCGGTTCCCACAATACAGCCTGCTTCAAATGATTTTCCGCCAAGTCCATACCGGATTCCCCAAAATCAATTTTACATTCCGCAATTCAATATATAGAATAATCTAAACAAAAGCAACCATACAGGTTAAATACAAACCGGCGGTGAAACCGCCGGCTAAATCCGCCCAAGGCGGATAAATATTTAGCCCCGCGTTTTACGCGGGGTTATACTATTCGGGAGATAAACTGACATGAGCATATTATCAGCTATTGGAAATACGCCGATCATAGAGCTTAATTCTCTAAATAGCAAAAAACCAAAGGTAAGAATCTTCGGCAAATTTGAAGGCGCCAATCCAGGCGGTTCCGTCAAAGACCGCACCGCTTACTATATGATAAAAAAGGCCGAGGAATCAGGCGAACTCTCCAAAGGTAAAATAATACTTGAGCCGACTTCTGGCAATACCGGCATAGCATTAGCCATGATTGGAGCTGCAAAAGGCTACAAAGTCAAGCTCTGTATGCCGGAATGTGTCAGCACCGAAAGGCAATTAACTCTTCAGGCATTAGGCGCTGAGGTGGTTCTTACGCCTGCAAAAGAAAGTACCGACGGCGCCATTAGAAAGGCTCATCAGCTTCACGAAGCCGAGCCTGACAAGTATTATATGCCCAATCAGTTTGAAAACGAGGCTAATGTCCTCGCTCATTATGAAACAACCGGGCCGGAAGTCTTAGCCCAGACTAAAGGCGAGATTGATGTCTTCGTAGCAGGCATGGGGACAACCGGCACGCTAATGGGCGTAAAAAAATTCTTCAAAGAGAAAAAGCCGGAGGTTAAAATCGTTGGCGTTGAGCCTACCGAGGGACACACAATACAAGGCCTGAAGAACATGAAGGAATCTATTGTTCCTAAAATCTATGACATAGGGATGTTGGATGAAAAGATTACTATTGAAGATGGCGAGGCATTTGAAACAACGAGACTACTCGCTGCTCAAGAAGGATTGTTTGTGGGGATGTCGAGCGGCGCAGCGGTAGCAGGAGCATTTAGCGTCGCTAAGAGAATAACTT
>CAZRNB010000191.1:0-3425 GCA_964601355.1 uncultured Pirellulales bacterium
GATAAAATCTGATCATTAATACTGTTACATACTGCCACAAAAATTAGTCACACACGTTTTCTGTTAAGCCAGTCAGGCGGACATTATCACCGAAACGCTTTATATCAACATAATGCAAATCAATGGCTGCTGTCAATTCAGCCGTTGATTTGTTTATATCTGCATTACCTCCTGAACCGAGTATCTTGGGTGCGATGTACACAATAATTTCATCGGCTAATTGCTTTTTCAGAAACGAAGTCAACACCGTGGGGCCACCTTCAACAAGCAATTGCTGAACACCGAGTTTTGCCAGCTCATCGAGCAGGAAATTTAGGTCACATCGGCCTTGTTGAACCGGAACAGTAATAATCTTCGCTCCTTTTTGTTTTACATCATCCACAATATCCTGATTTGCCTGAACGGCTTGTTCGCTGGTTACAATTAGCACAGGAGCCTCCTTAGCGGTAGCGAGAAGCTTGCAATCTAAAGGGATTCTCAAAGTGCTATCCAATACGATTCTTGTTGATTGTTTGCCCTTGCTCGGCCTTGCTGTTAACAGCGGATCATCAGCTATTACCGTATTAACGCCAACTAAAATAGCTTGTACACGCCGACGCAATTTGTGAACATCTTTTCTGCTTTGTTCGCTTGAAATCCACCGCTGCTCATCAGTTGCATTAACATAAGCAAGTTTTCCATCAATGGTCTGTGCCCATTTGAGTATTACCCAGCATTTGCCGGTAGAAGCAAATTTGAAAAATGGCGCATTTAATAGGCGTGCCTCTGCTTCACAAACACCGATTTCTACCTCAATTCCGGCTTTACGCAACTGCTCAACGCCTTTACTATTAGCATGCACTGAGGGGTCAATCGTAGTAGCAACAACTCTTGATAAACCAGCGGCAATTAAAGCATCTGTACAGGGCGGAGTCTTTCCATAATGACAGCATGGCTCAAGCGTGACATACATCGTTGCTCCCTTCGGACTAATACCGAGCGTTTTGCAGTCCTCAAGAGCATTTATTTCTGCGTGTGGTCCGCCAAATTTTTTGTGCCAGCCTTTGCCGATAATTTGGCTGTTCTTTACGACGACTGCTCCAACCGCAGGATTAGGCTCAACCGAGCCGATGCCTCGCTTGGCCAGTCTTAAAGCCATCTGCATCCATCGTCTATCGTCCATCGTCTATCGTCTTCGTTTATGTCAGTCCGTGTTTATCATTTGAAGGAATTGTTCTTCGTCAATCACTTTGACTCCCAGCTTCATGGCCTTATCGAGCTTGCTTCCCGGCTCTTTGCCTGCTAAAACAAAATCGGTTTTTTTGCTGACACTCGAAGAAGGCTTTCCGCCGGCCTGTCTAATTGCATTTTCAGCCTGCGGGCGGGTGAAATTTTCCAAAGCGCCGGTGACAACAATTGTTTTACCGGTGAATTTGCCCATGCTGCGAATTTTTTTCGGGCGCTCCGGCTTTACGCCAGCGTCCAACATTTCCTTGATAACTGCCTGATTCCGTGGATTGCGAAAATATTCATAAATGCTTTCCGCCATCGCCGGGCCAATCTGGTCTATCGCATCAAGAGCTTCTTTAGCAGCAATCATAAGAGCCTCAAGTGAGCCGAAATGGTCAGCCAAAATCTGTGCCGTCTGGCCACCGATATGGCGAATACCCAAAGCAGCAATGAGCCGCCATAATGGCCGAGTCTTGCTTTTTTCTACCGCTTTTATCACGTTTGTGGCACTTTTTTCGGCCATCCGTTCCAATGCCTCGATTTGTGGCTTTTGCAGCATGTAAAGGTCTGCAAAGTTCTTTACCAATCCCGATTCCACCAATTGCTCAATCAGGGCGATCCCCAGATGCTCAATATCCATCTGGTCTCTGCCGGCAAAATATCGCAGACGCTCTTTCAACTGGCCCAGACAATTCGGATTGATACATCTGATATAAACGCCCTCTTCGTCTTTCGCCACGTTAGAATCGCAAATCGGACATTTTCTGGGTATTTTGAATGGTTTGGTATCAACAGGTCTCAACTCTTTTTTTACCTCTACCACCTGCGGAATTATCTCGCCGGCCTTTTCGATCAGCACTGTGTCACCGCAGCGGGCATCCAGCCGTTTCAATTCGTTGAAGTTATGCAGACTTGCACGTTTGACGGTAGTGCCGGCCAGCAGCACCGGCGTTAGATTGGCAACGGGCGTTAAAATACCGCTTTTGCCCACCTGGACATCGATTGATTCAATGACAGTTTCGGCACGTTCGGCCTGGAATTTATAAGAAATGCACCATCGAGGCGCCCTGCCGGTTGCGCCGAGGGCGACCTGCTGGGCGTAATGGTTTATTTTCAAGACCATCCCATCTATTTTGTAGGGAAGCGTTTCACGTTTGTCACTCCAGCTAAAACAAATCTCCATTGCATCCTCTATATTAGCGGCCCTTTTGATATGAGGATTGACAGGCAGTCCAAATTGTTTGAATTTCTGCAGAGTTTCATAGTGCGTTTCAGCAAGAGGCTCTGAAACTTCGCCAATGGCGTAAGCAAAAAATGAAAGATTTCTCTGGGCGGTGATTCTTGAATCCAGCAGCTTTAAAGAGCCGGCGGCGGCGTTACGCGGATTTGCAAAAGCCGGCTCGTCCGCCTTCGCACGCTGCTTGTTTAATATAATAAAGGATTTCGTCGGCATATAAACTTCGCCGCGGACCTCCAGCACCCTGGGATAGCGGTCAGTGTTCAGCGTATAGCGTTCAGCATTTACTTTATTATCTTCTGTCCGCTGTCCCCTGTCCGCTGTACGCTGTTCGCTGTTCGCTAGAAGCACCAGCGGGACAGCTTTTATGGTTCGCACGTTAGCGGTAACATCATCGCCCACTTCGCCGTCGCCGCGAGTTGCCGCGGTGACGAGCCGGCCATCTTCGTAGCGAAGACTTATCGCCAGGCCGTCAATCTTCAACTCGATTACGTAATCGTAATCTTTACTGCCCAGTTGCTTATAAACTCTTTCATCGAAGGCCCGCAGCTCCTCAGCATTATATGTATTATCCATGCTGAGCATTGGCACGGCATGTCTAACCGCGGCAAATCCTTCGAGCGGCTGCCCGGAGACACGCTGCGTGGGCGAATCAGGCGTTACAAGCTCGGGATGGACTTTTTCCAACGACTTTAACTCTGCAAAGAGCTTATCATACTGCTGGTCACTGATTTCCGGCTGACTGAGGACATAATAGAGGTAATCGTGTCTGCGAATTTCATCCCGCAACTGCACGATACGTTCGGCAAGCTCAGTATAAGTTTGTTTTCTTGCATCTTTAGACATAATAGCTCAGTTTATACGCTGTTCCGCCATATTTTGCAAGAGGTCGATTACGCCGGGTGCATATCAAAATTGTTGGTTAAATCCGCAGAGAGAAAGCCTGACAAGTCGGAGTCATTTCGACCGAAGCCCCCGT
>CAZRNB010000192.1:0-3170 GCA_964601355.1 uncultured Pirellulales bacterium
GAGATTGCTTCGCTTCGCTCGCAATGACATCCATCGTTCAAACTGCGACAGAGTATTAGTCACTTTACACTTTAGACACTTTGCTTTCCAGAGATCGAGTATCGAGAGCAGGTGTTTTTGCTAATATTACTAACTTTTTGAGTCGATAAGAACAGGAAAAATAGTTCGTAGTTATGAGTTAATTGTTCATTGACTACGAACTATGAACTATGAACTATGAACTATAAACTATAAACTATAAACGAGGAAATGAAGATGTTCGGATTATTTAAATCAAAAAAGAAAGATGAGCGAGCCAAAATACTTATAGTTGATGATGAGCCGGATTATGTCACCGCCATCCAGTGCCGCCTTGAATGGAGTCACTATGACGTCATAACGGCTTCTAATGGAGAGGAAGGCTTGAAAAAGGTGATCAGTGAGAAGCCTGACCTTGTGCTGCTGGATACGAATATGCCGATTATGAACGGCCATGAGGTGCTCGAGCGGCTCAGGCAGAATTCGGAGCTAAAAGATATTCCCGTAATAATGGTCACCGCTTTATGTGAGGCGCGGGATATAGCTAAAGCCTCATCTTTTGGTGTCTCGGATTATATCGCCAAGCCGTTTGATTTTGCCGTGCTGATGGAAAAGATCGCAAATGCCCTCGAAAACAAAGTGTCTAAAGTGTAAAGTGTCTAAAGTGTAAAGTGCCTAAAGTGTAAAGTGCCTAAAGTGTAAAGTGCCTAAAGTTCTGGATTTGGAAAATTAAATAATGAATATCGAACAAGGAACTTCGAAACTTGTCTGACGACAGTCAAGATTCAAAGTTCTTTATTCGTTATTCGATATTCATTTTCTCATTTTAGTCACTTTAGCTCACTTTAGGCAATTATAACTTCAGGGCTGATTGTCTAATATATGGATAGTTCAAGACTTAAAATTCTCTTAATCGAAGATGACAAGATTGACCAAAAGGCGTTTGAATGGCTGATCAGGGAAGAGAAACTTCCGTATGATTACAAGATAGCCGGCTCCGTTTCAACCGCCAAGAGCATATTGAATACCGAACAGTTCGATGTTATTGTCTCTGACTTCAATCTGGGCGATGGTACAGCTTTGGACATCCTCGATACGGTGAAGGATATTCCTGTTATAGTTGTTACCGGAGTGGGTAATGAGGAGATTGCCGTTAAGGCCATCAAAGCCGGCGCTTGCGATTATCTTGTGAAAAGCATGGAGCGAAACTACCTGAAGGTGCTTCCGATAACGGTAGATAGCGCCTTGAAGTATAAGAAATTAGAAACAATAATCAATGAAAAGCAAAAAAATCTCGCAGCGATATTCGATGCTGTTCCCGTTGGTATGCTGCTGGTCGATGAAAACTTGATAGTAAAGCGCGTCAATGACGCTGTCAGACATCTTGTCATGCGAGAGTTCACGGAAATTATCAATCGACCTCTCGGCGAGGCTCTTTGTTGCGTTAATAGCGCTTCTAATGAAAAGGGTTGTAGTTTTAGCCCCGCCTGTGAAAAATGTTTGTTCCGCCAGGCTATTACGGGTGCTCTAAGCACCAGCCAATCTGTGCGGAAGGTAGAGGTCAAGCCGGTGCTCAGGATTGCTGATAAAGAAGTTTCTCCGTGGCTCAGCGTCAGTGCCGAACCTGTGATGATCGATGGCAGTAAGCACGTGGTCATTGCAATTGATGACATTACCGACCGGAAAATAGCGGAAGAGAAGCTCAAAGAGACGATGGAGATGAAGTCGCAGTTTATTTCCACGGTTTCACATGAGCTGAGGACGCCTTTAGGCTGTATTAAAGAGGCTATTTCCATCATTTCAGATGAGATTGGAGGACCAGTCAACGACCAGCAGAGGAAATTCCTGGATATGGCAAAGAGAAATGTTGACAGGCTGGCCACATTGGTAAATGAGGTTTTGGATTTTCAAAGGCTTGAGTCCAACAGGGTCAAATTAGATATTCAGGAGCACAGCGTAAAGGATGTTGTCGAAGAAGCCTATCAATCGATGGCTGCTTTAGCAAAAAAGAAATCGATAGATATTTGCCTTGAGCTTGAGGGCAGCCTGCCCAAAGCAAGGTTTGATAATGCCAAAATTATTCAGGTTTTGACAAATCTGCTCAGTAATGCAGTCAAATTTACCCCTGATGGAGGAAGGATTTCTATTGGTGCTACCCGTCAGAACGAGGAATTGGTCATGCGGGTCAGTGACACCGGCATGGGAATACCTAAGGAGGCTCTATCGAAGCTGTTTGAGCATTTTTACCGTGTGCATCGGCCAGGCGTGGAAATTCAGGGGACCGGCCTGGGACTGGCTATTGTTAAAAAAATAGTAATGCTGCACGAGGGCAGAATTGAGGTCGAGAGTGAGGTGAATAAAGGCACAGCCTTTATTATTTATCTGCCGGCCTTTGGCAAACCTGCACCTGCACCGGAGGTTTTGCCTGAGAAAGCCGACAAGACTCTGGAAGAAGCTCTTGTTCATCACTAATCTTGGAGATGTTAGCTATTATTTTTTCGGTTTTTAACAGGGCATTTATTGAAATACTATTTAACTCAAACTGACTATTTTTGACAATTAATATTAGTAAGTGATTATACAGCAACGAGATAAAGACGGATGTCATTCCCGCGAAAACGGGAATCCATTGCTACGAAATGATAAATGGATACCCGCCTGCGCGGGTATGACATTCTTCTTCGGTGTGAATTTATCCCGTGAGATAGTCCCGATAAATCAAGATAGACTTATCTCATTAGATGAACTTTCCGGCTACGGTACGCTTCGCCGTGACGAGTACCGTGAAGTCGTTGAGAAGGATGCAGCCGACGCAAGGATTGTGGTTATCAAAGGTAAAGAAACCAGCCAAGCAAATCTTATCGTCTCAGTTTTTTCCGTGACGTCCCTATTTACACGATGAAGATAAAGAATCAAATTTCACTACCTATTAATACCACCTACTGAAATGAAGGATAACGCTGTTTGATTGGATTCTCTTTTTGTGGATTTAGTATTGCAATACCTATCAATACCACATAGTGAAACGAAAATATAATATTATTTGATTCAACACTCTTTTTTATGTTTTTAGAATTGCACTATATGACAATACAATCTAGGCCCAAAACAAGCGAGTTTTATTAGGCTCCAATGCAATCAAGCTGGTGATT
>CAZRNB010000193.1:0-3160 GCA_964601355.1 uncultured Pirellulales bacterium
CTAACTATGAAAAAAGCTCTTCTATTTTTGGTTATTTCTCTGGCTGGTTTTGCTTACGGCCAGCCTGCTATATCCAGCCCGGCGGCGTCAAATATGAGCAATCCCGTTAACGTTATTATCAGCGAAATCATGTACCATCCCTACCATCCAACGCCAGGGGCAGAAAATATTCGGGAGGAATACATCGAGATATTTAATCGGTCGGGCGAGCCGGTCAATCTATTAGGCTGTCGATTCACAAATGGTGTGGACTTTGTTTTCCCAAATGTAACGCTCGGCCCGGCTGAGTACCTTGTTGTAGCAGCAGACCCGAACACATTTCGGGCTAAATATCCATCTGTTACTAATGTCATTGGAGGCTGGACAGGCCGGTTGAGTAACTCCGGAGAGGTTATTGAGCTACAAGATTCGGCCGGCGGAAGGATTGACAAAGTCCATTATTACGATGAAGGCGACTGGGCGGTACGCGAGCTTGGGCTGCAAGATAATGGCCACCGTGGATGGGTTTGGTCGTATGAGCACGACGGGGGCGGAAAATCGTTGGAACTGGTCAATTTAGCTATGCCCAATGAATATGGGCAAAATTGGGCGGCGAGCACTATTGCCAGTGGCACACCCGGTGCGGCCAATTCGGTTGCTAAAAGCGACGTCGCGCCATTAATCCTGGATGTTACGCATTTTCCTGTCATACCTTTGTCTTTTGAGTCTGTAACGGTGTCAGCCAGGATTATCGATGAGCCAGCAGACGGTGTAACTGTAAAATTGCATTACCGTAAAGATGGTGACTCTAACTTCAACGTGCTGGCGATGTTTGATGACGGCCGGCATGGTGATCGTGACGCAGGTGACGGAGTGTACGCAGCGAGTATCCCTCCTCATCAAGACGGGACCGTTATCGAGTTCTTTATAGAGGCTGTTGATGCTGCTGCTAATGTCCGCACCTGGCCTGCTCCGAGCATTGTGGACGGTCAGCCGGAGCAAATGACTAATCTGCTGTACCAGGTAAGCGATTCTTCCGACCAGTTTCAGATGTCAGGTAGTCAGCCGATTTATTACCTGATTATGACCGAAGACGAGCGTGCCGAGCTGGAATATATCGGCTCACGTGATCCGGATGCAAGGTCTCGTGTTCAGATGAATGGCACGTTTATCAGCATCGATAGTATGCAAACTCAATTGCGGTATCGTGTTGGTATTCGTAACCGCGGCCAGGGCGGCCGAAAGAACAGTAGCGGCAGCTATCGGAATAACTACCACGTTGACTTTCCACACGATCAACCGTGGAACGATGTCACAGCTATAGCTATCAATAATCGCTACGGATATATACAACTATTAGGTAGTGCTGTCTGGCAGGCGGCGGGTCTGCCTGCAGCAGACGTCAAAGCAATACAACTGCGTGTCAATGGTCGGAATCTGGCTCAAACCAATAATCACATGTATGGCTCGTATGTTGCATTGGAGGTTATAGACAGTGATTTTACTAAGAGGCATTTTCCGGAAGATCCAGATGGAAATGCTTATGTCTGTGCCACCGATGAACAACGATCGGATTTGGATTATAAGGACGATAATCCGAATAGTTACCGCAAATATTATGAGAAAGTCACAAACGTTGCTGAAGACGACTTCAATGACTTGATTAACTTGGTTTATGTGTTGAATAATACACCACCGCAGTCTTTTGTCCAGGATGTCAGCCAGGTTATCAACCTTGAGCAGTGGTTGCGGTACCTTGCCGTTGATGCGCTGGCGAATAACTTTGAAGGAGGCCTAAATACTCCTAAAGGCGATGATTACGCGCTATATTGTGGCAAAGAGGACACGCGGTTTTTACTTATCCCTCACGACCTGGATACGTTATTCGGCCAGGGTGACCATTCTGCGGATATTCATCGTGATATTTATATATATGCCGGTGTAAACGGTCTGCACGAGTTGCTTACACACCCCGATGTTCTCCGGCTGTACCACAGTCAGTTTATCGATTTGATAAACACGGTCTTTGCACCTGAGAATTTTAATCCATTAGTGGATCAGTTACTGGGTGACTGGGTGCCGGAATCGATGATTGATAGCATAAAACAATTCGTAGTAGAACGCAATGCTGCTGTCTTATCTCAAATTTCGAAGTGACTAAAGTGAACTAAAGTGCCTAAAATGAGCTAAAGTTAAGCAAAAATAGCTACTTTAGGCACTTTCCACTTTAGGCACTTTAAACTTCTTTGCAGTTTGATAGTCAATATGATATGACTGTACTAATCTTGTAGCTGCCGAGCTTCTCACGACCGGCTAATTCGCTAAGCTCAATAAGAAAAGATATGCCGACAATTTGCCCCCCGATTTTTTCAATTAGCCGGCAGGCTGCTGCCATCGTGCCTCCGGTTGCCAACAGGTCATCGACCATTAACACCTTGGCTCTTTTATTAACGGCGTCCTTGTGAACCTCCAATGTATCGGTGCCGTATTCCAAATCGTAAGTGACGCTCACGGTTTTGTACGGCAGTTTGCCCTTTTTGCGTATCGGGATAAAGCCGGCTCCGAGCTTTTGTGCAGCAGCAGAGCCAAATATAAATCCTCTCGCCTCAACGGCAGCAATATATTCTACACCCAAATCCGTAAAATCAGCGCATAAGGCGTCAACTGCTGCTGAAAAAGCCTTTGGGTCAGCCAATAGCGGCGTGATGTCACGAAATAAGATGCCTTTCTTCGGCCAATCCGGTATGCTGCGGATACATTTTTTAATGGCGAAAGCCATGCTGCGTAGAGCAATTTCCTTTGTCATTTTTTTCCTTGCCTCGATTTTTGCCCGTTTTTATATATTGTTAGCATTTTGTTGACGAAATACAAGTTTTCTTTTTCCAGGTCTGCGTTGGCGAAATCGGGAGCATGTCAATTTTGTAGGTGTGTTGGACGCCACTGTATTGCCTATTATCTCAATCGATACTTGTCCCTTCAACTACGTTCAGGGCAGGCTTAGAGCAGAGTCGAAAGGATGGTTTGTCGCCGTTTGTCACCTCGACCGAGGCCGTATGGCCGAGTGGAGAGGTCTGCCTTCAAAGCAGGTTTCTCCTCTTCGCCCCCGTTCTGTCTTCGACAGAAGACACGGGGGCTTCGGTCGAAATGACTCCGACTTGTCAGGCTTTCTCTCTGCGGATTT
>CAZRNB010000194.1:0-3070 GCA_964601355.1 uncultured Pirellulales bacterium
AGAATTAAGAATTTCTAAATTCTACATTCTTAATTCTAAATTCTAAAGGGAGGAAAATGTCACATTGTTCGGTATGTAATAAATTGTTAATTGTACCCGGTGGCATAAAAGATTACAAAGCCCTTGCGCACTACCACTACCGTGACAGTCATCTTGGCCCTTTTACAACAATATTTGCCTTAAAGGACCATTTCGGCAGGGTGGCAGGCGTTATCGTCTATACGATGCCGGCGCCGGCTTTAGAGCTGCGGAACATAGCAACAAATGGTTTGTTTACCGGCTTTGACAGAGCAACACAGCTTGCGCTTGTCAATAAGAACATACGCTGCATCGGCAGGGTCATTATCGAGCCGAGATTCCGCGGGCTTGGCCTTGCCAGCCGGCTTGTGCGTGACACTATGCCGATGTTAGATGTGTTTGTCATTGAGTCACTTGCTGTGATGGGACATGTGAATCCCTTCTTTGAAAAGGCCGGCATGAAGGCCTACACCTCTACGCTTCCAGCTCGCTGTGGGCAGCTTATCGAGGCGTTAAGCCTTGTCGGTATTGAAGATCAAGAGCTTATTGATCCAAAAGCTATGCATCTAAAGATGGAGCAGTTGCGCTGGCCGAAGTCAGACTTCATTGAGCTTCAGATTAAATGTTTTCTGCAGAGTTACGGAAGACGTCGCAATATGCCGGTCGGCCTTGAGCGAACAAGGTATATCCTGAGTAAATTAACTGAAAGACCCGTGTACTATATTTGGTTCAACCCAATGAAGGAAGAATTAAGAATTGAGAATGAAGAATTAACAATTTCTAAATTCTAAATTCTCCATTCTAAATTCGTGATCATCGAGTATTGTAAATTATGACGAATATGATTCAGTCAATCGAAATCAATAAATTCGTTCCGCATCCGGACAATCCCAACCGAATGAGTAAGGCCAATTTCGCCAAACTTGTCCGTAACGTGAAACGGACAGGTCGATATGAGCCGTTGGTTGTTCGTCCATGCCCCGGTAAGCCGGGCTATTTTCAGATAATCAACGGCCATCATCGTTGGCAGGCCTTATTGCAGCTCGGCTTCAAACAGGCCGACGCGGTAGTCTGGGACATCGACGACCAGCAGACCGACATCCTGCTTGCAACACTCAACCGCCTCGGCGGCTCCGATGTGCTCGAAAAGAAGCTCGCTCTCCTGAGCCGGCTGAATCAGCAAATGGATGCCCGTTGTCTGTCGAGGCTTTTGCCGCAGACCGCAAAGCAGATTGAGTGTTTGACCAATCTTAAAAATTCTTTGTTTCGAGCGACGAGCGAAGAACAACGGGCGACGAGCTTTGCCAGACCTCTGATATTTTTTGTCGATGACCGGCAGCAGCGGATAATTGAAGAAGCGATGTCACTTGCCAAAAAATGTTTAGCCCCCCAGTTCACTGGGGGGTCTTCTGCAATGAGAAATGTCATGGCGCTGACCGTAATTGCCGAGGCGTACTTGACAGGTCGAAATGAAAAAACAATAAGGGCCGTATTTGAAGATTCCAGCGTATATCTTGAATCTTCCTGATGTTGGTTTGAGCGAGAAGGTGCTTCTTGCACATATCTACAGCTTCGGCGACGCTGGCCGAGCGGCAAAAAGACGCGAAAGCAGTGGTAGAGAGATTCAAGCATAGTTTCGGCGGAGACAAGCAATGGCAGCCCTTAACGCAAGAGCAGTTCGAGCAGCGGCGGGCTGCACAATTGGCGGAGTTGCGATTCAGTGAACGTCGCCGTCCTTCTCCGTAGTGGTACTACGAAGGATGAATACCGGCGACGGCTAAACGTGCGGATGTAGAAGTAAACGACAATGGCTAAAAAATTGAGCAGAAAACAGTTGGCGGTGATTGAGGATCTGTTCGTCGGCGAGCTTGATGAGCAGGCGGTGCTGGATAAATACAACGTCAAAAGGCCGGCTTTTGAGAAATGGCTGGCTGATGAGCGATTTATTGAGCAGTTTAATGAGCGTATCATCCGCAGCTTTCGGCAGTCACGTTTGATTATCGCTCGATATGCGCCGCTGGCCGCTGCCAAGCTGGTGGAGTTGACCGCCTCAGAAAACCAGGAGACGGCTCGCAAGGCGTGTTTGGACATTATTTCGATGGATTCGCAGCGATATTTAGGATTCCAGGATGGCACGAGTGACGAGCGACAGGTAACGAGCGGCGAATTATCCCCCGAGACCGCCGGCAAAATCCTCGCCGTCCTGGCAGAAGGCAGTCAAACGGAAAATGCTTGAAAACTATGCGGTGCGTATTAAAAATATAGGACATTATAGGACACGGATATAGGACATTGCAGGACATGGGTATAGGACAAAGGTACTCTGGAAGAAGCGTGGTAATAGCAAATAATAAGGGACATTAAGGGTCACAGCTTGGGGACGTACTACTGTGACATACTGTGACAGGTTACTGTGACAAAATCTTTGCCTTTGCTTGGAACAAAGGAGAATGTTGCTAAATAAACTTTCTCAACGATTTGATAACCTGTGTAAAAGCTTCCGGCGGGGATGATTCGATGGTCATCTGCTTGCTGGTCGATATAGTAAATGTGATTTTTCCCGCATGCAGCATCAAACGTAAATATTTAGCCCCCCAATTTATTGGGGGGTTCCTTTCGTCATAAAGGGCGTCGTCAACAATCGTATGGCCAATACTGTAAAAGTGCACCCGAAGCTGATGCCGCCTGCCGGTGTCACCGCTGGCACAGCCATGCACAAGGGCGAGATAGCTTTTTTCAACGCTGTGCTCGGCAAATTGTCGGCACAGATAGCGGTGTGCGTCGGCGTTCTTGGCGAAAAGAACTACGCCACTTGCTTCTTTATCGAGGCGGTGCACGACGTAGATTTTGTGCGGATACATCGCCGACAGTTGTCCGTGCAGGTTACCTATTCGAATATCCCGCTCAGATATGCAGGCCAGGCCGGACGGTTTATCTACCGCGATAATATCATCATTTTGGAAAAGTATGCTCACCATCATTGATATTACAATATTTTTAACAATGATATTGCAGAATCATTAGCTCAGTGTTATAATAATGCGCGATTTTG
>CAZRNB010000195.1:0-3050 GCA_964601355.1 uncultured Pirellulales bacterium
TAAATACTGATTGCCTCGACACTCGATTCTTGATCCTCGATGCTCGACGAGAATCGAGTATATAGTGGTCTGTCAAAATTGTTTTTGTGACTTGTCATTCCCGCGAAAGCGGGAATCCAGAACTATTAACAGACCGGATTCCGCATCAAGTGCGGAATGACAACCTACCTAATCGAATTTGACAGACTACTAGTGGTCTGTCGCAGGCCAATTGATGGACGTCATTGCGAGCGAAGCGAAGCAATCTCCGTTCTTGGGAAGTGAGATTGCCACGGCCTACTACGTAGGCCTCGCAATGACAACTCCTCAAATAACATGCGACAGAGTACTATTATCAAATAGCTATTCATTTTTACCGTATATCCAGCTCGCGTCGGTTAATTCGTATTTGATGATTTCGTCGGGGCGGAAAAATATCTCGATTTCGCGCTGGGCCGACTCCGGACCGTCGGAACCGTGAATAAGGTTGTATCTTCCGGAACAGCCAAAATCCCCTCGGATAGTGCCCGGCTGAGCATCATAGCCGGAAGTGGCTCCCATCATCTTACGCACGGTTTCTATGACGCCATCCGCCTCCCAGACCATTACAAGTACAGGTGCTGAACATATAAATTTTACTAAACCTTCGTAAAACGGCTTTCCTTTATGGACAGAATAAAGCCGGCGGGCTAACTGCTCAGAGATTTGCATAAACCTTGCGGCGATGGGTTTTAAGCCCTTTCGTTCGAGCCGCGATATTATCTCGCCGGCCAAATGACGCTGGACAGCATCCGGCTTGATGATAATCAAAGTTCGCTCTGCCATGCTCGATTCTCAATAATTAAGTGCCTAAAATTTGGAGTGACTAAAGTGCCTAAAGTTGTTATTTAAAACCTTTTAGCTCACTTTAGTCACTTTAGCTCACTTTAGTCACTTATAAACTACCATGCTCGTCGAGCATCAAGTATCCATCTTATGCTCTTACATTCCTTCCGCAACGATGTAAATTTCTACGCGTCTATTGAGAGAATTGCCTTTTTTGCCGGCCTGATTTTCTGCGATGGGTCGATATTCGCCGAAGCCGCGTGCGCTTAGCCGCTTCGGGTCAATTTTGTTATCGGCCATTACGTTCAGCACGGATACCGCCCTATGAACGGACAAGTACCAGTTGTTTGGATGTTTCGCGAGAGTCGCAGGCTTTTCAATCGGGAGGTCATCGGTATGACCAACAATTATAATATCGAATTTTTTCGCCTCTTCGGAATTCAAAATCTCACAAAGAGACTGGACAGCTTTGACAGCATCCGCCGCCACCTTGTCACTGCCCACCTCGAAAAGCAGATCGCTCTTGAATTTAACTATTCCTCGTCCGGCGTCATACGTTACCAAATCGTACTGCTTGGCAAAATCTTCCAGCTTGGTGCTTAGCTCCACCGGTAGCTGGGTGCCGCCTAAGAGCAGTCTTTTCTGCATAGAATCTATCATCTCTTGTTTTTTAGCCAGGTCTTCTTTAAGAGCGGCTATTTTTTGCTCCAAAGTCTGTGCCTCGATGCCGCCTTTTTCTTTGGAATCCGTAAGCAGCCTATTGGCCTGGTCAAGCTCGAGCTTTTTAGCATCCAGCTCGGCTCGCAGCGAGTCTATTTGCTTCTGCTGTGTTTGGTTTTGGATACGCAAGTCCTTCTGTTGTGAGTTACAGCCGCAGATTAGCGCGATACAGCCACAAACAAGAAAAATTCTCGATAGTTTCAAAATCAGCATTTTTCAATCCTTTCCAAAATGAAGATGTCCTTCCATAAACTATATAAGAGTTTGTCTCACAAGCTATCACAGCCGGCTAATTAGCGAGATTGCGCCGTAAACGCAATTTCACCGCTTTTCAGCCGCGATACAAATAAAGCCTATTTATCTTTTACAGTCAAGAATAAACTCATAAAATATCAACCTCCGAAAATCATGACCAAAAATACAAATTTATCTTGATGTGGATTGCAGATTTGGATAGTATTCGGAATTTTACACGGAAAGAAACCTGTAAAGGGAATAATGGAGCTGTCCCAGGTTTTCTGAAAAAGTTAAGGATTTTTTTTGGAGGTATAACAATGAAAAAAGCAGTCAGTTTAGCAGTCGGTTTGCTCCTTATCGGTGCCGTATTCTTCGCTGGTTGCGATGAACGAAAGACCAAATCCGCTGCCACCAAGTCGCCTGCGGCGGACCAGAATAAGGTTTCCAAAGCAGCTCAGGCTCCTGCTTCACAGGCAAAACCCAAACCCGAAAGCAAAGAAGCCCCCAAGGTAACAACACAGGTTGCACAAAAAGGAGCCGCTGAAGCCAAGCCTCAGCAGGTAAGTAAAGAAGTTTCCGACGTCAACACACAGCAGGTAAATCCGCCTCGAACGCCGGACGTCATCTTTGTCCCTACACCCCCGGAGGCGGTGGACAAAATGCTCGAAATGGCCAAAGTCACAAAAGACGATTTAGTCTATGACTTAGGCTGCGGCGACGGCCGAATCGTCGTGACGGCAGCTAAAAAGTACGGCTGTAAAGCCAAAGGTTTCGATATAGACCCACAACGCATAAAAGAGTCGCTGAAAAACGTGGATGCGAACGACGTCGGGAACTTAGTGACAATTGAGCAGAAGGACATTTTTACGCTCGACCTTAGCGAGGCGAATGTAATTACCCTGTATCTATTGCCGAGTTTGAATGTGAAGCTGATTCCGCAATTAGAGAAGCTCAAGCCCGGCTCGCGGATTGTCTCACACGATTTTGATATGAGAGGAGTCAAGCCGGATGAGGTTGTCACGGTTAAAAGCCAGGACGGCGCTCAGCACACGATATATCTGTGGACAACGCCGCTGAAAAAAGAAAGCGAAGGTAAGACGCCCTAAATCAAAGATTACACCGTTTTACAAGTTTTTGCCAAAGACTGAGGACACATAGCTTTTACCAGTTCTGTGTCCTCTTTTTTTACTTCGGTTCTAAATAGCCGTATGCCAGCCTCGTTAGGTATGTCAGAGGGTGCATGTCACATTTATAGGTAAAGACAGGTTATTCTATTGCCTATTATCACA
>CAZRNB010000196.1:0-3024 GCA_964601355.1 uncultured Pirellulales bacterium
TCAATACCGGCTATGGTTTTAGGTGGATTCTTTAGCTCGACTAATTGCACCTTTTCGCTGAGCTGCTTTTGTAAAGCTATTGCCTGCTGGTAAGACAAATCCCAGTTGTGCAGTTTTTTTGTTTGCATAATTACTTTAGGTTGCCGTTAAGATAACTTGGCCAGTTTTTCTTCAAGGTCACTTACGGGTGTGAAATACCATGTTTTTCCTATCTTTTGACTGTTGAGAAGGCCACGGTTTTCCAAATATAGCAGGTCAAGTCGGCTTGTTTGATAAACAACATTGTGGCTTATTTGGTGTGATCTGATTGTATATCGCTGGTAAGGATGTCGGAGAGCGTGGCTAATGATCTCGCGTTGTCGATGATTGAGTATGGCAATGCCGCGTAGTTGTCTTTCAAGAGCTTGAAGCTTTTCTGTTTTACGCTTGATATATTCGTGAAGTTCCCGTATTGCGCGTTGAATCACTCCAAGCTGGTGGAGAGTAAAGTAAGTCAGGTCACTGTCGTCCGTTTCTGTGTACAGGAAAGCACGGCCGTACTTGGCTGGGGCTTTTAGGATAATTTGCGAAATTGAGATAAATTCGAAGAGCCAAAAGCCGTGTCGCAGCATGGACCAGTAGAATAAAGCTCTGGCTACTCTGCCGTTGCCATCGACAAATGGGTGGTCATAGGCCAGCCAGAAGTGTAAAATGATGGACCGGATAACGGGGTGGATAAAGTCATCAGGGATTTTGCCGTTGGCAAAATCGCACATAGCAGCGATTCTTTTCTCAAGCTGCTCAGCCAAAGGCGGGTCATGAAAAATTTCATTGTACATATTACCAACAACTATCCGTTCATCTGGTCTGCGGAATCGGCCAGCCGCGGATAAATCGTCAAGCGTCTTATCTGTAATGAGCCGATGAATCTCGAAGACTAATTCTTTAGATAAGGGTTCGGTTTTCAGTTTCCCAATTTTCTGCATCGTTTTGAAATTATTGAGAATCATTTGTTCGCTCTTGTCACGGGGGTACCGGCCGGTTTTAATCATCTCCTTGGCAATTTCGCGCGTTGTTGCTGCTCCTTCAAGCTGACTTGAGGTAATCGCTTCCTGGATTAGTGAACTGACATAGTATTGGTCCCTTGTGTCCGGATTTGTGATTTGTTCTGGCATCTGGATAAATCCGCCAGCCCCTTGATCAATCCTGTGCAGTATTTCGGGGATTGGGTCTACAATTGCATACTTGAAGAGTGCACCGTTCTTGTCCCACAAAGGAACATGCTTGTAAAGCCGCTGCCTTTTCAGCTTGATTGCCAGCCACCACTCTTCATGGGAAAAACCTTCGGGCGGTAAATAATAACGCAGTTTATCCCAATGAAGGTACTTTCCCCTGCTGGCTGAATCAGGGTCCACAGAGAGGATTCGCTGTATACCATCTAATGTCTTTACAGCTTCTGACAAGAGCGTAATGAAATTGGGAGGAGGTTTGGGTGTTTTCATTGCACTATCACCTTTAGCCACAAGAACTTGCGTATATACTAATTATATACTGATTCGTTAAAATTTAGTATATTGTGTGGATGATTCTTGTCAAATACTAAATTTAAATATTTTAGTATGAAATTGGTATTAGCCGGCTCGTAAAAGTTAATTCCGATAAAACAATGCGTCTTGATTGCAAGAACCTACTTTGGGACTACGTGTACGAGAGTAAAGAGTATCGTTTGGTGACAGTTGGCGCTATACACTTATACTTTTGCTGAATTGCTGGATTATAGACATTTCACCTTCTCGCGGTTTTTTGCTATAATTATTAGTTTGGGTTATTGGCGAATTTTTCACGGCAACACTACTATTATATAACAAAACGGCGATATGACGCAGCGAATAGAAAAAGTGATAAAAATTACAGGGGCGGCGGAGCACAACCTCAAAAATATCTCCCTGAGCATCCCCCGTGATAAGCTGGTTGTGATTACCGGTATCTCCGGCTCAGGCAAAAGCTCTCTTGCCTTCGATACCATTTACGCCGAGGGACGAAGAAAGTACGTCGAGTCGCTAAGTGCCTACGCCCGCCAGTTCCTCGAACAAATGCAGAAACCAGCGGTAGCCGACATCACAGGATTGCCTCCTACTATCGCTATTGAGCAGCGAAGCGCCAGCAGCAATCCTCGCTCGACCGTAGCTACCACCACTGAAATCTATGATTATTTCCGACTGCTTTTTGCCCGTGTCGGTACCCCCCACTGCTGGGTATGCGGCAAGGAGATTACGAGCCAGCATTCTTCGCAGATAGTAGATTCAATCCTTGCCCGCCCTCAGGGTACCAAAGTCCAGATTTGTGCTCCGCTGGTTCGCGGCAAAAAAGGCGAGCACAGGGACGTCTTTGCCAGCATACAGCGCGAGGGCTTCGTTCGAGTCCGCGTTGATGGGGCTATTTATGACGTCCGCAATGTCCCGCCTTTAGACAAAAACAAAAAGCACGACATCGCAGCGGTCGTCGATAGATTGATAATCAATAACTCAGTCCGCATTCGCCTGGCAGATTCGGTCGAGACGGCGCTGAAGCTCGCTGATGGGATACTTTTAGTGCTGGTGCAGCAGGGCGAGACGGCCACAGCAACTGGTTCAGATGGTAAGTGGACACAGGTCATCTACAGCGAGAAATTCGCCTGCCCTCAGCATCCCCGGGCATCGCTGGAGGAGTTGTCGCCCCGGCTTTTCAGCTTTAACAGCCCTTACGGCGCCTGCGAGAGCTGCGACGGCCTGGGGACGATTCTGGAGTTCGACCCCGACCTGATTGTGCCGGACAAAAGCGTCTCGCTGGAAAACGGCGCTATCGACGCCTGGCGCAAGGGCGGCAAAAGAATGAATATATTCTACAGCCGACTCATCAAAAGCTTTTGCAGGAATGTCGGTATCAGTAAATCCATACCGTTTGAGCGAATACCAAAAGAGTATGCAAGGATTCTGATGTATGGCACAACATCTGAAGACGAACAAAAATACGGCTTCTGGTTCGAAGGAGTTATACCGAACCTTA
>CAZRNB010000197.1:0-3001 GCA_964601355.1 uncultured Pirellulales bacterium
AGTTGAAAGAATGGAATAACTGGCTGCAGGAAAGAACGATAAATGCAGCGGTTCGAGCGCGTTCTATACCTTCTTTCTCCACATACAAGACAAAGCAAAAAGCTGATAAACTACATACGGCAATAAATGCTCCCTGAGCCAGCATCAAAAAAGCTCTTTGTTTGGTAATTACCTTTTCATCGGTTGGCCTTGGTGGTCGTTTCATTATATCAGGTTCAACCGGGTCAACACCCAGCGCCAAGGCGGGTAGCCCATCTGTGACAAGATTCACCCAGAGTATCTGAATCGGCAATAAAGGCGGCTGCAAGCCAATCAGCGATGAGACAAACATAACAAGGATTTCCCCTGCATTGCAGGAAAGCAGATAATGAACAAACTTTCTTATATTATCATATATCCCCCTGCCCTCCTCTATCGCGGCAACGATGGAAACAAAATTGTCATCGGTTATAACCATATCCGCCACCTCTTTAGTAACATCGGTGCCGGTTATTCCCATCGCCACGCCTATATCCGCCTCTTTTAAGGCAGGTGCATCATTTACGCCGTCTCCGGTCATAGCCACTACTTCTTTTTGCCGTCGCAGGGCACGCACAATTCGCAGCTTATGCTCCGGTGAAACACGTGCATAAACAGAAATCCTTTGGGCATCTTTCTGCAACTGCGTATCGTCAATTTTATCTAACTCTTCACCGGTCATTGCCAATGAGGTTTCTTTGAAAAAGCCTAACTTCTTAGCGATGGCAACAGCCGTGTTTTTGTGATCACCCGTAATCATTACGGTTTTGATTCCGGCATCGGTACATTCGCCCATAACATCCTTAACCTCTTGTCTGGGCGGGTCACTCATTGCAATTAAACCAACAAAAGTAAGGTCATTTTCGATTAGCTCTGCCTCAAACTTTTCAGGAACCTTATCCAGTATTCGGCATCCAACTGCAAGCACTCTCATGCCGCTGCAAGCTAATTCATCATTGACGGAAAGGATTCTTGTTCTGTCTTGAGCATTCAATGATCTTTCCGTGTTACCCTGCTCAATCCGTGTGCAATCGTTCAAAAAGATATCAGGAGCACCTTTGACAAAGGCGGTGACCTTGTCACCATTTTTCCGGATAATAGTCATCTTCTTTCTTTCGGAATCAAATGGAATTTCCTGTATAAAGGGAAATTCTGATTCCAACGTATCTTTCCATAATCCCAGCTTGGCGGCGCAGGTCAGAATTGCTCCCTCCGTTGGGTCGCCGAATATCTTATAGCTGCCTGATTCTTCCATCAATTGAGCACCATTGCATAAAACTCCGCAAAGCAGGGTTTTGCTTAAAACAGGAAATTCATTTTTGTCAAAATGCCTTCCATTAAGCAGAAATTCTCCCTTTGGCTCATATCCAATACCGGTCACTCCGAACAAAGTATCGCCGGCAAAAACAGCCTGGACGGTCATCTCGTTTTTGGTCAGTGTCCCTGTCTTATCAGAGCATATAACAGTTGCACAGCCCAGGGTCTCAACGGAAGGAAGTTTTCTTATAAGCGCATGACGTGCCACCATTCTTTTGACGCCAAGAGCTAAAGCGATTGTCACCACCGCCGGCAGCCCTTCTGGTATCGCTGCCACAGCCAAACTAACCGCGGTCAGGAATACGTCCATAATCTCCCCTCCGCGCAGCAGCCCAAGCAAAAACACCAGCCCAACAAGAACAAAACACAGATACACAATCCATTTACCGAACTGCTCAAGCTTTCTTTGCAAAGGCGTTGCTTCACGTTCGATTTCCTGAACCATGCCGGCGATCTTGCCCAGCTCAGTCTTCATGCCGGTCTCTGCCACGACTGCTTTTGCCTTCCCCGATGTGACCGAAGTCCCCATATAGACCATATTCGCTCTATCGGCAAGCGGCGTATCTTTTTCTGCCAGTGCAAAGATTGTTTTGGCAACGGGCGTTGATTCACCGGTCAGACTTGCCTCCTGCACAGTGAAATTGGAGGTCAGCCATCCGATTCGGCTGTCGGCAGGCACGCTGTCACCAGCCTCTAACTCAATAATGTCCCCCGGCACCAGCTCAAAAGAATTAACGATACCCTTTTGCCCATTACGGATGACTTTGGAAGTCGGGCTGGATAATTTCTTTAAAGCCGCGAGAGATTTCTCCGCGCGATATTCCTGGATGAAGCCAAGTACTGCGTTTAAAATAACAATAGCGATTATCGCCAATGCATCGACCCACTCTCGCAATAGGCCTGAGACCAGCGCCGCTGCAATTAATATCCAGATGATAAAATCCTTGAACTGGCTCAAAAAAATGCTTATTGCCGAAGGCCCGCCTCGTTCCTCCAATTGATTCGGCCCATACTGTTTCAATCGAGCCGACGCATCCGAAGAGCTTAAGCCGGACGATAAATCACTACCTAAACGCTTGATTGTCTGCTCAACACTTAATCGCCACCATTGTTCCATCAGCTTTCCTTTCAATCCTTGTCTTTTACATAATGACGATGTCCACTCAGAGTGTAAATTATGAACAACCCGCATACCAATATAATCCATATCTGTCATAAAATAAATAAGATTTCGAGACTTCTAACATACCTATACCCCGTCGATGAGGGCGTGAGAGCACCATATCAACGGGTGCATGTCATGCTTGTTGGTAAGTTGGAGTTACCACAAACGTTGTTATCCGCCCGATACTGGCAGGTCTCTCTTTGTCACCTCGACCGAGGCCAATTGGCCGAGTGGAGAGGTCTGCATTCAAAGCAGATTCCTCTGCTTCGCCCCCGTTTCTGTCTTCGACAGAAGACACGGGGGCTTCGGTCGGAATGACATGGGATTTCTATACAGGCGTGCTGCGAGTTTTACCTACAATCTCGACGCGCACCCCATATCCAATGGTTTTGAAACAAAATTTGATCCACAGAAACTCAATGTATATACTATAAAACTCTGGTTTCGGTTTAGAGGAGAATTAAGTTGAATAAGAAAGCCAAACTTTCACGGTGGCGGCGA
>CAZRNB010000198.1:0-2941 GCA_964601355.1 uncultured Pirellulales bacterium
TTCGCTCGCAATGACGCTCAGCATTTGATGTTTTATCGAAAACTTGAGCAATTTTGGCCAATGACGGTCTCTCCGAATTTCTATTCTTCATAATGACCTCCTTTAAAAACACTTAGTAATAATTTCCCCTCACTTACGTTCGGGGCTCTGGTTTCTGACTTTCAACGCACACCTTCACAATCACCAGGAACGGCCGGTTTTCCGGCAATTGTTACCGCAGCCTCTAATATTTTTTTTCTGCGAAACTTACGCGGCACAACATGCAGCCCCCAGCTTTCGATAGTGTCGCCGCCTTTAATATCCGTTCCAGCCTGTTGTATCGACCATTCAGCCAAAGTCGGAATCCTGCCGCTGCCGAACTTGTCCGACCAGTCCAGGCCTGCCGTCGCTGCAACCGTGCTCATCGGCACACCGCCGCCGATAATCCAGCCCCAGCCGCAAGCCTGGATATGTGAAGGTAAACGGTCAAATTCATCTTCGATCTCGCCTACAAGCTCTTCAATAACATCTTCCAGCGTAATCATCCCAAGAACCGTTCCTTCCTTCGACAGCACAATCACAATGTGGATTTTCTGCTGAATCATCATTTCAAGAAGTAGTGACAAGGGCATATCTTCCTGAACTTTTTGTATCGGCCTGGATATTCCCTTTATTGTCGGATCTGAAGGATTTATCCTCAATGCCGCGACAATATCCTTAAAATTCACGTACCCCTCAATACTCTGCGGGTCGTTCTCCTTCATACAGACGGGGAACCTCGTATGCATATCAAGATGCGCCTGAATCAGCGCATCCATCAGAGAGCTTCCGACATAAATCACCGATATATCCTGTGAAGGCATCATAATGTCACGGACAAGATGGGTCGATAGATGAGCCGCAGCCAGGACTATCTTCTCTTCCCGCTCCCCCAGAAGCTTCATTGTTCTGGCTAATGACATTGCGGCCTTTAGCTCATGCAGCCACTGACCCCTGGCTCCTGCTTCTGCCCGGCTCTGCCGCGGCAGCAGACTAATTACAGCCTTAACGGAAGCTTCAATCACCGAAACAACCGGATGAGCAATCTGCGAAAGAACCTTCATAATCGGTGACAGGCAAAGCACAACCCATTCCTTGTTGTTCAGCGCAATCATCTTCGGAACAAGCTCGGCAAAGACTATCATCACAAAAGTAAGCGGTATTACCAATAGCGCTATCACCAGCACGCCCGAAAGAGTCCGTGAGATGCCCAATTGCTGCTGAAGGTACGGTGCAAATGTTCCATACACACCGGCACCGCCGGTTGCCGCGGCAATTACACCCACAATAGTAATTCCAAGCTGAATAATTGCAAGACTTGCCTCCATCCTGTCCTTCATAAAAATTGCATCAGCGGCTCCTTTCTTCTTATCGTTTAGAAGAACCGAAAGCCGAGCCCTCGATATGGACGCAAGCCCCATCTCATAAGCTGCAAAAATCGCATTAAGACCTAACATAAACAAGATAACAGCTAATTCATAAACAAACATCGTTTTACTACCCCAAATCAGTTTAAATTTAGAATTTAGAATTAAAAATGTAGAATTAGTATAAAATTTTTCCTGCAAAGCGGCAGTCTTTTGCGATCCGGGCAGAAAGTTCTGCATCTGTATCAAACTTCTGCTGGTTGCGAATTCGCTTTACAAAATCCATGGCAAGCCATCTGCCATACAACTTTCCGACGTTTTCTTCCAATAAATGCGCCTCTATTAACAATGATGACTTTGCTCCTATACAATCTCGACTACCAATGCTAAAAGCAGCAGGAACCTTCTGCTGTATTGCACAGGCTTTTCTCTCACTATCCGCAATTCCTGCAAAACCGGCATAGACGCCTTCTTCGGGGATAAGCTGATTAGGCTGCTGCATATTCGCAGTAGGAAAGCCGAGCAGCTTTCCCCTGCCTTGCCCAGGAACTATCTGCCCAATCAGCCTATAAGGCCTGCCCAATGCCAAAGCAGCATCGGTCACTCTGCCATTTAAGAGCAGGTCGCGAATCAGCGTGCTTGAGACCATCTCTATTTTGCCGGTTGAAAGTTTAATCTTTTTAGGCTTAATGATAGAAACTTCAAAACCCATCTCTCCCGCCAGCCTCTGCAGAGTTTGAATACTGCCGGCACGTGCGGAGCCAAAGTTAAAGCTTTCACCCTCAACCACCACGCTGGGCCGCATTTTATCAAAAATGAGCTGCCGGACAAAATCCCGAGGGGAAAGACTTAAAAGCTTCCGGCTGCTTTTCGCAACGAAGAGATAATCAGCTCCAGCTTCAGCAAGAACATCCTTTTTCAAAGCCAACGGCATCAAAACACGATGTGCCTTGTCGGGATTTAAAACAGCAACCGGGTGCGGCTCGAAAGTCATTACGACGAGGACCGTTGCCTCTTTTACTACGATTCGTCTTGCAGAAGCTAAAATTTCCTGATGGCCAATATGAACACCGTCAAAATTCCCAATCGTCAGAACGCAACCTTTTTTTATCTTTTGAAGGTCCGATATTGTATGCAGTATTTTCATTCTGATTTCGTCTTGTCCGTCAAGTTCAAATTATGCAATAACCTGCGGTAAAACCGCTCGTCTCGGCGAAGGCCGAAGCCGGAGCGGGGCAGGCTAAATAATTAGCCCCACGTTTTACGTGGGGGTTTTTTGTCTTAAGATAATTTACCCAATCGGGTCAAATTCTTCAACTGCTTTTTGACTTATAAAAAATGCGTAAAAAATTTAAAATATATTTGCAACTTAGTTGCATATTATTCGTATAATGTTATAATTCAGATTGTTTTGCAGAAAAGAGGGCCGGCCTTCATTTCGAGCGAGCCGAAGGCGAGTCGAGAAATCTGCTTTTGATCCTTCGACTTCGCTCAGGACGCCTTACGGCGGATTTCTCCACTTCGCCCCTGTTTCTGTCTTCGACAGGAGACACTGG
>CAZRNB010000199.1:0-2936 GCA_964601355.1 uncultured Pirellulales bacterium
TTACAAAGTTAGAAAATCTTGAGAATCAATAAAATTTTATGCTCAAAGCAGTGATTTTCGATTTTGATGGTGTAATAACCGATTCCGAGATTTTGCATCTTCGCGCATTTAATCGCGTATTGGCACAGTTCGGCATCGAGCTGACAAAAAAAGATTACTATAAAGAGTACCTCGGCCTGACGGATGTCGATTGCTTTAATCTTATTGCCGAGAGAAATAAGCCCAGGATAGACAGCCAAAAAATCGAGAATCTTTTGAAGCAAAAAAACAGGGAATTCGAGGAATTGGCCAAAACCGAAGGCCGGTTAATTGAAGGTGTACGCGATTTTCTGCAAATGCTCCGTCAAAACAACGTCCCAATGGCGATATGCTCCGGAGCGCTGCGGGCCGAGATTGAATTGATACTTGAGCAGGCTCAGTTGCGGCCTTTCTTTGCCGTTATAGTGTCCGCTGAGCAGGTCAAAAGAGGAAAACCGCATCCGGATGGATTTTTGTTAACCTTAAAAAAGCTCAATAGCACTGTCGTCAGCCCCATTTTGCCGGGACAATGTGTTGTTATCGAAGATTCGCACTGGGGACTCGAAGCCGCCAGGGAAGCTGGAATGCACACCGTCGCAGTAACCAACTCTTACGATGCCGACCAGCTTAGCCTGGCTGAAAAAATAATTACACGACTGGATGAATTGAGTATAAATGACCTACAGCGGCTTTGTGATTGATTATTTATTTTATCTGTAATGTGCTGGGGCCGGAAAGCGGGGCCTCGAATTTACCGGTCTTAGGATCGTATATGATTTTTTCGGCAAGCGCGCCATTGAGATAGCACGGCTGGTCCTGGTCACCTTCAACCCTCATGATTGATTTCTCGCGGTCATAAAACAATTTGCCGCCGAGAAATTCGTTGCCATCATCCTCTTTATAAGTAATTCTGTCCGAGGCAAAAAGCATCGAAAGCTCATCCTGGCTGTCCACAGCCTTTGCAAAACCGACCTCAGCGTGAACCGCGGTGGCTCTAACCTGCTTGCCGTAGCTGCCTGCCACAACGGGAAAGTAATCAATCCGCAGCGTTCTTCCGGGCTCAGCATCAGCAATAATCAGGTTGTCCTTAAAAAAATACTTCAAGGTGTCAAAGTCCCTCACAAAGGCAAAGCATGGACGGCGCAGAGTGAATCTGCTCGATTGTTGATTAGGCTCGGAGGCTTTTGAATTATTCACTCTTATCGTGCCGGCGCCGGTAGCGGTGAACAGCTCGCTGCCGACGTCGTATTCGGCTCTGCGGCACTCTAAATCAACGCCGCTGAGCAGCTCGCTTTTTACCGTTTTGATGCCCTGGAGCTTGACTACGCCGCCTTCAGCGGCAAGATGCTCTATACGCGAATTGCTATTCGGTTCTTCCGGCGTGAGATTTACTATAAGCTTTGGAGCCGACAGGGTGTATTTCTGGCGGATATTGTTCGGCTCTGCCTGGATCATTGTGCATAAACAATTGTCTTCGAAGGTAACCTGCCTGGCTGATGAAAGAAACTTGGCCTCTTTTTGAGCGGTGATATTCATCGGAGCAGGAACTGTCGCTTCTTTGGTTTTCGCCGCGTCACTGACGAAGAGAGTGAGCTCCAATGGGCCGGTTGCTACGGCATTGTCGGTCGAGGCGTCATAATCTATTCTATCGGTTATGAATATCGGCTGGCCCTTGCTGTCGTTAAAGTCGCTGGACGGTTTCGCCACCGGATTGGTTCTATCAGTTACAGCTTGATTAAAGTCATCCTGTGTGACGGCAGAATCCATCGGAATAATAAAAATTCCATTTTCACAGGTAATAATTGTATCGCGGGCAGCTTGAGCAGATTTGCTCTGCTCATTATCTTTGGTGATGGCGACGTCGCTTGCCTTTTCATCTCCGCCTGGGGCTTTAAGCATGTTCGGTTCCTCGGCTGAGGCTTTTGACCAGAAAATTTTATTGATGGAAATTTTATCCTTGGCGAAAACCAATTGCTCAGGCGAATCAATCACGACATTTTTGCTAAGCACACATTTAAAGTATTCACCTTGTCTCTGCTCAACGGCTCCTCCGGCAGTCGTTGGTGTGTCGTTGGGTTTTTGAAAGCCATTAGCAGCGGAAGATTTGGCCGGGCCGTTGCTATCCTGCGTCGTGCGCGAAAACAGGGCCGTCGTTGAGCCTTTGTAGTGTATAGCCGCCAGATGAACTATCCTGAATAATTCAAGGCGCCCCAGTTGCTCGTTATAGATAAGCTCCAGGCCCGTGCCTAACATTTGAGCATTCTGGGAGACGAATCTGACCGGCCCAGCAGTTGAAAACAGCGATTTTTCCTTGACGAAAATAACGTCACTAAGATAAATAAAACTTTCTTTGATGTCACTGCCGGCCTCCGGCAGAATATGGACGACCACGTTGCCTGTAAATATCGCGTCCTTCGGGCTGGCTTTGCCTGCTGAGTCTTCAACCTGAATCTTGCCTCCGTCGGCTTTGACAAAACATTTAAAACTTTTTTGATAAATATTCAAAAATGGTTTTTCAATCTCCCATTCGCCTTTCTCTTCGCGCAGAAGCTCATCGAATCCGAGCTCTCTGTCAACCCGGCCTTTGCTGATGTGCCGGTACACGGGTTTCTTAAGAGCAGTGATTCCGACGTTGGCGAATTTTCCTATTTCATTGTCGAATTCGCCGGCATTGCCGTCATCAATTGCGTCGAAAGGCCTTGCCTTCGTATCAATGTCGATCTGAGGTTTTTTGCCTGTCCGGCTGTACACTGAATATATTGCCAGAACAGCAGCAAGCGAAAGAAAGCCAATAAGGATAGCTCGCAGCTTAATGTTCATAACTCATATCCCAGCTCAG
Source organism: uncultured Pirellulales bacterium (assembly GCA_964601355.1). GTDB lineage: Bacteria > Planctomycetota > Phycisphaerae > Sedimentisphaerales > Anaerobacaceae > CAZRNB01. Next base: position 2,858 of record CAZRNB010000199.1, read on the forward strand.
GAAAATCCGAATCAAAATCAAATCTCAAAATGCTCCGTAGAAAAGACCCTCTGTCATTTCGACCGAAGTCCCGATTCAT
>CAZRNB010000200.1:0-2908 GCA_964601355.1 uncultured Pirellulales bacterium
TGTTTTCTACAAAGCATTTTAATTTTTGATTTTCAAAAACAATATCCATTACGGTCTCGGATGGAATTTCTTGTGAATCCCGCGTAATCTTTCATAGTCAACATGTGTATAAACCTGCGTTGTGGCTATATCCACGTGTCCGAGCATCTCCTGGATGCTGCGCAGGTCGGCTCCTCCGGCCAGAAGATGTGATGCGAAGCAATGTCTTAATGTATGTACGGTCACATTTCGCGGCATACCTGCACGAATGGCATATTTTTTAACTAATCTCCAGATTTCAATACGACCCAAAGGCCGGCCGGTTCGTGACAGCAGCAAAAAATCTTCGCTTTTAGGCCTGATCAATTTAGGCCGGCCTTCGGGCATCGTTTGATACTCAATTACCGCCGCTATCGCAGCCTTACCAACCGGTATCACCCGCTCGCGGCTTCCTTTGCCAATACAGCGAACGTAGCCGATATAGAGGTTTAAATCCGTCGTTTTCAAGTTTGCTGCCTCACTGGCACGGACCCCGGTTGCATAAAGCAGCTCAAGCATTGCCTTATCACGCAGGTAAAAAGGTTCTTCAGGCTTGGGAGCATTCAGAAGCTCGATAACCTGTTGTTTATTACAGGTAATCGGCAGCTTCTGCCAGACCTTCGGACTTTCAAGAATACAAGACATGTCGTCTTCGATAAGATTCATAAGCTTCGCATATCGCAGCAGCATCCTTATCGCTACGAGACAACGTCTCATTGTGCTCTCACACATCTGGTTGGCAGTGAGCACTCGCAAATAACTTCGTATAAGGACAGCATCTATCTGCTGCATATTACTGATATTACAAGACTTACAATATTGCAAAAAACTCTTCAGATCGCGGCCATAAGCCAAAACTGTATTATTGGAAAGTCCCGCTTCAATAATTAGGTAATCGAGAAAATCTTTTACGCTCTGCCCGAGAGGAAGCGCTGATATTTTTTCACTGATAGACTGTGTCTGCGTAGAAAGCATATTTTTATTCGCTGACTTCTGTGATATCAATCTAAGTTAGAAGCTCTATTGAGCCGCTCCCTTTGGGTTTTAGCATCGAAACAAAAGACAGAAGGCAGATAACAGAAGTTCTGTCCTCTGTTTTCCGTCGTCTGTCCTCTGTTCCTCATATCGGCATTAAGACGATTTATCCTTTAGCTGCTCCCGGGAGTAAACATGGTCGGCTCTTTATCAGAATATTGCAATCGCTCATGTTCTATTATAATTTTCAGAGAATATGGCAGCTTGCATATTCAAGATATGTCTGATAAGATGCAGCAAGTCGAGTCTGTTGCGCTGGAGCTAAGTTTCAAGCCTGCTAATCTGACACGGCTCATAAAAAGGAGTTGAAATATGAGCGGTATTTTTGGAGTTGTCTCAAAAAAGGATTGTGCGGACACCCTTTTCTACGGCACGGATTATCATTCACATCTTGGAACGGAATATGGCGGTCTGGCTGTGCTTGATGAAGACTTTACCCGTCATATACGTGATATAAGCCAAAGCCAGTTTAAGTCAAAATTTTACGACGACTATAAAAGCATGAAAGGCAACAAAGGCATTGGTGTTATTAGCGCCTGTGAGGAGCAGCCTATTTATCTGCGTTCAAAATTCGGACCATTCTGTATTGCTACCACCGGAATGATAGAAAACGCACAGGTCCTTGCAGACGGCCTATTGGAAAAAGGAACATCCTTCAGCGAGATGAGCAAAAAAACCGTTAATACCACGGAACTGACAGCAAAGCTCATCAGCGAGGGAAGCAACCTGATAAACGGCATAGAAAAAATGTTTGACGTCATAAAAGGTTCCTGCTCATTGATGCTTCTCAACAAAGACGGAATATATGCTGCAAGAGACAGATTCGGATATACGCCGCTTGTTATCGGCAGGAGCAAAGACGCATGGGCGGTCACAAGCGAAACCAGCGCATTTCCAAACAACGATTTTGATATAATAAAATACCTTGAGCCGGGAGAAATAATTCTTATAAATGAGCAGGGCATAACACAAAAAAGAAAGCCGGCGGAAGAAAATATTAGCCAAATCTGCGCATTTCTCTGGATTTACACCGGTTTTCCCGCGTCAAGCTATGACGGAATAAACGTGGAAATCGTCCGAGAAAGATGCGGACGTTACCTTGCAAAACGTGATAACGATATCGATGTTGATCTGGTCACCGGAGTTCCTGACTCCGGAGTTGCCCATGGTTTAGGATATGCAATGGAATCCGGCAAGCCCTTCAGGCGTCCACTTGTTAAATACAGCCCAGGATACGGCAGAAGTTATACCCCGCCCTGCCAGCAGAGGCGAGACCTTATCGCAAAGATGAAGCTCATCGCAATCAAAGAAATAATAGAGGGAAACAGCATTGTTGTATGTGAAGACTCTATTGTACGGGGAACTCAACTGAAAAACTTCACTATAAAGAAACTCTGGGATTGCGGCGCCAAACAGATACACGTCAGGCCCGCCTGCCCACCTTTGATGTTTCCATGCAGGTTCAATATGTCCACTCGCTCGATCCATGAGCTTGCCGCCCGCAGAGCCATTCAAAAGCTCGACGGACGTGACGTAGAAAACGTGTCGGAATACATTGACCACAACTCTGAGAAATATAAGGCAATGGTGGAGCTGATTGCAAAAGATTTAGGTGTCACAACGCTCAGATATCAGACAGTGGACGATATGGTTAAGGCCATCGGAAGGCCAAGAGAGACGCTCTGCCTTTATTGCTGGACCGGTGAATGTCCAAAATCAACATGTCTAAAACCAGCGATAGATATAGTGGAAATCAAAAAATCCTCTGCGAAGAAGGCAAAAAAAGAAAAATCTACCCCGTAAATACTGATTGCCTCGACACTCGATTCTTGATCCTCGATGCTCGACGAGAATC
>CAZRNB010000201.1:0-2889 GCA_964601355.1 uncultured Pirellulales bacterium
CCCAGCACACGCAGTGAGTTCAGCTTATATTTAGCCGGCCAATCATCGCCAAGACGCATTAGAGCACGGATAGCCGTCGGAGCGGTATAGAAAACAGTAACACCGAACTTGTCACAAATATGCCAGAATCGACCGGCATCAGGATAGGTGGGAACGCCTTCAAACATAAGCGATGTAGCACCATTTGCCAATGGGCCATAAACGATATAACTATGGCCCGTCACCCAGCCGATGTCGGCGGTGCACCAGTAAATATCATTGTCATGAATGTCAAAAATAATTTTATGGCTCATAGCGACAAATACCAGGTATCCACCGGTAGTGTGGACAACACCTTTTGGCTTGCCGGTCGAGCCGGATGTGTAAAGAATAAACAGCGGGTCTTCCGCATTTACCTTCTCAGGCTCGCATTTTTCAGACGCCTTGGCCATTTCATCGTGGTACCAGGTGTCTCTGTCCTTTTTCATTTCGCATGGGTCATCGCTGACTTTGACCACAATGACCTTTTCAATCGAAGGAGCATTTTTCAACGCCTCATCGGAAACGCTCTTAAGCTGGATATGCTTGCCGGCACGCAGTGAAACATTGGAAGTGACGAGAATCCTGCAGCTTGAATCGTTAATGCGATCTTTAAGCGAATCTGCGCTGAAGCCGCCGAAAACGACCGAGTGAATTGCGCCGATTCTTGCACAGGAAAGCATAACAATTGGGAGCTCTGGAATCATCGGCATATAGATAGCGACGCGGTCGCCTTTTTTAATTCCTTTTGATCTCAAGACATTAGCAAACTTACAAACCTGCCTGTGCAACTCCTTATAGGTAATCTTTTTAACGGCATCTTCAGCTTCGCCCTGCCAAAGAATGGCTGTTTTGTCTGCAATCGGAGTGTTTAGGTGTCGGTCAAGGCAGTTGTATGCAACGTTTAATTGACCATCAGCGTAGCAGGTATGCTCAATTTTGCGTTTCTTTGTATCCCATGTGTACTCTAAACCCTTTGTCGGCTCTTTAAACCATGTTAAACTCTTTGCCTGCTTCAGCCAGTAACCGTCAGGGTCACTAATAGATTGTTCCCACATCTGCTGATACTGCTCAAAACTTTTGATGTGAGCTTTGGTCTTGATAGAGGCCGGCGGTGGAAATGTCCGCTCCTCAGTTATAAGCGAATCAATGCCTTTTTGTGCTTGTGTCATAACACTCTCCTTTTCTGAAACTGTAATTTATTATACCTAAACGTGGTATATATCTATAAATACGAAAACCTTAATCAAATCAAATTATATGCTGAATGTCAATTAAAAAACTCATACTTAAAACTTGTACATGAGGGAAGCTTGTGCTCGCCAGGCCTCAGCATCACCTGGGCCTTTATATTCGGTACGCCAGTTTGACAGCTCGAGGCCGACCTCAACGTTTTTATTGACTGCGTAAATCACGTTGCCGAATATCGTGCGGTTTAATATTCTATCTGCTGTAATTACGTCGCCTTCATCGACGTCGTCTATGCCGGCGCCGACGTTGAAACGCCACTTATCCCAAGGCCCCAATTCACCTGCAATCCAGCCGCCTTTGCTTCCAATCTCCCTGTCATAAGTAATGCCTGTATTCCTCACTCCCTGACCGATACCGCCGGCATAAGCATCCAGGTTGTCTCCGGTGAATAGCTCGCTTTTCACAGTCAACCATTTGTTAACAGGCTGAGTGACATCGAGATTTAGCGACCAACTATCGAAATCCCTGTGTGACCCGCCTGGGGAAGAGATGTCATATTCTTCCTTTGCGTAATGTCCTGAAAAGCCGATAGTAGTTGGTTTAGGCCCGAACCAGGGAAATGTTATGCTTGTTCTGGCTTGCGTACACGGAAAGCCCGCATCCTCACCTGAGTCTATTGCTCCTGTAAAACTGCCTTTTCTACCAATGGTTCTCGCCAGTGCCCCTTCCAGTTTGAAGTCGGTATTGCTGTTCAAGGCGAAACTCTTTGTCAAACGTAATTGTGGCCGACGATAACCGATATTACCCGCATACCAGAGGACCGTATCGTTCAGCGTATAAGGATTCAGAGGTGATATCACATCCCAGGTTTGGCCGGCAATAATATCAAAACGAGCGTCCGGCCAGTCAAGTTTCATATAGCCATGACGCATTTTAATAGTAGCCTTGTTTTCCTCTCCGCCCCCATAAAAGTCTATTTCAAAAAGCCCGCTTGCCTTCATCCCTTTATCATCCGGCCCATTAATTCTCAGGCCGAGCCGGCTCTGATTAGCCGTCATATCAAACTGATTGTCTTCGTCATGGGTGTTGGATTTTACCCATTTGATATAATTGCCGGGTTCAACATGTTCCGTATCATAAGAAGTGTCGAGCCTGAGAATTCCATAAAGCTGAATATCCAAATCGGACCAGACAGGCTTTTTCTGTGTTTTGTCTTTCTCGAGCATCGCCAGGATTTTTTTTGTATCCGCTTCGGTCAATTGTGGAGCAGCAGGCTGTACGGAGTTAGGCTCCGGCTTAACCGGCTGAGCTGTTTTAGCCTGCTCTTTAATTATTTTCTTAAGCTCCTCAATTTCTTTTTCCAGCTTCTTTATCTTCTCTGTGTGTTCTTTAATCAGCTCGCTGTCATTATCCGCAGACCAAACCCTTGCTGTGGTTAGCAGCAAGACCGCGCTTAGGAGAATCATTTTACTTTTCATAGCAAAGATGTTTCCTAATTAATGACCAAAGTACCCGTGCTTTCTGCCTTTTACAAAGACATGCAATTATAAGCAACGTCAATTTGAGCCACGCATTGTACAGAATGTACGAGCATAGTCAAGTATCACAAAAGAATATAATGGTATTTGGGTGCATGTCAAGATTGTTGGTAAAATCTGCAAGCAGAAATGTACGTCATTC
>CAZRNB010000202.1:0-2860 GCA_964601355.1 uncultured Pirellulales bacterium
CCAAAACTTGTATGTTTGCGAGGTTTGTCATGACGATATCAAATATCAAAATTAAGGGGTTAGGGATCAGGGTTCAGGGGTCAGGTTTTTGCCAACCCCCGACCCCTGACCCCCGAATCCTACTCATCAATTTTTGATTTTTACATTTTGCACTCATGTTTATCCGACGACCTTTATTGTCACTATATCCTGAACGTCTATTAAGCCGACGGGCTTGTTGTCCGCGTCAACAACCGGCAGGTCGTCGATCCTGTATTTATGGAAAATAGCAGTCGCTTCCGAGGCGAGGGCGTCGGCCCTAATTTTTTTGCAATCAGCCGTCATAACGTCGCCCGCTTTTAAGCTAAAAACCTTTGTCCCTTTCTGTGCCATTAGGCGTCTAAGGTCTGCATCGGTAATGATGCCGGCCAATCTGCATTTTTTATCTGTGACCATCACGGCTCCGTGACGTTTTACGTCGCTGGTCTTATGGAGTAATTTTTCAATTGTATCGCCCATTTCCACAATGGGCAATTTTTCGTCTTGTCTGAGCATCATCGATTGCTCGACCGTCATTAGTTTGGCGCCGAGTGAACCTCCCGGATGAAACCTTACATAGTCTTCCACGGTGAAATTACGAGCCTTCATCACGGTAAAGGCAAGGGCGTCGCCAACCGCCAGCATACAGGCGGTAGAGACGCTTGGAGCAACGCCGAGCGGACAGGCCTCGTTCAGTCTGCCCATACATAGCACTACGTCGCTATGCTCGCTCAGGGTGGATTGATTATCGCTTGTTATCGAGATTAGCTTTATATTTAGCTGTTTAACCAGATTTATCAGCCGAATTACCTCATCGGTTTCACCGCCATAGCTTAGGACAATTACTATATCGTTTTTCCGTAACCTTCCCAGGTCGCCGTGGACTGCCTCGGCTGGATGAAGGAAGTGGCTGGGCGTGCCGGTCGAAGCAAGTGTAGCGCTTATTTTTTGCCCGATTATGCCGGCTTTTCCGATGCCGCTTACTATGACTGAGCCGTTGCAGGTGTAAATCATCTCACAGGCCTTGGCAAAAGACGCATCAACAATTGGCGTAATAGCATTTATCGCTTCTGCTTCTTCTTTAATCACGCTTAGGGCATAATCAAGATCAAATTTTACCGGTCTCTCGACGCGTGTAACTATACTCAGTTTTGACTTTGTGTGCAGACCTGCATCTTTAATATCAGCAAGAAATTGTCGGTCTGGCCTTTTAAACATAAACGCTCCTCTATATTTACATGGTCATTCAATAGCAAATATTATAATTTTACCACACTATCGCGCTCATTGTAGCAGACCAGGTCGTATTTTTCGCCGGAGTAGTCCGGCACAGAATGAATGACGACGCGCTTGCCGCTGAACTGCTCTATCTCTGCAATCGTCGTCCTTTTTTCATTCTGTAGATATTCCGCAACCTCCGGCGAGACGGATAGCTCAATGTGCTTAATCTGCTTCTTCGAGGCTGAGAGGTTCAGCAGCCGAATAATCTCAATAGATGATGACTCATGGCTTTTAATGAAACCGGTTCCGCCGCAATGCGGGCAGGCTAAATAGGTGCTGAGCTGCAGCGAAGGCCGCATCCTCTGGCGTGTCATCTCTACCACGCCGAACCGGCTTATTCTCATTATTCTTGTGCGGGCACGGTCGGCCCTGACAGCCTCACGAAAGACCTTTTCCACGTCCTTACGATGTTTCTCGGGGCGCATATCAATAAAATCACAAATTATCAAGCCCCCTAAGTCCCGCAGCCTGAGCTGACGGGCGATTTCAACGGCGGCCTCTATATTACTCTCGTACGCAGTCTGTTCGGGACTTTTATGGCTGTGGAAACGGCCGCTATTGACGTCTATAGAAACCAGCGCCTCGGTTTGCTCAATCACAATGGAGCCGCCGCCTTTGAGATGAACCGTGCGGGACTGAATTTTGGCAATCTCGCCTTCTATTTGATATTTGTAAAACAATGGTATTTTGCTGTCGTAATACTTCACCCTTTGTTTTAAGCGGGGGTAAGCCTGGGCAAGAAAGTCTTTGATTTTTCGCACCACGTTTTCGGAATCACATACTACGTTGGTTATCTTGCTGTTAAAAACGTCTCGTAACGCCCTGGTTACTAAATCTGATTCCTGATAAAGCGCACCCGGCGTTTTTTCGCTCTCCATACGTTTTTCAATAGTGCTCCACAATCGCATCAGATACCTTAAGTCATTTTGTATATCCTTCTTCGAGCATCCCTGTCCTGCCGTTCTGATAATAAAGCCCTGTCCTTTTGGAGGATTGTTTTGCTCGAGGATGTCTCTTAGCCTTTTGCGTTCGTCTTCGTCTTCTATTTTGTGCGAAACCCCGTGCCTTTTCATCCAGGGCATCATAACCAGATACTTGCCCGGCAGGGCAAGATATGTGCTGAGCGTCGGCCCTTTGGTTTTTAAGCCTTCTTTAGTTACCTGAACAATGATTTCGCTGCCTTTGTGAAGACAGCTCTGGATCGGCGGCCGTTCATTGAGCGATTTCCTCTGGCCTATGCTTTCTACGGCGCTGCCGCGAGTTCCGGGAAAATATCGGGGGTGTATGTCGCTGATGTGCAGAAAACCATTTTTATGAGTGTCGATATCTATAAATGCCGCCTGTATGCCGGCCTCGATGTTCACTACCCTGCCCTTATAGATATTACCTACGTGGCTGCCCAGGCTCGCTCTTTCTAAATACAGCTCCTCGAGCACGCCGTTTTCAACTACCGCTACCCTGCACTCCTCGCTCTCAGCTACGTTTATTAGCATTTCTCTTGACATATTCACATCCTATATAACTGATAAATCCAAATATCTAAACTCGAAATACGAAACAA
>CAZRNB010000203.1:0-2860 GCA_964601355.1 uncultured Pirellulales bacterium
TGGATATTTTTATTCGGATAAAGCGTCTGGTAATTTCACGACGAGTCCTCTTCACGGAGAAGGCAGAGTTGGAGATGACCAGAGATGCATTGACGCCGGAGCTTGTGTACGAGGCCATCCTTAATGCTCCGGCAATCTACAAGGTTCTGCGTTCACGTAATCCGAAGACGAAAAAGGCTGAAAGGTTGTACGTAATCAAGGGTCTAACTTTTGATGGGCTTGAAATATATACAAAAGGTAAAATCCTTAAAAAAGAAGGAGTTGATGTTTTCTATGTCCTCATCTCATCAAAAAGAAGTACGGATATCTGAACCTCTGCCTTGCCCGGAGTGCGGACAGATTCAGCTTACTCGTACGGTAGAGACCTGCCGGCTTGGGGACGGACTAACGGTCAAGAGACTTCGCCACTATAAGTGCCGGTCATGTGGTGCGCGTTTCTTCGACGACGATGCCATGCACAATATTCAGTCTGTACGCACATCAGATGCTGCCTCGTTAGCAGGCCGGTGAGCCTCGACGAGGAGTCCTTTGCCTCGATTGTATTTCTCGCCGGTTTCATCATAAATGATTGTCAATTTTTTCCCTCTATAAAAAATATTATTCAGTGCAAACCATTTCCAGGTGCCGGGGGGGACAAGGGGATGAACTACAACTCTGTCATCACCTTGGGGGCAAAGGCCGATTAAGCCGGATATAACCAGGTCACAAAAAGTAGAATGGTTATAATATCTGCTTCTTGGATTGTCACCTTTCAGCCAAACGCCGGTAGTCTCATCAAGATATTCGCCGATATAAGGCTTACCGTTCTTACTATGCGATTTTGCGTAGGTTAAAATTGCCTCAAAATAGTCTTTGGAGGACAATTTACATTGGGGGTAATTCCTCAATAAATTTGCCATGGCGACGAGCGTTTGCGTGGTAGCGAAAGGCCAGACCGCACCATCCCACTCACAGCCACCCACGCCATGCGTTCTAAACTTCGGATGCCGCCTTTCCGCGGTCGTCAAGCCAAACGGAGCTTTAAAACCATTAGGATCAAGCATCTCTTTCCAGGCATCTTCAAAACCCGGATCAGGAAGATTAAAGTACCACGGGATAAATCCGATTGCTTCGCGAGCATCGGAAAGCTTGCCATTTTCAAAACAAACCTTGAAAAATTTAGCATCTTTATCCCAGAGATTTTTCTGCACAAGGTCTTTAAGCTGCAATGCCTTTTTATGAAACTTCTCAGATAATCCCATGTCCCCTGCCAATTCAGCTATTTTGGAAATGGCTTGAGCATTGCCGAACATATAGCTATTGATGGTTGGCCGGGCGTTTTTCGCCGTTCTTGAGCCGCTGATAGATTCTTCCATGCCGTCGCGAACATCGTATTGCCAGAACAGGCTGTTAGGCAGCAGCTTTTCCTCCTCCCATTTCTCATAATCGCTCACTAAGTCGGGTAATAGCCCGATTAGAAACTCTTTATCGCCGGTGACCAGGTATCTGTTATACAAGGCATCTGCGACCCAGCTGCTGTATTTATGAAAATGCTCCTGGGGTTTGCCATTGTTTCCGCGAAACCAAAACAGGACATAGTCATTTAGATACTGCTGATTCTTCAGCCAGCGTCCTTCATATATATGGTGGCCGAGGGCGCAGCTAATTGTATTATAGATGCCGGCATGTTTCACCGGCGTAATAAATTCGGTGAGAACAAAACCACCGGGCGTTTTCTTTATGTGCTTTCGATACGTCCACCAGCGATAGTAATAAATCCGCTCAAAGTTTTTATCTGGACATTCGAAGAATGGAATATTTTCTTTCATCCATGACCATGCCTCTGCATTAGGGATAAAGTTCACTACATCTCCGGCTACGGCTTGGCGCTCCGCCGAGACGAGTTCATCATCCATACTGTTAAAAAAATCGACGTAATGCTTAAAGTCCTCGGGATTGAGCACCGGACCGGCATTGCTGGTAACCCTGCCAACAATAACCCCGCCAACTGGTGGCGGGGCTAAACTATCTTCTGTCCTCCGTTCTCTGTCTTCTGTTTTCTGTCTTCTGTTTTCTTGTTCTGTTTTGAAATCTTTTAAGTAATACACCGCTTCTTTGACCTTTTCATCGGCACCTGGCTCATCCCAGCCCGGCTTAAATTCGCTGCCGCTTTTGTACTCCTGCACATCGTCTTCCAGCCGGTATTCACCGGTTTGGAAAATAATTCTCTCCGGTACACCTTCTTTGTAAGAAAAGTTCCACTGTTGCACAATTTGTTTGTCGTCTAAATTGATGGAGAACTGCCGATTTTTTGCGTCGAGATTTATTTCAAAAAAATACCATTTGCCGGCAGCCAGAACCGCCGCCGAGGAATAATCATCCATCCCGTTTTTCACTAAAAATGCTCGATTTGTATCGATCCGGCTTTGCACCAATCTTTCTCCTTTAGCCGACACTATCTCGATAAGAAGAATCTGCGCTGGCGACTCAATATACAGTTTGAATGATAGTGTCTGTTGATTAGCTTTCTGGAATACTCGCACCGCCTTGGCGTAGTCATAAGGGTCGAAGTCTTTTAGCATCAGGCTTTTTTCGCTTGGACTTGGAAAATCAACAATCTTTACCGGGCACCACTTCGGCGCATAGATATTCCAATCTTTAATGACGCCGCCCGTATTCATTTTGCTAAAATTATCCTGGATGTGACCTTTCACCTCCCATTTCACCGGTACCGGTATCCGTGAAATCCATATATCTTCTTTGCTGACCGAATAGACGACCCACAAATCATCGCCGGGCGGATTGCCATTTCCCTCTATAATTCCACGGACATATTGCGGGCCTGGCCGCCTTTCCCGTCCCCAATATCTCTGTGGCGGCA
>CAZRNB010000204.1:0-2836 GCA_964601355.1 uncultured Pirellulales bacterium
TACATATAATCCAGCCTCGATTCATCTCGCCTTTTTGAATTTTGATATGTATTTTGGCTTTTTGCTTTTTGATATTTGATATTTCCTTTACCCAGGTGTCCAGGCAGTATGGCTTGCGCCACTGCAACCTGATTTTCCGATGACCTGATAACCTAAAATCACCCACTCGTTTACGCTCTCCATAGGACGCCTTACGGCGGTGGCTCTGCCTCGTTCATTACCCATCGCCCATGACCTGTCGTAACCTGACCAATGTCCTATAAATAGACGTATTCTTTAAAACCTTGCACTCTGCTCATTGAAAATTGTATGCCGGTAAATCGATTCTGCAAGAACTTTGGGGCGATTCCAATACTTATTAAAAACTTTTGGCCATACTATACAAAAGTCACATTCGCTGCTGGACGATAAACAATACACATTGCGTTGAGGAATATATACGATGAAATATATAAATACCAATATCTATATACGATTATTAATAGGCATTCTCGTGCCTATATTTGTGGCAATAAAAACCTTTGCCTCCGACGCCAATAGCCCGCAGCAAAAAGACTTCTTTGCTATGTCGCTTACCGAGCTTATGAACGTAGAAGTTGACGTTCCGGCCACCATCACGGAGAAAAATCCTCTTAAAACACCCGCCAGTGTCACCGTGATTACCGCGGAGGACATCGCCAGAACTCCCGCGAGAAATCTCCTGGACCTGCTGGAAATTTACGTACCCGGCGCTTTCTATATGAATCACAGCGTAGGACCCCTTCCGGGCATACGAGGGATTCTGGTGGACAGACCCTATAAGTTCCTCGTCAATGTCAACGGCATCAATGTAAATATCAAATCTCATTACGGGGCACGCCTGGAATTAGTGAACTGGGACCTGAACGACATTTCCAGAATTGAAATTGTCCGCGGACCAGGCTCAGTAACTTACGGTCCCGGTGCAATTGGCGGCGTCATCAATATCTACACCAAAAGCGGCAAACAAGCCCCTGGAGTTAATATGGGCGGCACATTCTGGGACAAGTACAATAGCATCGGCAACTTCATCAGCTACGGCAAAAACGACCCAAACATTGACTTCTATAGCTATTTCAGCATTGTGCACACTGACGGAACCAGACCGGATCTATACGGGGTTGACATAAACACACATGGCTACGTCGGCTCTGCCGGTGGCCCATCCAGTCCCAATCCGCCATTTACCTATCTAGCCGATTACTTTGGCGAGCCTCAAATCAAGGCCCATGTGGATGTCCGTTTAAAAAACGATTGGCGATTTTGGGCCCGTTATAACACGGTTTCGACATCACTAACCCAGGGCAGTGCCGTCAAATACCTGCTTGACGGTGAGTATGAAGACTTTCGTCAAACTCGATTTCGTTACCTGCAATTTGCCCTGGAGAAAAATAAATCATTAAATGACGAATTAACCCTGGAATCACTGATGGGCTTTAGCTCTATCGATGTGCATAATATCGAAAAATATGTCAGTGGAATCCACAACGACGATGATAACCTGCGAAATATCAAATGGATATGGTCGGAGAACGAGCTCTTCACCCGTTTGATGCTCAATTACAGGCCCGAAGAGAAAGCGATTAAGGCGGCTTTAGGTGTTGAGCTCAGCTATGACACAATTGGTCCTGCCTGGGGGAAAGATAAAGACAACGGCCTGCGTATGTCAGAGGCCATGATTAGTGGACCGTCTTCAGAAGCGTATGGTATCGGTACCGGGCAAGTAAAAGAATCTACTGCAAATTACTTTGCCATCGGAAAAGGGTGGGAAACCTGGAGCCATGCATTCCTCGGCGAGCTGAATATCACCCTTACCCCTAAAACAACCACACTGCTTTCCGCACGCCTTGATCAGCACTCATACACGGGCTACATGTTTTCACCTCGTTTCGCCTGGATTTACGAGCTGGATAAAGACAAATACCTGAAATTCATCGCCCAGCGTTCCGTTCGAATGAACACCCAGGAAGAGCTGTATATAAATGAGAAACTGGGGGAGGATAACAAACCCGAAAAGCTGGATACTCTTGAACTTATTTATTCGAGCAAACTAACCAAAAGTCTCACTTTTACTACTTCTACCTTTTATAACCAAAATGAGGTAATCGCATGGGACTCGGTACTGCGACGGGCTGCTCCGGTTGGAACATTGAAAACAATCGGATTTGAATTGGAAACAAAATACCAGAAAGACAATTTCAATTTAGGTGTCAATCATTCATTTGTCAAACAACTAAGCTGGGAGCTGGATGATGGTGTCTCCATGTCCGGAATCAGCTATTCAGACTACTATAAGGTGACTGAAAATCCTGCTGTCATCATTAACGACAAAGGCAACGACCTAAATAACTGGCCCAACAATGCTACTAAACTCTTCACCAATATTGACTTGCTCGATAAAAAGCTGACATTTCACGCAGACGCCAAAATCTTCTGGGGATTTGAAGGCTCAAGAGACGGCTTAGATGCGCTCGCAATAGCAGGCGGAAGGCCATCTTCAATCAGAGATATACGCGACAAAAATGCTTATTCCGCAGAAATGGCAGCAAATTTCTCCCTGACCTATCGCATCAACAAGAATTCTTCTTTAAGGATGTTTGTTCACAACGTCCCAATCCTCGGGGATAATAAACGATACTCATATTCTTCCGGCTACAGGAACTCTTATCCCGATAAAGTGAGCTGGATTGAAGAGCCTACCGTAGTTGGTTTCTCTTATCTGCTTAAATTCTAAAGATCAATGCCACACTCTTGCGAAAGTGAGCATAAGAATATCGAATAACGAATAAAGAACTTCGAATCTTGACTGTCTCCACAG
>CAZRNB010000205.1:0-2786 GCA_964601355.1 uncultured Pirellulales bacterium
TAGGCCTCAATCATATCAGAGTACACGATTGGAAACAGCCTTTCATGGGATTACCAGTCTACAGATAAGGGGCTGGGCAGGCGGGCTTTTTCTACCCGCATGATGCTTTCCCATTGTGGTAATTGGAAACTGGTAAATGGTAACTGGTAATGCACAGCATGACTTACGCCATTACCAATTATCACTCACCACTCACCGATCACCAATTACTGGTTACCAATTCAAACGCTTTACTCCCATTCGATTGTAGCCGGTGGCTTGCTTGAAATGTCATATACCACGCGATTAACGCCGCGGACTTCGTTGATAATTCTGCTCGATATTAAGGCCAGGACATCAAAAGGTATCTGCGAAAAATCGGCGGTCATAAAGTCAGAAGTTTCAACCGCCCGGATTGCAACAACGTTTTCATAGCTGCGCTCATCACCCATTACGCCGACCGTTGAGACGGGCATAAGCACGGCTAATGCCTGCGATATTTTTCTATACAGGCCTGCTGATTTTATTTCATCAATTAAAATTTCATCACAGGAGCGCAGGATTTCCAGCCTTTTAGGGGTGACTTCGCCAATTATTCTTACCGCCAGTCCCGGTCCGGGGAAGGGATGCCGCCAGACGATGTCTTCCGGCAGGCCGAGATATTCACCAACCAATCGCACCTCATCTTTAAACAGCTCCCGCAAAGGCTCGATCAGTTCGAAACCCAGTTCAGCCGGCAGCCCGCCAACATTGTGGTGCAGTTTTATATTCGCTGCCGGGTTGCCGTTTTTTGAGCCGGACTCGATGACGTCGGGGTAAAGCGTTCCCTGGGCGAGAAACTTAGCATTAGGAATCGTGGCGGCCCCGGCTTTGAAGGCCTTGATGAATTCTGCGCCGATTATTTTGCGTTTCTTTTGCGGATCTGTTGCCCCTGCAAGAGCAGTTAAAAACTGCTTTGACCAGTCCACAACGCTGAGGTTTATATGGAAATGGTCTCGAAAAGTTGATACAACGTTCTCAGTTTCATTCTTGCGTAATAAGCCATTATCGACGAAGATGCAAATGAGGTTGTCCCCGATGGCTTTGTGAACCAATGAGGCCACAACCGATGAATCAACGCCGCCGCTTAATCCGCATATCACTTTATCTTTGCCGGCTCGTTTGCGAACAGCTTGTATGGTTTCACCGACGAAGTCACTCATCTTCCAGTCGCCGCTGCAGCCGCAGATGTCGTAAAGAAAATTTTTCAAAATCAATGAGCCTTTGGGAGTGTGTGTTACTTCCGGATGAAACTGGACGCCGAAGAATTTTTTCTTTTTGTGCCTTACAGCGGCAAAGGGACAGGTTTTTGTCTCCGCCAGCTTGACAAAATCTTTG
Source organism: uncultured Pirellulales bacterium (assembly GCA_964601355.1). Taxonomy (GTDB): domain Bacteria; phylum Planctomycetota; class Phycisphaerae; order Sedimentisphaerales; family Anaerobacaceae; genus CAZRNB01. Next base: position 1,357 of record CAZRNB010000205.1, read on the forward strand.
TTTAATTTGCCGACCTGGTCGCCGTGACTGGCCCAAACCAAAATAGTATCCGGTATATTTGCGAATAAATCGCTTTTATCAAGAATAGACATGTTGGTTCTGCCGTACTCATGCTTGTCAGCGGCGGTGACGGGAACACCCAGGAGATTACAGCCGAGCTGCATTCCGTAGCAGATACCCAGAATCGGCACACCCAGCTCGAAGATTTTCTCGTCACATTTTGGTGCGTTTTTGTTATAGACGCTCGCCGGGCCGCCGGAGAGTATCAAGCCCTTAATTGGAAGCTTTGACAGCTCTTCTGCTTTTATGCGGGCTGGGAAAATTCGAGAAAAAACATTGTGCTCGCGAACACGCCTGGCTATTAACTGGCAGTATTGACTGCCGAAATCCAGAATCGCTATCATCTCATGTGACATAATTTAGTACCTTGCGGTTGAGGTTATCTGATATATCTATGTTTTGTTTTTATCCTGAAATTTTATTTGGCGTTTCCTCAAAGTTGCTGATTTGAGCGAGAAGCTCCCAGGTTATGTTTGCCTCTTTTTCATCGACAAGCGAAATGGCAAAGCCGGCGTGTATCAGCACTAAATCGCCTAATTTGGCCTCCGGCAGCAGCGTAGTCTTTGCCTTGAAGCGATTGCCCATCGCATCAACAATGGCTTTATCGCCTTCGAGTTCAACTATCCTTGCAGGTATCGCTAAACACATTTTCGTCGCTCGTATATCATTCAGCTTGGCACCCTCAAACTTGTTTGGGGGTGGTTTAAAAACACATTCTATTGTTTGATACGTTTTGGGTCAATCTTTTGTATGAAATAGGTTGGGATAGGAAGGGAACATTGCATCCGTCTTATGTAAGAAATCAGCATAAAGCTTGTTCTACCTGTCTTTATGCTTCACGAGTCCCTGCTTCGCCTTCGGCTACGCAGGGCAGGCGAGCGACGCTGCTATCGCTGCCTGGCCGATGGATAAGCCGCCATCGTTAGCGGGAAACTCTCGATTAAATAAAACGTGAAAACTGTTATCTTTCAAGAGTTTAATCAAACGGTTTGCTAAATATCGATTACAAAACACGCCGCCACTTAAAGCAACGGTGTTGAGTTTTGTACTTTCCCTTGCTTGTTTAGCCATCGCCAGCAGGGCGATGGAAAGTGTATTATGAAACTTCGCCGAGATGATACCTATGGCTATGTCTTTTTGAATGTCGGTCACTATCTGCCTTATCATCCTACTTAAATCAAGCTGCACCGACTCATCAACACTACTTGAAAGCTCAAAGTCATAATTTTCTTCAGTACAATCATCAGCGATTGCCTCCAACACCATCGGAAGTTGCGCATCAAAATGATTGTAGCTGCCTAAGCCGAGCGCTGCGGCAACCGCGTCGAAAACTCTGCCAAGGCTGGATGTCTTTACGCAACTAACACCTT
>CAZRNB010000206.1:0-2777 GCA_964601355.1 uncultured Pirellulales bacterium
CGTGAATAAGCCTTATTTATCTCGCTAATGTATCTATCGAATTGATCATTCTGCATATTATGCCTTGCAATTTCTCCGCCATTCCGCTGTTTTCCTAAATCTATTTACCGCAATTCCATTCTCCGTAGTACTACGAAGGATGAGTAATTTCAAACTACGCCAAAGGCGTATAAAAATTTTACTACTTAAGGCCAACAAATACAATCATATTTTACATGACAAGATATGCAAGCCAAAGACAAGAAGCGGTAGAGATGTCGTCCCTTCTATAGTAACCGACCAGGGATTCTTGCCTTTATCCATTTAAGCTCCGCTGGTAGTTTGTGCATTATACTTTAGTTGTATTTTTTTGCTTTATAGCTTTGCGGATTTCCTTGTTTATTCTGAGGCTGCACCATTGTCGTCCGCACATAGAGCAGTAATCAGCGGAGCGAATTCGTTCTATCCCCATTTCTTTACAGGCCTCGATGTGCATGGATTCAGCGGTTTGTGGATCGAGTGACGCTGCAAGATGAGTTTTCCAATCCAGATTTGCCCGTGCAACGCTTAGTTTCTCATCCTGCTCACGGGCACCTTTTAATCCTCGAGCAACATCGGCGGCGTGTGCTGCGATTTTTGCTGAGATTACGCCGGTTCGTACATCATCTGCATTCGGCAGACCTAAATGTTCTTTCGGTGTGACATAGCACAGAAACGATGCACCATAAAAGGCCGCGGCTGTTCCTCCAATTGCCGATGTTATATGGTCATAACCTGGCGCGATATCGGTCACTAATGGCCCAAGAACATAAAAAGGTGCACCGTGGCAAATCTTTTGCTGAATCTCCATATTGTATTGTATCTGGTCGAACGGCACGTGGCCAGGCCCTTCAACCATCACCTGGCAGCCTTTTTCCTGCGCTTTTTGGGTAAGCTCGCCTAACGTTCTTAATTCTGCAATTTGAGCCTCGTCGGTGGCATCTGCAATGGCGCCGGGACGAAGGCCGTCGCCGAGAGAAAAACATACATCATGTTCGGCTAATATGTCGCATAAATCGTCGAACATTTCGTACAACGGATTTTGCTTATTGTGATACAGCATCCATTTGGCCAAAAGTGCTCCGCCCCGGCTGACGATGCCGGCAATGCGATGTTCAAGCAGCGGAAGGTGCTCTTTTAAGACTCCTGCATGAATGGTGAAGAAATCCACGCCTTGCTTGGCCTGTTTCTCAATAATTTCGAGTATTATTTTGTTATTTATGTCTTCGATGTCCCGGTCTTTTATCGACTCGTATATAGGCACTGTTCCAAAAGGCACAGGACAACGGGCAAAAAGCTCACAGCGGATGGCGTCAAGGTTGCCGCCGGTGCTTAAATCCATAATCGCATCGGCACCGGCATCGAGCGCAGCCTGCATCTTTTCAATTTCAGCCTGAATCGAGCAGCGTTCACTGCTTGTGCCGATATTTGCATTTACCTTTGTGCGTAGCAGACGCCCTATGCCGCAGGGCTTGAGATTGGTCCTTATGTGCAGTTTATTGGCTGGAATTACCAGACGACCTTCCGCAAGCTCGGCTCTAATAAGCTCGGCTTCAAGGTTTTCATTTTCCGCAACCGATTTAATCTGTTCAGTGAGTGTTCTATCTCTCGCTACTTGTAATTGTGTTGTCATTTTCAGGCCCTATATTCATATCTCGTATCTCGTATCTCGCTTCTCGCTTCACGCTTCACGATTCACGAAAATAAGCTCAATCGCTTTCTGCCGAAAGGCATCCTGTGGACGAAGCAGGTGTCTTCGCCGGTTTGGCGATTATCCTGATCAGGTTCAAAGGGTTTTTTCTCAGGCCTATAGTTTCTTATAGACCACCCCTAGTGCTGAGTCTCAGGTGATTTGAGGAGTTGTCATTGCGAGGAGGCCGAAGGCCGACGTGGCAATCTCATAAATCAAATGTCAGAGATTGCTTCGCTTCGCTCGCAATGACATCAATCGTTCAAACTGTGACAGAGTACTAGTGAACTTTTTGTTATTATAGCTTTTTACTATCAACAGTCAATATATCTCATATCTCGTATCTCGTATATCGTATATCGCTTCACGCTTCACGCTAATCAGGGTAGTTTTGGCTAAAAGAATAGGCCTTTTTAGCATGATAATGAGGTATTTTGAAAAAAAATGTAAAAATTGCTTGATTTTATAAAACAATTGTTTTAAACTATCGTATAAAACAGATGTTTAAGGATTTTATCATGGAACTTTTACAAGATAACAGGCAATACGATAGTCCGGATAAAAATGTTCAGGACCGGCTGCTTGAATCGGCAGAAAGTCTTTTTAGTGAGCATGGTTTCTTTAATACCAGTGTTCGTGATATAGCTTCTGCTGCTAATTGCAATATTGCGTCGGTCAACTACTATTTTGGCGGCAAGGATAAGTTATATATCGAAGTCTGGCGTCGCCATCTGTTAATTATGCGGGAAAGGATCGTGACCAGTATTGAAGGGGTGATGTCTGATGACGTTAAGGAAACTTATTTGGACGATTTGCTTAAGTCCTTTGCAACGGCTTTTCTTGAGCCAATTAAGGATAAAAGTAAGGCCTATCGGCTCATCAAACTTATGGACCATGAAATGGTAGAACCACACCTGCCTGAAAATATGTTTCTTGAAGAAATGATTATGCCTACTTTCAATGCCATGCAAAATGCTTTGATGAAAATCTATCCTGGTTTGGATAAATCAAAGGTCCATTTAATTTTGTTCTCTATCATCGGCCAGTTAGTGCATTTAATCCGTGTGCA
>CAZRNB010000207.1:0-2775 GCA_964601355.1 uncultured Pirellulales bacterium
CTGCAGCAAAGATAGGACTTTCAATGAGCCAGTTGTGTTTAAGAATCATCGAGGCGGCATATTCATCGCTCACTAAACACCGGACGTGAAGCGAGATATGGGATATGGCCATCAGAAGAAAAAAGACACTAAATAACTCCGGGAGAATATCATTTAAAACAAACTTTTCCGGATCGAAAACCAGGCGTGAGACAGGTGATCAAAGTCACGGCTCCAGAGGTTTTTTAAAAGTATTGATTGCGATTTTTATTTTTGCCGCCATAGTTGTGGGCTTTGTATACCTTGATAAGTACGTAAAAAAAATCGTCCCTTCATGGGGTGATGCTGTCCACGTTGAATTGGCGGCTCCGCCTCCCTGGGTTAATAAGCTCCTCAGAGACAAAATCGTTGCTGCTGCGGCTCAGCCGCAGAGCGGAGAAGTAAAGCTCGAGAAAGACTCAGCTCGTTTAATTCAAAATAATCTCCAGCGAGACGTCGCGTGGCTCCAGAATGTAACAGTGCATACCACACATAACAGGATTATCATCGAGGCTGATTATCGAAAGCCTGTTGCCCAGGTTAATCTTGGTCTGCAGAAGTTCTATGTTGATGCTAATCTGGTTGTGCTTGATTTTATACCGATGACGCATCTGCCTATTGTGAACGTCAAGGGTCTGGCGACAACAAAAGTTCCGCTGCCGGGCGAAGTCATGCAGCAGGATGACCTGGCTGCCGCGGTAGCCCTATTGGCTCGGCTCAGCGAAATGGATAAGCTTGTCACGCCGGATAGGCCCTTACTTTTCCAGGTCGAAGGCATCGACGTGAGCAATTTCGAGGGCAGGCAAAATAGAAGAATCGCCCATATCATTTTATATGCGAAGGACAACACTGAAATTATTTGGGGAGCTGAAATCGGCTCGTGGGCTCAGGATCTGGAAGCAAAGGACGATGAGAAATTAGCCAAGCTTTACAATTATTATAAGGAATACGGCTCACTGACAGGCGGCGCAAAGTACATCGACCTTCGCACCCCACTGGGAAAGGTTCCTCTGCCGATTGACAAATATTAAGAGGCTTCCAAGCTGTTCAAAGCAGTGGCTAGGTCAAGATATCGATATGGAATGTTAAGCCCGGAACAGAGGGACTTAAGCTTTTTAAGAGTTGATTCGCTCAATGTGCTTTGAAAGTCTTTATTGGCGTTGCAGCAAAAGATTCTGCAGCCGGCAAAACGATATTGGTAAATACTGCATTTGCCATTGATATTGTAAGGGCATCGGCTGGTGGGCATTTGCTTGATGCTTTCAACACCCAGTTTTGCGGCTAAATACATCAGCTCCGGCGAAGTAACAAACAAACGATGCTCAAAGGCATCGAAATCACAGCAGGTGCCGCATGTGTTGCATTTACCGGCTGAATTGACAGATTGATGGATTTGCCGATCCAGCCAGTCGTATATTTCAGCTACTTTTGTGAGGAGCTGGTCTTGCACCTCGGATTTAGCCACCATTTTTTCTCTTCTTTAATCTTCTCTATTTCCTCGAAACTATAGAGCCTGCCGCGATTGACGCCGGGGCATTTTTTAGCTGCCCGGCTCCAGGCATCTGAGTTTTCTAAATTGTTAGACCAGAACGGCCAGCTTCTGCACTGGGTTGGTCGAACAGGATAAATCATGCATTTTCTTAGGTTTCCGTCTACCTTCAGGAAGATGCAGTCTTTAGTAATGTGGTTCTCAACAATTGACATTCGCAGGCCCACACGTCTTAAGAAGTTTCGCCTGACCTCTCCGGTTGTCATTTTCAGATGATTTGCGATGAGTTCGATTTCAGACCGAGCGACCCAGATATAGCCTTCAGTTGGCCCGGCGCAGCAACGACCGCACTGCATACATTCAAAATGCAGTCCAGCAACGTACCACGGACTATTACTTTTAACCACGGATTTAGCTACCGCCACTTCGTGTCACGGATTAACATTAATTGGTAACCGTTCACGCAGAAAATAAGGCGTTTTTATGTCATTGCGAGGCCTTTAGGCCGAAGCAATCTCAAAAACGAACGATTTTAGATTGCTTCGCTTCGCTCGCAATGACATAAAAACAGTTTTCCCGTGAACGCTTACATTAATTGTTATTCTCGCCTTCGGACCTGTTGCCGTGTAGCTTGACAGTGGTTCGTCCGAAGTTTTTTAAGGATCTGTTGTGTTTCCATAGCTCATTTCCAATTGGATTTTTCATGTTTCCAGACGGATTATATGATAACCAACATGATATATCAATAAGTTACAATATTCGGATTTTTTCGGTTAAACCCTATAATTATGCTGTTCTAATTTTGCAAAGGGACGTAACGTAAAAATTTCATTTACATCCAGTGGTATTGTTCAAATTTTCTTGACTTTTTTCAGCCAAAACGATATACTAACTGCATAATCGTTTCCGGGACGATTATAAATTGGACTCGTCCGACGAGTCGGAATGGGGGGTATTCCATTAGTCAACAATTAAGCAGGAGGAGAAATCCGGTTTTTGTTCACTCATAAAGTTTAAATTACCGGATTCAATCTACATAAATCGAGTTTTAGGGGGGTACAAAATGAAGTTAAAAACAGCAACAGTTTTTTGTGCAGCAATAATTCTGGTTCTTCCGTGCCTTGTGAAAGCTTCACCTGTCGGTACAGTAGATATAGCTTATGAAGGCGTGGGTGCGGCTGGTACAATTCAGATTTGGGGTGGAGGACTCAGTGGATTAAATGCCTATGGCGGTGTATATATGCTCAATAAAACAGCCGGTACCGACC
>CAZRNB010000208.1:0-2699 GCA_964601355.1 uncultured Pirellulales bacterium
AAACTATCCGAAGAACCCGGTGACAATGCTGCCTATATATTCGACAGACATCTGCGGCTTGGTTATGAGCGATGGAAGGCAAGTCAGCAGGAATGGAAAAAGAGCGGAAAAAAGGCATTGCTTTTTGTAATGTGCGAGGACACCAAGGCGGCAGATGATATAGCAAACAGATTGAATAGCGATGAAGCATTTAAGGAGCTAAACGGCAAGACCATAAACCTCCATACTAACCTCAAAGGCAAAATCAAAAAAATCGGAAAAGGCAAGAACGAAAGGGTAGTTTTCGAGGAAAGCGAAAAAGAGATAAGCGACGAGGACTTAAAAGCCCTGCGCAAGCTCAGCCGTGAGCTTGACCGCAACAGCAGCCCTTATCGTTGCATCGTCTCTGTTCTAATGCTGCGAGAGGGCTGGGATATTCGCAATGTTACTACCATAGTCCCTTTGCGTCCTTATAGCTCAAAGGCCAATATCCTGCCTGAGCAGACACTTGGCAGAGGGCTTAGAAGGATAACCCCGCCCGGCGGTGCGAACGAATTGGTTACGGTTGTTGACCATCCCGCTTTTGCAAGTTTATATCAGCAGGAGCTTGCTCAAGAAGGTCTGCCGATAGAAATTATAGATGTTGGCGGGATTCCTGCGACTACGGTTTCAATTTACCCCGATGAGGCCCGCAAGGACATTAGAAAACTGGATATTGTTGTGCCGCCACTTAGCCCCGGACATCGTATAATCCCCACTTTGAAGGGGCTGACAATAGAGGACGTAAAGAAAGAGTTCTCTAAATACAAACCCCTGCCTCTTGGCTCAAAAGGGGCAACGGAAATAGATTACGAAGGGCGACACCTTTTCACGGGTGAGCTTGTAGAAAAGCTCAAAATTCACCTGCCACTTTTGGAAAGCGGTGTCGGTGCTGTTTCTTATTTTGTAAAACAGCTTGAAACAATCTGTAAACTCCGGGGCCTTCATTCGACACTTGCGCCGCTCGTTCAAACGTTTCTTGAAGAAATTTTGTTTGAGAAAAAAACAGACCTTTTCGACCAGCAGCTTATTGCCCGTTTGGGTGATTCTGACGTGGCCGAACATATCCGCGCCGTCTTTGTCCCACTTATTCGCGCCAGAACGATAACTTCAGAAGTGCGTATCCCCAGCACTGAACCTGTCAATGTTTCTGGTTGGAAACCCTATCAGGTTACTCACAGCGAACGCCACCCTGTTCTTGAAGCAGCCAAAACATTGTTTAATCTTGTCCCCTGCAATCGTGAGCTTGAAGTGGCAATGACGAAGTTTCTTGACCTTGCTTCCGATGTTGCTGCTTTTGCCAAGAACGCAGGCCCTCAGTGTTTGCGCATTGACTATCTTGCTGCCGGCGGTCAATTGGCTTTTTATCCACCTGACTTCTTTGCCAGAACAATCGCCGGACATTGTTTCCTCGTTGAAACCAAAGGCCGTGAGGATAGAGACGTCCCGCGTAAAGCAAGAGCGGCTGTGGAATGGTGTAAATCCGCCTCATCGAAAACCTGTAAATGGAATTACCTTTATGTCCCACAGGGTGTTTTTGAAACTTTTACCGGCCAGACCATAGATGAGTTGGTAAGGACTTGCGCACCCGCTCTTCAAAATCTTCTTACAGAGGAAGATTTTAAGACCCAGTATCCACTATTCGCATCAGTTACCGCCGCCGAAGAACAAAGGGCCTCTGAAGCAAAGGACTTAGTTGACGAAGCAATAATGAAGTCCTTGCCAGATAGATACCGCAAGGACGCGGAGCAGGCAATCTCGTTATTCAGATTTCTTGAAAATAAGCCCGGTATCGACTACAGCCCTGTTTTTCAGCCATTGCTTGGGTCGATTGACGAGGCCTCAAAAGGTTTAATTAAGCGTCGGATGTTGCCGCTTGTGCCTTCTTCTGTCCAGGAACGGAATGCTTGGTTTGCGCCGTATTGGGAAAGAGTCGCCAGCCGTGATAGAAAACACTATGAGAATATGGCACAGAACTTGAAGAAGACCCTCGTTTTCGATAATGGCGTTTCCCCTATCGGCTTGCTTCGTAATTGCATAGATTACGCAATGAACGACAGCACAAAAATCGGTGGTGTTTTTGAAGCTGTAAAAGAAACGTTCAAAGTAAAAGGGGCTATGGATTTATTGACGTCGGTTGCAAAAATAAATGAGTTTCGCAATACACGAGTGGTTCACAAAGAAGAAGGTTTATCTTTAACAGATTCTAATTTGACTAAATCACAACTTGTAATTTGGATCGAAGGTTTGAAAAATATCAGTCAATCATAGCAACGCTAAATTTATTAACCTGTGGGGCAAGATTTCATCATCGTGTAGAATTTTAATAAAAAAATTGACGAGTTAATCGCTGCCCACTGTTCCTGAGATTTTGCTTGTTTTTTAGCCGTTTTTGGGTATAATACGTATCAAACTAATGGACTATTTATAGTTCATAGTTCGTAGTCAATCGTAAATTAGAGGGAGATTATTCACGGACGCAGAATCACAAATCTTCGCCAATCAGCAAAATGAGCAAAAATCCGCTAAATGGCGAAGCAAGTACGACAAAATTAGGCAAATTAGAGAGGAAAATTGACACTAATTATGCAAAACAAAGCCAATTTGCTTAAGGCCCAAATGAATGTAAACTCACTTTTGACAAAGGATTATGAAAATGAATCACGCCTCTGTAAGCCGGG
>CAZRNB010000209.1:0-2690 GCA_964601355.1 uncultured Pirellulales bacterium
CCGCCTCAAATTCAGCGCCGCAGGTATCGACGGTTTTATAAACCGCGTTTATTCCAAGCTTCTGCCGGCGCCTGCGTAAATCCAACTCTTTGATATTCAATAAAGAGGATAGATACTTGTCGCTGAAACCGTATTCCTTGGCCTTTGTTAACAAACCCGTGGTAAAACCACGATTAGCCCCCGCACCTATGGTGGGGGCTGCCTCGGCCACAGGTGCCGAGGCTAATGCCTTTATTTTTTCTTCGAGCTGAACTATATCTTTTATGTTATTTAGAAACCACGGGTCGATTTTGGTCAGGTTGTAGATTTCATCTATCGACATTTTTCTTCTTATAGCCTCTGCCACGTACCAGATTTTGTCCCAGAAATTGAGCCTGAGCTTATCTTTTAGCTGGGCTGAAGAAAGGTTATTGTCGATATGTTTGCCGTCTAAAGAATAGCGGTCGATTTCCAATGACCTGATAGCTTTTTGCATCGCCTCTTTGAAAGTTCTTCCAATAGCCATTGCTTCACCGACCGATTTCATCTGGATAGTAAGAAGCGGCGAGGTACCTGGGAATTTCTCAAATGTAAAACGCGGCCATTTGACAACGCAGTAGTCGATGGTAGGCTCAAAACAGGCCGGCGTTTTCTTGGTAATGTCGTTGGGAATCTCATCCAGCGTGTATCCGACCGCAAGCAGCGAAGCAATCTTGGCGATGGGAAAGCCGGTAGCCTTGGAAGCAAGAGCAGAGCTGCGCGAAACTCGCGGGTTCATCTCAATGACGCAAAGCTTTCCGGTGTCGGGATGAACCGCAAACTGGATGTTTGAGCCGCCGGTTTCCACGCCGATAGCTCTAATAACCTTGATCGCCGCGTCGCGCATTATCTGGTATTCTTTGTCGGTGAGGGTTTGAGCCGGTGCGACGGTGATGCTGTCGCCAGTGTGAATACCCATTGGGTCGAGGTTCTCGATGGAGCAGACGATAACGACGTTGTCATATTTATCCCGCATTACTTCCAGCTCAAATTCTTTCCATCCGAGAACGGATTCTTCGACAAGAACGCTGTGTGCAGGAGAAGTGTCCAAACCCCGGCGTATATACTCTTTGTACTCGGCCATATTGTAGGCGACATTGCCGCCGGTGCCGCCCAAGGTATATGAAGGACGGATGATAGCCGGCAGGCCGACAAATTCGAGTATATTCTCCGCTTCTTCGATGGAATGAGCATATCCGCTTTTAGGTACCGCCAGTCTGGCATCCAGCATAGTTTTTTTGAAAAGGTCTCTTTCTTCAGCTTTTCTGATCGAGCGCAGATTAGCCCCTAAAAGCCGGACACCATATTTTTTCAGTGTTCCCCTCTTTGCCAGCTCCACGGCGGTATTTAAGCCCGTCTGTCCACCCAGCGTAGGCAGCATACTATCAGGACGCTCGGCACGGATTATCTTCTCGACTATCTCAGGCGTGATCGGCTCAATATACGTCCTGTGAGCAACCGCAGGGTCGGTCATTATAGTAGCGGGATTGCTGTTGACAAGGACTACTTTGTAACCTTGTGCTTTGAGGACTTTACACGCCTGAGAGCCGGCATAATCAAATTCGCAGGCCTGGCCTATGACAATCGGTCCAGAGCCGATGATGAGTATTTTCTTTATCGACTTATCCTTGGGCATATATGGAAATTAAAAAATCAAAATGTAAAATGCAAAAATAAGGAATTCATTGCCGCAAAGCGGCAATTCCACAATTTTGATTTTTGACTTTTAATTTTTGAATTCATTTTATGTCTGCATGATATTCCTGCAGCGATTTAATCCATTGTTGTGCGGGCTTTTTCATAAAAGCTTCTATGCCCTTTACGGCAGCCGCAGCAGCCGCAGCCGTTGTGATGTAAGGTATTTTATATTGGATAGCTGATTTTCGAATGTAAGAATCATCATATTTACTTTGTTTGCCGACTGGTGTATTGATAATAAGCTGTATTTCTTTGTTCTTTATACTATCCACGATGTTTGGCCGGCCCTCGTGCATCTTGAAAATCCTTTCGGCTTTCACCCCATTTTGGGATAAAAACATATATGTTCCCTCGGTGGCTTTAATGTTAAAGCCAAGCTCTTTAAACTTTTTGGCCACACCAAGCACGGACGACTTGTCCTCATCAGAGACCGTCATCAGAACGGTACCGCTTGAGGGCAGTTGCAGACCGGTTGCCTCCTGAGCCTTGTAAAAAGCAAGTCCAAACGAATCAGCCATGCCCAGCACTTCGCCGGTCGAGCGCATCTCAGGACCCAATAAAGGATCAACCTCAGGAAACATATTAAAGGGAAATACAGATTCTTTGACGCCAAAATGGGGTACGGATAGTTTCTTCAAATTCATATCGCTAAGACGCTTGCCTAACATAAGCTGCGTAGCGATTCGCACCATCGGGATATTGCACACCTTTGAAACAAGCGGCACGGTCCTTGAAGCACGAGGATTAGCCTCAAGAATGTGAACAACATCTTTGGCAATGGCATACTGAATGTTCATTAAGCCCACTACATTAAACTCAATAGCAATCCTGCGATTGTATTCGTAAATTGTTTTTAGGTGTTTCTCCGGGATGCTGACAGGCGGAAGCACACAAGCAGAATCTCCTGAATGAATACCTGCAAGCTCAATATGCTCCATGATCGCGGGCACAAAGGCGTCCGTGCCGTCGGCGAT
>CAZRNB010000210.1:0-2561 GCA_964601355.1 uncultured Pirellulales bacterium
AAAGGGAGGCTGGATATCTATGCTATCCTTTACCATACAATCCTATAATTTAACATTATTTTAGCAATTTTTGTATAGGAAAATATGTTTCTGCTTTATTATTTAACCTTCCCTTTCATTATCTCAGAAGCTGTATCAAAGAAATCAGATAAAGAATTCTAAAAATCTTTGTTAATTTTTGCACGTTTGTACACAGGCTGAATCGTGTTGTAGATCTCTGCCAAAGGTATTATTATGTTCTGCTATGAAAGAAGTTTATCTGCCAACTCGGGCTAAGTGGCGAAAGTGGTTATCTGATAATCACAATAAAGAAAACAAGGGAATTTGGCTGGTGTTCTACAAGAAGGGGTCAGGCAAACCTTCGCTTGAATATGAAGATTCCGTGGAAGAGGCTCTCTGTTTTGGGTGGATCGACAGCATCATAAAGAAAATTGATGATGAAAAGTACTGCAGGAAATTCACGCCAAGAAAATCCGACAGCAAGTGGTCGGAGTTAAACAGGAAAAGAGTGAAAAAGATTATCAAAGAAGGAAGAATGACTGAGCATGGCTTAGCGAAAATCGAGGCGGCAAAGAAATCAGGGCTTTGGGAAAACAATCCAACTGCGACCATTAACTTTGATATGCCAAAAGAATTTGTCGATGCCCTTAGTAAAAATAAAAAAGCAAAAGTTTTTTTTGACCAGCTTGCACCAACTTACCAAAAACATTATATTGCCTGGATCACCACAGCAATGCGTCTGGAAACTAAGGACAAGAGAATAAGAGAATCAATCACTTTGCTTGAAGAAGGTAAAAAGCTTGGACTCAAATGAATGCAGAACAAGGCAATGGAATTAACCTTCATTGCGGCCGCTTCGCAGCCTTCATTTCAATAAGTCATCTTCACATTCTGTATTGAATTGGACACGACTTGTCAGCCGTTCGTTTGGCGGTCTTTCCCGCCCTGTGCTGTCCGATACAGCCAATAAGCGACGCCAATCAGAAGCACCGTTCCCAATGACGCACCGACATGCAATCTGAACGGTAAAGTCAAACCGAGTAAATTGAGAGCCTTGTCGATAGCATCATCTATATAAAATAAAGGCAGAGAAATATCCAGCCGTTTCAGTAATATAATAGGTATCGCCAGAAAGACGCCCATAAGGGCCTCGCCGGTTATCAAGCCTGATGCGAACAATAGGCCATGCTGTGATTCATCGTCGATGTTCTTTTGAGGACCCCCAGTAAAACTGGGGGCTAAATTTTTATTGTTGACTTGCGTTACACGAGCGACGAGCGACGCGATAAGTCCGCCGGCAAATATCGGCACCGATAGTTCCAGCGGCAGATAGAAGCCAATCGCAACCGCCAGGATCGGCGTGCGAAACGCACTACCTCTCTTCTGCAAATATAAATCAAGAGCTATAATGCCAACTGCCACGGCCATACCTATGTAGATGAAATTCCAGGGCAATTCACCTTTAAAAACGCCCTTTGCTACCGAGGCCATAAGATTGGCCTGTGGGGCGGATAAAGCCTTCGGCCCGGCACCCGGCTGGCCTGCAAAGCCGTAAGCCTTCTGCAGCAGTGTCATTACCGGCGCCAGTACAAGTGCGCCGGCTATCGTGCCGGCAAGGTTCACCAGCTGCTGTTTCCAGGGCGTTGCACCTAAAATGTAACCTGTTTTGAGGTCCTGCATATTGTCGCCGGCTATAGCCGCGGCACAGCATATCACGCTGCCGACGATAATGGCTGCCGCGGGCCCGTTTGGAGCATCCTTACCCATCAATAAAACTAAAAGCAGCGACGAGGTTAGAACCGTTGCTATTGTCACGCCGGATATTGGATTGTTGGATGAGCCTACAAGCCCTGCCATATAACCGGCCACGGCGGAAAAAATGAAACCCGTCAATAACATTATTGCCGCCATTGCAGCCGATATGTGCACGTCCTTAACAAAGGCCTGATACAGCAGGAACAAGGGCACAACCGAGGCGGCTATAGAAATCAAGACCCATTTCATTGGAATGTCTTTTTCCGTCCTGTCTATTTTGGTCAGACCTCGGTACGCAGCTAATCCGCTGGTTATGCCGCTTAACAGGGACAATCGAATATTAAAGATGGTCCATAATCCGCCGACGAGCATACTACCCACGCCGATATAGCGTGTTTGGCTGCGCCATATCTGATAAGCCCAATCAACTGAGGATTCAACGCCTTCAGGCCGGCCGGAAAGGGCTGCGCAAATTGGTATTGCAGCGAACCAGTTAAACGCGCCGCCTAAGAAAATTAAAACGGCGATATTCAGCCCGACTATGTAGCCTACCGAAAGCAGAGCCGGGCTTAGGTTGGAGCCGAAGTAAAGCAGGCTTCCGCCGATGGCCTTTGCGCCTTCGACCGCCTCGGGCCAAAGGCCTAATACGCCGGCGCCTGCTTTGAACAGGCCGGCGGCAATCGCAGCTTTGGCAATGCACAAGACGCCGCGGCCGCCTTTTTGGCCGGTCTTTAGAACCTCGGCTGTTGCGATACCTTCGGGGTAGCTGAGCTTTTTCTCAACGATGAGCGACCGCCGCAGCGGTA
>CAZRNB010000211.1:0-2492 GCA_964601355.1 uncultured Pirellulales bacterium
AAAGCTGCCTTATGATCTCACTTATCTTTTTCTCACTAATTTTTGCTGTGCCTTCGGTCTCTACAAATATAGAAATCGGCTGAGCAACTCCAATAGCATAAGATAGTTGTACTTCGCAAGACTCAGCGAGGCCGGCAGCAACGATGTTCTTCGCTATGTATCGGGCCATGTAGCTTGCGGTTCTATCGACTTTTGTAGGGTCTTTGCCGCTAAAGCATCCGCCGCCGTGTCGGCCTTTTCCGCCGTAGGTATCAACGATGATTTTTCTGCCCGTGACGCCGCAATCGCCCTTTGGGCCTCCAATAACGAATCGGCCTGTCGGATTGATATGAAATACGATGTCCCTATCCACCAGTCGCTTCGGCAGAACGGGTAAAACAACCTTTTCGATTATTTGTTTTCTCAATTGTCTATAAGCAACCGATGGTGCGTGTTGAGCCGCAACCACAACCGTGTGGATACGTTTAGGCTTATTGTTTTCATATTCGACCGTCACCTGACTTTTGCCGTCGGGCCGCAGCCAGGGCAGTTTTCTGCTTTGGCGCATCTTTTCCAGACGAGTTGTTATAGCGTGTGCGAGCTGGATGGGCATAGGCATCAATTGAGGCGTTTCCCTGCAGGCGTAGCCGAACATCAGTCCCTGGTCGCCGGCTCCCTGCTCCTTGTGCAAACCCTGACCCTCGGTGACGCCCCGAGAGATGTCGGGGCTTTGTTTTCCGACCGATACAATAACGGCACAGCCTTCGCAGTCGAATCCAAGCTGAGGATCATCATAGCCGATTTCTCTTATTGTCTGGCGGACCACGGTGGGGATGTCCACGACGGCTGTTGTGGTAATCTCTCCCGCGACAATTGCCATATTGTCTTTGACCATGGTTTCACAAGCCACTCTGCTTTTGGGGTCTTGTGCGAGCATGGCATCGAGGACGGCATCGGATATATGGTCGGCCACCTTGTCGGGATGACCCATTGTTACGGATTCGCTGGTAAAAAGAGACCTGTTACTACCATGGGGAGGATTGTTACGAATCATTTTTTTTGCCATTTGTAGTTTATCCTTGCAAAAGGTTATTATATTTTTATTGACGCCGAAAAGAGACCCTCAACATATAAGGGATTTGCGAAAAACAACGAATATAATAAAATAAAAAGATACCTGGCCGTAGTCAAACGAAAAAGATTATGACAAAATGCTTATTTTGCGATTATAGAGCACTACATGCCCCAAATTTCCTTGACAAAACGTGATTTAAAAGTTAATCTGGATAAATTCGAGGGCTAATTTTTTTCGGTTATCTACAATAATGAAGTCCAAAAGGTCGTTTTTTGTCATTCTTATAACGTTTTTAATGCTGGCGGGGATTTTGCGCTCTCAGGCAATTGATACCCAGGAGATTGAAAGGATTCGCAATAAGGAGGTGCTGGATAGCAAAGACCTGCAGATTATTGACAATTTTTTGGCCCAGGCCGTACAGGAATTAGTAAAAACCCGCGATTTTACCTCTATTGCCAAGACTCGAACTGTTATCTTAAGTAATCAGAGCGCCCAGGGGCAGTATGCCCAGCGGTTTTCAGAGTCGGCCTACAAACACATTTCTTTGGGTATTCAGCAGGCCCAGACCCTGCCGCAGGAGCGCCAGTTTAAGGTGGTTCTCAATCTGCTGATATTAGTGGACGGCCTGAAAGACCCCAGATTGGCTGATTTGGCTATTGCCAAGCTAAAAGATAATAATAATGTCATTCGCTATTGGGCGGTGCGTTGTATTACCAATTCAGATTTAATAAGGAAGCTCAATTCCACAGAAGAAGCCAATGTGCATTTATTACGGCGTATTACGGAGGAGCTTAAACAGCTAACTAATACAAATCCACCTTCGGCAGATGAGATATTAGCCTTGATAACTGGCTTTGCGGCTGAATTAGCCGGTCCTGAAGGAGAGGATTTATTAAGGCAAATAGCAGATGTAAGAATTAAACAGTATGCTGATTGGTCGGTAAAATATGAGCTTTTGGATACCGCCGTGTTAAAGTCGCTCGCTGACAAAATAACGGCCCAAAACTCAGGCAAGCCTGAAATAGCACGTTGTTTTGCTCAATTATACTCTTATGCAATCCAAAGGTATCTTAAAGGACAGGATTTAAGTGATAACAATAAGCGTTTTTTGGCCTCGGTATTAATTGAGATTGAGGACAAGTGCATTATCAAGCTCCTGGGCAGGACGCAATCAAATATAAAACGGGCTATTGAATCCGCCAATAACGGACTGCTTCAGCAGGAATATGATAGATTGTTCGGCGACCGGGCAAAAGCAGGCGAGCTGACGTTAAAGCTGAATATTGATTACGGTGCCGACCCCGGCGGCAGAAAAAGGATGGCACCATTGCCTCTGCCGGACCCGCCTGAAACGAAGAAAACCCCCAGTAAAACTGGGGGCTAAATCACTACTGTCCGGTTATAAGTCGAATAACATCAATTGCTTACAAGAACCAGC
>CAZRNB010000212.1:0-2483 GCA_964601355.1 uncultured Pirellulales bacterium
GGAAGAAGGTTGTTACCTTCGCGGTAATGATTATTCGCCGGTTGCGGTAGTGGTGGTTCTGCGTTGGATGCGCGAGCAGACGCCGCCGGACATCGAGAAGATGGTCCGCGTTGCGGTCGAAAGCGGCGCTGCCCTGGCGGGTACGTTGCAGACAGAAAACATCGGCGTTGAAAAGATCATCTGCAATACCGTTTCAAATCCCAATATTCGATATTTAGTTGTATGTGGCCCCGAGTCTCCGGGGCATCTGGTAGGTAATGCGCTCCTGACCCTATCAAAGAATGGGATAGACAACCGTAGGCGTATCATCGGAGCTGAAGCACAAACACCGTATCTTTTCAATGTTCAGCCGGAGTTTGTCAAGCGGTTTCGAGACCAGATCACCGTGATAGACCTGCTCAATGAGGGTTCACCTGAAGTTATCCGTCAGGCAGTATGGTCCTGTTACCAGGAAGAACCAACGCCGTTCGGAAAATACGAGCTTTATGACCCTGGTGCTTACCCGGCTGAACCATTGAGCGGAAAGATTACATGGAAAATCACACAGCCATCTAAAGAACCAAAGAGCGATGAAGAGCGTACGCAGCGAGAAAAGATTCAGAGCTTAGTAGAACGTATTAAACAAGCAGCAGATAAGAGACATGCTTAAGATAAAGCCCGAAAGGATAAATCGAAAAGATAAGTACTAAATTAGCAAAAGAACAGGTAACAATAGGAATGTTATTAATATGACTGAAAGCGGTGTTAGTGGAAAAACAAAAGGTCTTAATGTCTTTGAGAAGTACCTGACCTTATGGGTCGCTTTATGTATCGTTGGAGGAATTATCCTCGGCAAGATTGCACCGGAGCTGGCTAAATTCCTCGACAGCCTGGCAATTTATGTCAACAAGGCTCCCGTTGTTTCCATACCGATTGCGATATGTCTGTTCTTTATGATGTACCCGATTATGGTCAAGATTGATTTTGCCGAGGTGTTAAAAGCTGGCAAAAATATCAAGCCTGTGGGACTAACCCTTTTTGTGAACTGGGCCATCAAGCCTTTTACGATGTATGCGATTGCACTATTTTTCTTAGGCACTTTGTTTTATAGCTTCATTGGACCGGACTCGCTTGATTTGGTCAAGATGCCTTTTGGATTGGATTTGCCTGTTGGGGCAGCTTATGGCGTTGGAAAGGTCATTGAAGTAAACGGCGTGAAAATGCTCGAAGTGCCGCTCTGGCGAAGTTACCTGGCCGGCTGCATTTTGTTGGGCATTGCCCCTTGTACGGCGATGGTGCTTGTCTGGGGCTACCTTGCCAAAGGAAACGACGGCCACACGCTTGTTATGGTCGCGATCAATTCTCTTTCTATGCTGTTACTTTACGGGCCATTAGGCGGATTTTTGCTCGGCGTCGGCAGATTGCCCGTTCCCTGGCAGGCATTGCTGTTGTCAATCGCTATCTATGTTGCCCTGCCTCTATTAGCGGGATATTTCTCACGGAAATGGATTATAGCCGCGAAGGGTAAGGATTGGTTCCAGCAGCGATTTTTGCATTTTTTAACGCCGGTGACGATAATTGCCTTGCTGGTGACATTGATTTTACTATTTTCGTTTAAGGGCGAGGTAATTCTTTCCAATCCATTGACAATATTGTGGATTGCTATACCTTTGTTTATACAAACAAACCTGATATTCTGGATCGGCTATTTATTATCCAAGCCTTTGAAGCTCAGTTACGAGGACGCAGCCCCATCAGCGATGATAGGGGCGTCAAATCACTTTGAGGTCGCCATAGCGACGGCTACAATGCTTTTTGGCCTTTCATCCGGTGCTGCTTTGGCAACGGTTGTAGGCGTGCTAATTGAAGTACCCGTAATGCTTATGCTGGTTAAAATCTGTCTGAGAACTCAAAACTGGTTTGCTGCCGATATCCACAGGGGGTAATTATGAAGAAGATTCAAATTCTCGGCACAGGTTGTCCGAAATGTAAGAAATTGGCTGAAAATGCCGAGGCGGCGGCTAAAGAGTTAGGCATCGAATATTCGCTGGAAAAGGTGACGCAGATAAACGATATTATGAAGTTCGGCGTGATGATGACGCCGGCGCTGGCGATAGACGGCCAGGTTAAAACCGTCGGCAAGGTCGTTTCATCGGATGAAATCAAAAAAATGCTGATGTAACTCAAAATGACTGATTCGTAGTGTCATACCCGCGAAGGCGGGTATCCATTTACCGCATTGTAGTAGTGGATTCCCGCTTGCGCGGGAATGACAGGCAGCGAAGTCTTTTTAAGGAGAATGTTATGTGCGGACAAAGTAATTGTTGCAGCGGCGGGCCGGCGTTGATATTTGCCTGTTCCGGTGCAGCGGACGTCGGCGAAGTCGCCGACCGAGCAGCGAGAAAATTGACTAAAGACGGCCTCGGCAGGATGTTCTGCATGACGGGCATCGGCGGACGCATTAGCGGCATTATGAAAACCACGGAATCCGCCTTAAAGATTTT
>CAZRNB010000213.1:0-2470 GCA_964601355.1 uncultured Pirellulales bacterium
TGCAATCTCGGAATTCGCCCGCGCTTGCATAAGAACCTGTGAAAGTAAGCTCTCTTGATACTAACTCCTGCAAATCAAACTCGGCCATCTTCTGCAGATTGCCAACCGCAACAACACGTCCGCCTGTCTTTGTCACTGTAACAGCATCGCGAAAAGTATCCACAAAACCTACCACCTCGAACGTAACGTCTGCACCTTTATTTTCCGTATGCTTTGCGATCATCTCTCTTAACTGAGATTTAGCAGGATTAACAATCGCAGCGGCACCCAAATTCCTTGCTATATCAAGCCGAAATTCATTAACGTCTGATACAAGAACTTTTGTAGCACCTTTTATCCTGACGGCCTGCAGAATAAATAGGCCGATAGTCCCCGCTCCGATAATCACAGCATTGTCATCGCTCGATATGGAAGATCGATTGACAGCGTGCATAGCTATTGAAACCGGCTCCAACAACGCCGAATAAATAAAAGACATCTCCTCCGGAATCTGCGAGACAATCCACCACGGAACTGCAACAAATTCAGCAAACGCGCCATGCCTTTTAAAGCTTGGGACAGAAACTCCCAGTACCTGACGTTTTTCACAGCGATTATAAAAGCCCTGCCGGCACGGCTGGCACTTATTGCAATAAACGGTCGAATCAAAGCAAACTCTATCGCCCTTTACAAAACCCTTTACATTTCTGCCCATATCTTCAATAATGCCTGCCGCTTCGTGTCCCATAATTAAAGGAGGAATTCTTCTGCCGGTTCTGCCTGTAAAGCCTTGAACATCTGAGCCGCAAATGCCACAGGCCTTAACACGAACCAGAACATCGTTATCCACCACAGCCGGGTTCGGAAAATCTGTATATTCAAGGCAATAAGGTTTTGTATAAACTAACGCCTTCAATTAACCGCTCCCCTTGAATAGAGCCAGGATACTAAATGGCACCTGAAATATGCAGAAATACGTAAACACTACAAAGGCAACAAGTAATCCTACGGCGAATATCCAATGGGGCTTGAGCATGTCGCTCGCCTCCTTTGAGAGGATCTTCGGCATCACCCAAAAAAGACCTATCGTTACCCATATAGCCTGCAGCGAGGTTAAAAGAATACCATCCATCAGCGCAGCAAACTTAATCAATCTCACAGGCTCTTTACCCAGCGCGAATACTATGAGCATATTGCTGAAGAAAAAGAATATCAAAAAGAACCTGAACTGCTTTTTCCAGGTGAGCTTGCCGGCAATGTTCGGCAAACAAATCCTGAAGGAATCCGCCAATAATCTTGGCCAGCCGGCCAGTTGACCGATCAGCGTTGAAACCAATGCCGCCGAGCCTGTCAGGATAAATAGAAAGCCACCCAAAGCACCCCATCTTTGCGAGAAAATTTCAGATAACTTAAAAGCCAGGTCTGTTCCCTGTGGCGCTAATTGCTTTGGCCCCAAAATTCCAGCTCCTGCAATGAAAAACGCCGATATGACAACAATCCCTATAACCATAGCACAGGTAGAATCGACATACAGCACTCTACACCAGCCCTTAAGCCTCTCGGCGGTATCTCGGCTCATCTGACGCAGAAATGATACATCGGCGGGTTTACCATATCCCCTGCCGGCCGTGGCACCATATCCAGCACCGATTACCCAGTACGTGTACCACACCTGGCTGGCAAATCCGCCGGCTGCCCAGCCAAATAGCGGCAGTATCTCTTTCCACGGATTGTCGGTACCTTCTATAGAAACAGCCCAGGAAGCTACCGGCGGAACCTTAAAACAAAAGCTCTGCAAAAATTCTGTAAAGCTCGGGAGGACATGCCCAGCCACATATAAAATTCCAAGAATAATAATTAAGACTAAGATGCTCATAACTATCTTTAAAATGTCGAACATTCCTGACCAAACTACCGCAACTGCAAAAAGAGCAACAATCCAGCCGCAAAGGTTACGGCCAATAGGTAATATGCTATTTACAAAAACAGCGGAAGACGAGGCCAACGCCCCAATTGAAAACATTGCAGCGATAAACTGTATCACTAATACAATCCATACCGCCCAGTGCTTAGGCCCGGGCATCCTCTCGAACATATCTATCATCCCCTCACCGGTACAGACTGTATATCGTGCGCCGCTCATACCAATCCAAAACTTCAGGAACACGACAATCACCACCGCCCAAAGAACTGTGGTCCCCAAGATAGCGCCTGTGCGGGTAGCCAGGATGACCTCGCCGGAACCGATATATTCAGCAGCCCAGACAAAAGACGGCCCTACTAAAGCAAAAACTGCCAATCCGGTATGTGGTTTTTTTATTTCAGTTTCGCTCATAAAACGACAGATTAACATAAATTATACGAATTGTGTAAATATAAAAACCTAAACAAGACTTTCACGAATATGACCGGAAAATCCGACAAAATCCCTGATACGGGGTGCATGTCACATTTATAGGTAAAGACAGGTTATTCTATTGCCTATTATCAC
>CAZRNB010000214.1:0-2467 GCA_964601355.1 uncultured Pirellulales bacterium
TGGAAGGATTTATGGCGTGAATTTTTTGTTGGAGCCTATCTACGATGACCGCCCCTGCGCTTTGGACTAAGGCGGTAAGCTCAGCTAAATCATCTCCTTCCCCGCTCCCTCTCGGCGGGCTCAAAATGGCTGCCACTAATATGGCTCGTTCTTTCCTGACTCTTAGAGTCTGGCGCAATTTCTCCAACTAAGGTACACCTCCAAACCTACATAAATATTTTAACATCGAGAGCAGAAAAAAACAAGAGCAAAAGAACAAAAACAAAAAGAACACAAGCACTTATGCACTGGTCGCCCGCTATTGTTAGTCCTCAAAAGGTAAAGTCGCGGAATAATTGGGCGCTTCTTTTGTTATCTGTATGTCGTGTGGATGCGACTCGCTAACCGAAGCCGCGCTTGTGCGAACAAATCGGCCGTTTTTCATCAGATCCTCGATATTTCGCGCACCGCAATAGCCCATGCCCGCTCGCAACCCTCCGACCAGCTGATAAACAAAGTCGCTCAGCGTTCCACGGCACGGCACCCGCCCTTCAACACCCTCAGGCACGAGCTTGCCTGCCTCGGTTGTGCTTTTCTGGCCGTATCGCTCTGCTGAGCCTTTTACCATCGCTCCCAGAGACCCCATACCGCGGTATTCCTTGAACTGTCTGCCTTTATAGATAACCAGCTGACCGGGACTTTCTTTAAGGCCGGCAAATAGCGAGCCTATCATAACACTGGAAGCCCCCGCAGCGATTGCCTTGGTTATGTCACCGGAATGTCGTATTCCGCCGTCGGCTATAACCGGAATATTGTGCTTCTGTGCCGCCTCGGCACAATTTATTATCGCAGATATCTGTGGCACTCCCACGCCGGATATTATCCTGGTTGTGCAAATTGCTCCTGGGCCGATACCAATCTTCACAGCATTTGCGCCGGCCTCGATTAAATCCTGTGCTGCTTCAGCCGTGGCGATATTGCCGGCAATCACGTCAATATCATATTGGGCTTTAATTTTCTTAACGGTATCTATCACATTCTGCGAATGGCCGTGTGCAGTATCAACTACAATAATATCAACGTCGGCACTTATCAAAGCTTCGATTCGTTCATAGTCATGCACACTCACCGCTGCGCCGACACGGAGCCTTCCTCGCTGGTCTTTGGCTGCTCGCGGATACTGCTGAACCCGATCAATGTCTCTAATAGTAATCAGACCCGCCAGCTCGCCATGCGAATTGACCAAAAGCAGCTTCTCCACCTTGTGCTTCTGCAGGATTTCTTTTGCCTGCTCTAATGTCGTGCTTGCCGGACCTGTAACAAGATTATTTTTCGTCATTACGGTGCTTATCTCAACATCATAATCCTTGAGAAACTTCAAATCTCTACGCGTCAGAATACCTGCCAGCTTTTTGCCTTTGACGATGGGAATGCCGGAGACATTTTGCTCATTCATTAGTTCCTGCGCCCTTTTAACAGGCTGGTCGGGCGATAATGTGACCGGGTCGAGAATCACCCCATGCTCGGAGCGCTTAACCTTTGCCACCTCTCGCTTTTGAGCTTCAACCGACATATTCTTGTGAATGATTCCGATGCCGCCTTCCTGCGCAAGGGCGATGGCCAAAGCGGACTCTGTAACAGTATCCATGGCAGCCGAAACAATAGGGATATTTATCGTTATTCTGTTGGTTAACTGCGTGCTGGTGTCTGCCTGGCTGGGTACAAAATCGCTTTTTGCAGGTATAAGCAGAACATCATCAAATGTTATAGCTTCAGCAACAATCTTGTTTCTGTCCATTTTTCTCTCCAATTCGCCTGCGGCGAACAAGTATTTATCATCGCATCAGTATTCTAAGCTGCTGAATATAATACCGCTATAAACCATCGTCAAACCTATTTTCTATCGGCTAAAGATGTTTCTCTGACATACCAGCGGCTCCGGAAACGTAAAACTGACAATTGCTGGTAAATAAGGCAGGCTGTAAAGCACAAGTGCATAAGGCATAAGAGCACAAGAGATAGGTGAACAAGATAAAAGTAAAAAGCACTGAAGAATTTACGAAATACGCTTCACGAGATACGAACAACGAATTATGAACATAATCGCGATAGACATTGGTAATACGAATATCGATATCGGGATTTTTCTGAATGTTAAGGTTTGCTGATCCCCAAGTCCTTAGAAATCTTTCGACAAAGATTGTCGTATATTTCCCTGTGTCTCGGAATGGTCGAAACCTTTTTCGCCTTGCGATTCACATATACAGTATGGCTACCGCCTTCGCGAAGAAATTCACATCCTTGCCTTTCAAGGTGCTTTATGAGATCAATCCTTTTCATGCAGTCAGTATACCAAAGGGCTCCTTGACTACTTTCTTTCCGGCATTTTCTTCTTCATGAATCTGCCGATAAGACTCTAAGACTAATTCGATGGCTTCTTTTAAATTCCTTTTAGTTTCTTTTAGTGTTGTCCCCTGTGTGTTTGCCC
>CAZRNB010000215.1:0-1943 GCA_964601355.1 uncultured Pirellulales bacterium
TCTCGACTCGCCTTCGGCTCGCTCGAAATGACGTCCTGACCTGTTTTCTACAAAGTACTTTGAATTTATTTAGCAATTACTAATCCTGCTTTGCCCAGTAGATTTCGACCAATGAAACGCCATAGCGTGGCAAGCTGAAATTCAACTGGACCTGGCCGTTACGAACCTCACAGGAAGAGGCCGGCTCCAGCAGTTGAAGCTCGGCTGCCTTATGCAGATCGGCCAGCATTTCTTCCGAAGGTTTTTGAGGACTGCCCAGCTCAATCCAGCGCGTATAGCTATTTCTGTGGGTATCATCTATACGATAATGGACAACACGGGCACGCTGCGAAACACCCCTGGGAGCTTTAACCGTCAATTGTATTGATGACGGCGCCACATCCACCATATCGTCATGATAGTTCCATATAAGAATCTGCACCCTCTCGTCGGTTGCTGCTGCCAAACCATCAATATCCGGCTTTTCTCTGACGCTTTTATGGATAATATTGTCCAGGCCGAGGGATCCTTCGCTTGTAACAGGAACTCGTCTCCCTTGGAGCATTCCAAGCATCTTAAAGCCATTAAAAACCGGCTTATGGATGCCATTGGTCGCCAAGCTTCGGAAACCCTCAAAATATTCTCTGCCGTCGAACATAAACGCCCATGTAAGCACTCCCTGAAGATTTATCTTGTGCAGAACTGCAAGGTCCAACGCGTGCTTCATCAACGCGACTTCGTAAGCCGCATAAGCAGAGCCGTTACGGTAGCCGTTGGCTGGCTCAGCTCGTGCAGAAAGAGCCGCCGAACCCTCCGGATCGCATTCACCTATTATAACGGGCGTCTTGCGATACTCCGGAAAGCTGGCGATTATTGAAAAGCCGAGCTGTAGCGATGAAAGATTTCTTCCCAGCTCCATCTGTGGATGATCACCCAAGACCGGATCGGGGACAAATTTAGTTCGCCCTTTGGAGTGAAATCCTATGTAGTCCAAACGAGTGCCGCGCCGGCCCGTTACAGCGTTTGTACCATGTAAACAATGCTCTAAAAATTTGCGGAAAAATGGATTAACGCCCGCCGTATGAGGCCCACCTAAAATCGCCTTTGGAAGAACCTCATGCAGGGCACTCTCAGTATAGTCAAATAGCTTACAATACTCCTCGAATGTCCCCTGCCAGTAAAAGATATCCGGCTCGTTCCACAGCTCCCACAGCCAGGTTTCCTCGACATTACTGTATCTCTGCTGACTATGGCAAACCCACTGACGAATCAGCTCAGCCCATTTATTGTAATCTTTAGGCGGATATGAAACGCCGGCTTTATTCCTTGAAAATACATCCGCTCCTTTGTAAGGTTCAGGTTTGGAGGACAGGTCTTTGGGCATAAAGCCTATCTCCACTAATGGCCGGCAGCCGGAAGCAGTTATAGCATCGAAAATCTCGTCCATAATCCGCCAATCATAAACAGCCAAACCTTCAGCATTCTCTGAATAAACGTTAGTTGATCCCCACTTCAGCTCCGGCTTACCATCACCGTTTGCAAGGAGAAAGTGCTGACGAAGATAAACCGGCTCCGGATTGATGCTTGCAAGCGCTTTCATCAGCTCTTTCGCACCGTTTGTAGTCGTGCAGTTGCACTCATCATATCCAAAGTACTGCCAGAGGTGCCTCAGGTTTCGGCTCTGAGGGTCAGTCTCAAGAAGCAGCTCAGCCGACGCAGCGGCATCAATTCTGATTGTCACCGGAGCTTTATCTATCAGGATAGATTTCTTAGCCCTATCCTGTTTTATTTGACTAATCACAGAATCGCTATTCTCATTATTTGCACAAGCCGGCCAAATAATCGATAAAAACAGGAAACTAACAGTTAAACCTGAGATTTTGGTCTTTTGAATAAACATTTGACTTTTCTCCTAAAAGGCTCCTGGCTATATTTCGCGCTTATGTTATTTCACCCCGTTAGAA
>CAZRNB010000215.1:2043-2387 GCA_964601355.1 uncultured Pirellulales bacterium
TGCCCCGTGGCTTGCCTCGGGGATGAAAATATTTATCCCGTTAGAAAGGCGAAGGGCTTCTAACGGGGTTTACTTAAGATAGTGAATATATTTTAAAGATGCAAACGTTTTTCCGCCCAGGAAGGATATTGCAGGGGGCAGAAGATTTGACCCCGTTTAGAATGCCCCGTGGCTTGCCTCGGGGATGAAAATATTTATCCCGTTAGAAAGGCGAAGGACTTCTAACGGGGTTGACTCAGCCACGGTAAATATGTTAGAATTAAATTTGCTTTGTAGAAAACAGGTCAGAACGTCATTTCGAGCGAGCCGAAGGCGAGTCGAGAAATCTACTAAAAAGCAGATTT
>CAZRNB010000216.1:0-319 GCA_964601355.1 uncultured Pirellulales bacterium
GACTCGCCTTCGGCTCGCTCGAAATGACGTTCTGACCTGTTTTCTACAAAGCAAATTTAATTCTAACATATTTACCGTGGCTGAGTCAACCCCGTTAGAAGTCCTTCGCCTTTCTAACGGGATAAATATTTTCATCCCCGAGGCAAGCCACGGGGCATTCTAAACGGGGTCAAATCTTCTGCCCCCTGCAATATCCTTCCTGGGCGGAAAAACGTTTGCATCTTTAAAATATATTCACTATCTTAAGTAAACCCCGTTAGAAGCCCTTCGCCTTTCTAACGGGATAAATATTTTCATCCCCGAGGCAAGCCACGGGGCA
>CAZRNB010000216.1:419-2383 GCA_964601355.1 uncultured Pirellulales bacterium
TTCTAACGGGGTGAAATAACATAAGCGCGAAATATAGCCAGGAGCCTTTTAGGAGAAAAGTCAAATGTTTATTCAAAAGACCAAAATCTCAGGTTTAACTGTTAGTTTCCTGTTTTTATCGATTATTTGGCCGGCTTGTGCAAATAATGAGAATAGCGATTCTGTGATTAGTCAAATAAAACAGGATAGGGCTAAGAAATCTATCCTGATAGATAAAGCTCCGGTGACAATCAGAATTGATGCCGCTGCGTCGGCTGAGCTGCTTCTTGAGACTGACCCTCAGAGCCGAAACCTGAGGCACCTCTGGCAGTACTTTGGATATGATGAGTGCAACTGCACGACTACAAACGGTGCGAAAGAGCTGATGAAAGCGCTTGCAAGCATCAATCCGGAGCCGGTTTATCTTCGTCAGCACTTTCTCCTTGCAAACGGTGATGGTAAGCCGGAGCTGAAGTGGGGATCAACTAACGTTTATTCAGAGAATGCTGAAGGTTTGGCTGTTTATGATTGGCGGATTATGGACGAGATTTTCGATGCTATAACTGCTTCCGGCTGCCGGCCATTAGTGGAGATAGGCTTTATGCCCAAAGACCTGTCCTCCAAACCTGAACCTTACAAAGGAGCGGATGTATTTTCAAGGAATAAAGCCGGCGTTTCATATCCGCCTAAAGATTACAATAAATGGGCTGAGCTGATTCGTCAGTGGGTTTGCCATAGTCAGCAGAGATACAGTAATGTCGAGGAAACCTGGCTGTGGGAGCTGTGGAACGAGCCGGATATCTTTTACTGGCAGGGGACATTCGAGGAGTATTGTAAGCTATTTGACTATACTGAGAGTGCCCTGCATGAGGTTCTTCCAAAGGCGATTTTAGGTGGGCCTCATACGGCGGGCGTTAATCCATTTTTCCGCAAATTTTTAGAGCATTGTTTACATGGTACAAACGCTGTAACGGGCCGGCGCGGCACTCGTTTGGACTACATAGGATTTCACTCCAAAGGGCGAACTAAATTTGTCCCCGATCCGGTCTTGGGTGATCATCCACAGATGGAGCTGGGAAGAAATCTTTCATCGCTACAGCTCGGCTTTTCAATAATCGCCAGCTTTCCGGAGTATCGCAAGACGCCCGTTATAATAGGTGAATGCGATCCGGAGGGTTCGGCGGCTCTTTCTGCACGAGCTGAGCCAGCCAACGGCTACCGTAACGGCTCTGCTTATGCGGCTTACGAAGTCGCGTTGATGAAGCACGCGTTGGACCTTGCAGTTCTGCACAAGATAAATCTTCAGGGAGTGCTTACATGGGCGTTTATGTTCGACGGCAGAGAATATTTTGAGGGTTTCCGAAGCTTGGCGACCAATGGCATCCATAAGCCGGTTTTTAATGGCTTTAAGATGCTTGGAATGCTCCAAGGGAGACGAGTTCCTGTTACAAGCGAAGGATCCCTCGGCCTGGACAATATTATCCATAAAAGCGTCAGAGAAAAGCCGGATATTGATGGTTTGGCAGCAGCAACCGACGAGAGGGTGCAGATTCTTATATGGAACTATCATGACGATATGGTGGATGTGGCGCCGTCATCAATACAATTGACGGTTAAAGCTCCCAGGGGTGTTTCGCAGCGTGCCCGTGTTGTCCATTATCGTATAGATGATACCCACAGAAATAGCTATACGCGCTGGATTGAGCTGGGCAGTCCTCAAAAACCTTCGGAAGAAATGCTGGCCGATCTGCATAAGGCAGCCGAGCTTCAACTGCTGGAGCCGGCCTCTTCCTGTGAGGTTCGTAACGGCCAGGTCCAGTTGAATTTCAGCTTGCCACGCTATGGCGTTTCATTGGTCGAAATCTACTGGGCAAAGCAGGATTAGTAATTGCTAAATAAATTCAAAGTACTTTGTAGAAAACAGGTCAGGACGTCATTTCGAGCGAGCCGAAGGCGAGTCGAGAAATCTACTAAAAAGCAGATTT
>CAZRNB010000217.1:0-2338 GCA_964601355.1 uncultured Pirellulales bacterium
CGAACAAAAATCTTACTGTTTTTACGGCCATCTCACATGGGAGGGAATTGGCTTCCAAAGAGCAAGTGGTGGCAAGCTGGGTATATGAACATCGTAAAATTGCAGGCAAAGGAACGGATACATTCTCCGGTTCGCAAGGTTTATATGTGCCATTAACCGGCTCTCAAGAGACTGTGGGAGTGCTTGGCGTTTTTCCGAGCGACGAAAAACAATTCCTCAGTCCGGACAACTTTCACATCCTGGAAATATTTGTTACACAGAGCGCGCTGGCAGTTGAAGGTGCTCGGCTTGCCGAAGCCAATATAAAAGCTGAGTCAGAGCTGGGGAAAACTCGTATTCGCAACATGATTCTCGATACTGCAACATACGATGTAAGAGGAGCGCTTGACGTGATTTCAAAATCTGCATCAGAGCTGACCAGGCAAGAAATCGTAGTTGATGAGGTGAAAAGAAACAGCTTGATAAAAGAAATAATCGGGCAGGCTGAGCAGCTTAACAATTTAGCAGTTGATTTGCCGAAAATTATTGACGAATTGAAGCAAAGCTGAGATATGGGGATAAATCCGTTTTTTTAGTAAATATTTAACACTACAGGCCTGGGATGAAAGAATACGTCAGAATCTTACGTGTGATATTCTGCATTGATAGTCACGTAACCGTGGCCTAAATCACAGCCATAACAAAAATCACAAGGATAAAAACATTCTAATTCAATATGATTCATAAAATCGGTAAAATTATGGATAGTAGAGCCAAAATCGTCTCTTAATTTAAAGGCAATTTTGTCTCAATTTTGTTGAAGATACTAATAAGCAGGAAGTAAATACTATGTTAGGGCTGCATGTGGCTGATGTTATTGTACTTGTCCTATATTTTGTGGGGATGTCCTTAATGGGGCTGAAGGTCGCCAAAAAGATAGAAGGCATGAACGACTTCTTTATGCCCCGCAAGGCAAACTCTGCTCTGATGATAATGCATGCCTTCGGCAGTGGTACACACGCCGATCAAGCCGTCGGCGTTGCTTCAAAGACCTATACAAACGGCCTATCCGGTATATGGTATCAGTGGTGCTGGTTGTTCCCGACACCATTTTACTGGCTGCTTGCAGCAGTGATGAGACGCTTCAGGGCGATAACAACTGCCGATGTTTTCGAAGCCAGGTTTGGCCCCAGCGTTGCGATGCTGTTTGTCATCGTAGGGATATTTAATATGGTAGTGAACATTGGAGTGATGCTGAAGGGCTCAAGTGCTGTTATCGACGCAAGCACAGCAGGAATGGTTCCCGGCAATATTGCTATTGCCGTGATGATGGTAGTGATTTTGATATACGGGATGGCCGGCGGACTATCTGCGGTGATTTTGGCGGACTTTATTCAAGGAATCCTGACAATAATCTTTTCTTTTATGCTGCTTCCGTTTATTTTGCATGCGGTGGGTGGTATGGAGGGTATTCGTGCGACGATAAAAGATCCGCAGATGCTGTCACTGGTAGCCCCGAAGGAAATCAGCATTTTCTACGTAGTCGTTATTGCCATTAATGCTCTGATCGGCCTTGTTACGCAGGCGCACCTTATGGGCAATTGCGCCGCTGGCAAGACGGAAATGGAAGGGCGGGTCGGTTTGGTTTTCGGGAATCTTATTAAGAGAATATGCACGATAGCGTGGTGTTTGACGGGTCTGGCGGCGGTTGTGTATTTTGCCGGCCGGGACATCAATCCCGACCATATCTTCGGGGTGGTGGCAGCGGAATTTCTTCCTAAAGTATCTTATGGGGTGTTGGGCTTGTTTCTGGCATCGCTTTTGACTTCAGCAGTCGGGTCCTGTGATTCGTTTATGGTGGCATCAGCGGGTTTGTTCACGGAGAACATCTACAAGAAGCTGCTGCCCAACAGAAGCCAGAGGCACTACATCTTTGTTGCCCGCATTACCTCGTTTATAGTAGTTGCCGGCGGTGTTACGTTTGCATACTGGCTGCCCAGTGTTGTCAAGGGGATAGAGGTGTTCTGGGTGATTTGCGCGATGATGGGGATTGCGTTCTGGATGGGGCTTCTCTGGAGGCGCACAACCGCCGCCGGCGCGTGGGCATCAACGCTAACGTCGTTTGCGGTATGGTGGCTGACCACGCAGCAGTTTTTTGTTCGCTGGCTGAGCGACCTGCCAATAACAGGGTCACTGCAGTTTATATTCATTCGAGATGGGGTGCCGGAGGTATATCTGCCCTGGCAAATGATTTTCTATTTAGCGGCAGGGCTTATTGTCGGAATTATTGTAAGTTTGGTCACGAGGCCGGTTGCGAGGGAGAAGCTCGACAATTTCTATGCACTGGTGCGAACGCCGG
>CAZRNB010000218.1:0-2261 GCA_964601355.1 uncultured Pirellulales bacterium
TTGCCCCCGTTTCTGTCTTCGACAGAAGACACGGGGGCTTCGGTCGGAATGACGTGCATTTCTGCTTGCAGGTTTTACCAACAATCTTGACATGCACCCCAAACACGCCATAGAATAAATTTAAACTTGTCCCGTTGGAAGTGAGGAGTAAAATATTTACATTTTTAGAAGTCTCTGTGATATAAGGGAAGGAGATTGAAGATGTCAGTTCCTGAAGTTATAGATGGTTTTACGGGGCAAATAAACCGTATTATGCTTGGAGCTGCCAAGGCCGAGGGTGGTACGCGTACCTCGACTGTTACCATAGGAGGTGCGCGTAACGTAATCTATGGCGGCTCGGTTGGCGATGCAGGCGAAAAACCGGTTATTGCGTTGGATGTCCTCGACACTCGGCCGGAAGATTGGCCCGACATTCTGGCTGAGCCTTATAAGGATGTTCTCGATAGCCCCGCTAATTGGGCGAAAAAGTGCGTTGATGAGTTCGGTGCAGATTTGATTTGTTTAAAATTTGAAGGTATCCACCCAGACAAGACAAATAAAGACGCGGCATACGCCGTAAGGATCACTAAGGAGGTGCTGGAATTGGTCGGAGTCCCCCTTATACTTTGGGGTTGCGGGAACGACGAGAAAGATAATGAAGTTATGCCCAAAGTAAGCGGTGCCGCTAAAGGAGAGAAATGCCTTATCGGGACTATTACACAAGATAATTACAAATCGTTGACCGCAATTGCCTTAGCTGATGGCCATTTCCTGATTGGCGAGGCGCCGATAGATATTAACATAGCCAAGCAAATTAACATATTGGCGTCCGACATGGGCTTTCCACTCGAACGGATAGTCATGTTCCAGGCCACGGGCGCGTTGGGTTACGGGATAGAGTATGCGTATTCGATTCAGGAACGCCAACGGCTGGCTGCATTAAGCGGCGACAAGATGATGGCGATGCCGGTTATATGTGACGTGGGCTACGAATCATGGCGGGTAAAAGAAGCCAGGCTCGCCGATGCCCCTGGCTGGGGCGACGTAAAAGACCGGGGGCCGATGTGGGAGGCCGCCACTGCTATATGTCTGCTGCAGGCGGGTGCTGATATAATTCGGATGCGTCATCCAAAAGCGGCAGCTATTGTGAAAAATTTTATCAATGAGATTTATTCTTGATACTCGAAACTGGATACTCGATACTTGTCGAGTGCCTAAAGTTTTGAGTGACTAAAGTGCCTAAAGTTATGAGCTTTAACTTTAATTTACTTTAGGCACTTTAGATCACTTTAGGCACTTAAAGAATATCAACTAGACAATAATCGAATGGAGGTAATTATATGATACTGATTGGCGAACGAATTAACGGGATGTTTAGTGACGTCAAGCAGGCCATCGCAGATAAAAATAAAAAGGTCATTCAGGAGCTGGCCAAAAGACAGACCGAGGCAGGTGCAGCATATCTGGACGTAAATGTTGGCACCGCAGCAGCCGACCAGGAAGCAGCGATACAATGGTTGATTGAGACCATTCAGGAAACGTGCCATACGTCTTTATGTATCGATACGCAAAAGCCCGGCGTTATCGCCGCTGGGATAAAAGTTGCTAATGCCGAAAACGGGCTTATACTTAATTCCACTCCGCTAAATAAGAAAAACGATGAGGACATATTCGATAGATACATTGAAATGGCTGAGAAAGCCGGCCCGAAAACGTGTATCATCACTCTGACAATGGACAAAAACGGCGTGCCCCAGGATACAGATACTCGTGTATCTATAGCTGCGGGAATACTCTCAAAGGCAATGGAAAAGGGCTTTGACGTTCAGAGGCTGTTCGTAGATCCTATCGTTCTGCCGGTAAAAGTGCCGAACGCCCAGGTTCAGCCTGGTAATATTTTGGCTGCGATGGATCAAATCAGATTTCTTTCCGAGCCGGCTCCGTATATTACAATAGGACTGTCGAATCTCTCCCAGGGAGCTTCGGAGCGAAGTCTGATAAATCGTGTGTTTCTGGCTATGGCTGTGTCGCACGGCCTGGATTCAGCGATTGTCGATGTTCTTGACAGGGATTTAATGAATGTGGTTGCAGCGAGTGACATGCTAATGAACAAACAAATATATTCGGACTCATTCTTGAAGATTTATGCAGGCTCAGCTCATTAGTGTGGTTTAATCGATACACGTTTATTGACACTTGTATAATTAGATGTAATCGTTCACGGCCTAAAAAGTTGGTACTCACTCATGATATTGGTAAAGAATAACAAGAAAATTGGGCAT
>CAZRNB010000219.1:0-2236 GCA_964601355.1 uncultured Pirellulales bacterium
TATAGGTGCCGAGTACTTGTTGTAAGTTGAAACAACAACGAAATCGATGTCGGGTCTGTCAACGACTGTCCGCCAGTCGATTGCAGTTTCAGCGCCGAATTGTCCTGCGAGTTTATCGGCAGCCCCAGCATTGATATCGACAACGACCTTAATCCGAAAGTTGCTGAAGTCGCTGATAGCCTGCGCACGTTTTGCGCCAATCAGGCCCGCTCCGATTATGGCAACACCATATTCCATTACGTTTCTTTAGTGGTTTTCTTAAAGAAAATCTTGTCGTCGATACGCCGCAAGACAGCAAAATCTGCATCCTGCCTTAAGCGAGCCCTGAAAACGTCATTCTGCCACGGGTCCCCAGGCGCGCTTATAAATTTGCCGGTAATTCCGTCGGACGCCGAGGACAAAAGAAATACTGTCAGGTTCGCAGCCACAGTCGGAGAGACCCCGCCCATGGAGAGCTGCTCGATAGTCTTTTTCAGGAACTCTTCACCTGCCCTTTGCCCAGCATTAACGGTCTCCTGATGGAGGCGGGTCACCACAAACCCCGGGGCGACAGCATTCACGTCTATATTGTCTTCCTTCAACTCCGCAGCCAGATTCTCAGTAAGCCGCACTATTCCTATCTTGCTCACCGCGTAGGCGGAATAATTAGGAAATGGTCCTGCAGCGCCACCGCCAGAATAGTTCACAATTTTACCCCTCTTTGCCTTTTTTAGTAACGGGGAAAAGAAACGGCACACATAGAACGTTCCGAGCAGATTGATGTTTATTGCCTCCGCGAACTGTGCAGGGTCGACCGAGTCTGTCTTTCCTATGGGGCCGTAAATTCCGGCGCAATTTACGAGGCCGTCTACGCAAGCCAGTTTTTTTGCAATTCTCTCGGCTGTTTTTTTTACTATCTCCGCAAAGCTAACATCCAAGCAATAGTAGCTATGGGGCCGACCATTGCCGCCAAGTGTCTTGACTGCTTTTTGCAGGTCGTTTTCGTGCCGAGAGGCCAAAAT
Organism: uncultured Pirellulales bacterium; assembly: GCA_964601355.1. Classification (GTDB taxonomy): domain Bacteria; phylum Planctomycetota; class Phycisphaerae; order Sedimentisphaerales; family Anaerobacaceae; genus CAZRNB01. The sequence goes on from CAZRNB010000219.1 coordinate 1,002, forward strand.
CAGTGAGGCGCCTTCCTCTGCGCACCGCTGGGCGACTGTCAAACCTATCCCCATACTGCCGCCTGTTACTACGATTGTCTTGTTTTCCAACAATCCCATAAAATCATCCTTATCTGCTAACTAACCCAACTCCAACATATTTACACCCTTTGTCCCCCAATCGCATATCGCAAAGGAAATTCTTGGGGTCAAAGATATTGTTCTGCCTCATTAACTTTGCACTATTTTCCCACTGGTACTTTCGGAACTGCTCCCATTCAGTCAGCAACATAACAATGTCGCTATTTGACAGCGCCTCATCTATCGAACTGCATATTTCGAACAGCGGCCGTTTAGTTAACTCGCCATAATCCGCCTTCGGGTCAAATACTCTCAACCTTCCCCCCTTCTGAGCAAGTAATTCAACTATCTCAAGAGGCAGGCTCCTTCTAAGCGTACTGGTACCTGGCTTGTATGTAAGGCCCAAGACAGAGATTGTTTTGTCGCAGACTGTTCCACCCAGAATTCGGGTCACCTTATCGACAATTAAATTCTTTCTTTTGGCATTAAATTTAAGAATCGACTCATAAAGAAATGCTTTTTGCCCTGATGACCTGTTCAGTTCTGCCAGAACTTTCAAATCTCGCCCGAGCGTCCCACCCGAAAAGCCAATGCCAGCAGACAGATACGCCCTTTTTCCGATTCGCTCATCCGACTTCACTCCCCTGACCACGTCCAGAATGTCTGCGCCAGAAACTTCACAGAGGTCAGCCAAATGATTGGCGAATACAATCGAATTAGCGAGAAAGGCGTTAATAGCGTGCTTTACCATCTCGGCACTTGCTATACTCATCGTAATGATTTCGGTGTCCAACCGACTGAATAAAGCAACGGCCTTTGAAACAGCAATCTGCGAGTCTGCCCCTACGATTATACGTCCGGGCTTCAGATAGCACGCTATCGCCTCTCCCAAGCGAAGATTCTCCGGCGAATAAATAAGCTCAAGAGTCGGATTACGCTTCTGCAAAGACGCTCTGAAAGCCCGACAGGTTCCGACAGGCGTCTGAGAACTAACAACGACAACACTGCCGTTGCTTAACACTTTCCCCAAGTCGGCGATGGCTTTTAATAGAGGGCTTAAATCGGACTCGTCGTCATTCAAGACAGGGGTATCATAAGCCAGGAAGACGAATTCGCAATCCTTCAGCGTCGTGATTTGGTCTGTAAAACTGAGCCGACCCTTTACTCTTGACTCC
>CAZRNB010000220.1:0-2061 GCA_964601355.1 uncultured Pirellulales bacterium
GACTGCTTCGCTTCGCTCGCAGTGACAAAAATGCGGTTTTTCCGTGAACGCTTACAAAAATTTTAAAAAATAATTGTGTTCGCCGAACTTTATATTATTATGTGAGTATATTATCACATAGTAACATATTTGGAGTTTTGCGATGTCCGATAAAAAAAAATGGCTGCTGTTTCAAAAACAGGCGGAGGTAGCACAGGCGGTGGCACATCCGCTGCGGATTGCAATTATAGATTTTCTAAAAGATGGCGAGCAATGCGTCTGCGATATAGCCGAACACATCGGCTCCGAACGCTCAAACGTCTCCAGACATCTTTCGGTAATGGTCAACGCCGGCGTACTCGAATATCGCAAAGAAGGACTCAAGGTGATATACAAACTTAAGTGCATCTGCATCCTTGATTTCTTCTTGTGTGTCACCGGCGTATTAAGGCAGCAGGCCAAAGAGAACGAAAAGCTTCTGAAAGCTTTATAATAACGGGATTCAGTTATGGACTGGAAAAAAGAATGGAAGAAATTAGCAACAATCGTGGTCGTCTTTCTGGCCTGTTTCTATCTGCCAATAGGGTGGAAGAGGTTTGATAATGCAGTAATGGAGTCGCTATATCTTATCAAGTGGTACGCTCAGGAACATGTTCTATTGTGCCTTGTTCCGGCATTCTTCATAGCAGGGGCGATTTCTGTATTTGTCAGTCAGGCTTCGGTAATGAAATATCTCGGAGCTAAGGCCAATAAAGTGCTTGCGTATGGTGTTGCTTCGGTATCAGGAACTATCTTGGCGGTTTGTTCCTGCACAGTCTTGCCACTTTTTGCGGGGATATACAGAATGGGCGCAGGATTAGGGCCGGCTACGGCCTTTTTATACTCCGGCCCTGCAATCAATATTTTAGCTATTATTCTGACGGCCCGTATTTTGGGATTGGAGCTTGGTATTGCTCGTGCATTAGGGGCCATAGCATTTAGTGTTATCATTGGCCTGATTATGCATTTTATCTATCGCAAGGAAGAGCTGGAAAAAGCCAACGGCCAGATGAATGTGCCTGAGCCGGAAGTCAGGCGGCCGTTATGGCAAAACGCCTTGTTCTTCACGGTTATGATAGGCGTGCTGGTTTTTGCCAACTGGGGGGCATCGAGTGATTTTATTTTTAAAACCACCGACGGCTCAACGATTCGGGCGGCTGTTTTGAAAGCACCTGAACACGGCAGTCTCTTAACAGGCTCTTATACTGTAAAAATCTTGGACGGTGAGCGAAAGGGGCAGAAACTGGATTTGCATGCAGCATCTGTAATAGAAAAAGCTCCTGTTGCCGGTACGTGGACAACCATCTGGAGTCATAAATGGGCAATTACGGCGGTAGTCTCGGCAGCCCTTGGGGTCATTCTCATACTCTGGTTCGGCATTAAGTGGTGGAAAATCGTTATAACCGCTATACCGGTTGTTGCACTGGCCTTAGCACTGCCGATGGAAGGAATGATGACGATGGTCCCGTTTGCAATTGCAGTTATCGGCCTATCCTGGATGACCAGTACGAATAAAGGTGAAGCCGGTGAATGGTTTGGTTCGACATGGACGTTCGCAAAGCAGATATTGCCATTATTGTTTTTCGGAGTTCTTTTTGCAGGGGCATTTTTGGGCAGGCCGGATCATGAAGGTTTGATTCCCAACCGCTGGGTTGAATGGGCTGTTGGCGGCAATTCACTTCGAGCTAATCTGCTGGCCTCCGTTGCCGGAGCATTTATGTATTTTGCCACGCTGACGGAAGTTCCAATTCTGCAGGGTTTGATTGGTTCGGGTATGGGCAAGGGACCGGCACTGGCGTTACTTCTGGCAGGCCCGGCGTTGAGTCTGCCAAGCATGCTGGTTCTCCGAAGTGTCATGGGAACCCAGAAAACAGTCGTCTATGTCACTCTCGTTATTGTAATGGCAACAATATCGGGAATATTCTTTGGTGTCTTTTGGGGATAGATAGGTGACCGAGATTAGAAAAAGTGAACCTGCAGTTGACTATCCGCCGGAAGAAGGTTGTTACCTTCGCGGTAATGATTATTCGCCGGTTGCGGTAG
>CAZRNB010000221.1:0-2059 GCA_964601355.1 uncultured Pirellulales bacterium
CCTTACCGCCAGGCTGTATAAATGCCGGCCTGATCTCGCTGAGACTTAAAGGCTTGATAAGGCAGTTACCAGGCAATATGTTCCTAAGAAGGTAGCGTAGTGCTTTGTCGCAGGTAATTTGAGAAGTTGTCATTGCGAGGAGGCCGAAGGCCGACGTGGCAATCTCATAAATCAAATGTCAGAGATTGCTTCGCTTCGCTCGCAATGACATCCATCATTCAAACTGCGACAGAGTGCTATTGCCTATTATCACAATCGTTAATATCGAGCCTCCTTTTGTCACCTCGACCGAGGCCGCAAGAGCCTGCCACCCAGACGTAGGTTGTGCAGCTAACAGCAGGAGTCTGGTTTTTTACTTATAATTGCCGGCAGCTACAGATCGGTCAATACCGTGACACGTTTAGCTCAGGCGCGGTGCCCTCGACCAGAAAAACTATTCTCTCACAGATATTTGTCACGCGATCGGCAATTCGCTCGAGGTTATGCGCGGTCCAGATAAGATAAGTGGCGCGCGTAATCGTCCTGGGATTTTCTATCATATAGGCCAAAAGCACGTGATAAACCTGCTCGTAGAGCAAATCCACCTCGTCATCTTCACTGCATATAGCCTTAGCGGCTTGTGCGTCACGTCTCAAAAAAGCGTCAAGGCTTTTTCGCAGCATCTCAGCGGTTTTTTCCGCCATTCGTGGAATGTCAACCAAAGGTTTTACAAGAGGCTCTTTGCCGTGCATAAGTACTATCTTGCTGATACCTTCGGCGTGGTCACCCATTCTTTCGAGCTCTGTTGCAATATTTAAAATGGCGATAATCTCCCGCAAATCCGATGCTACCGGCTGCTGAGTCGCAATAAGATTGATACATTTTTCCTCGATGTCCCACCGTTTTCTGTTTATATTTGCGTCATCAGCAATGACTCGCTCCGCCTGGCCTGCGTTGAGTGATTTCAGGGCCTCAATCGAAAAGTTGATGGCGGTAATGATCATTTCTCCCATTTCCGTGACTTCCGTCTCGAGCTCTTTAATATGCATCCTAAAACTTTCTCTGGTCATAGCCAATTCCTTAAAAAAGTTCTGATTTCAGAGTTTATAGTTCATCGAACAAAATCTATGAACAAAAAACACCGAACAATGAGCTAATAAAAAAATATTAACCGAAGTAGCCGCTTATATAATTTTCGGTAAGTTTTTCTCTCGGCTTAGTAAAAATTTGATTGGTTTGCCCAAATTCAATCAATTGTCCAAGATACATAAATCCCGTATAATCAGAGACCCTTGCAGCCTGCTGCATATTATGGGTAACAATTACAAGCGAATATTCCTGCCGTAGTGTTCGCAGTAATTCCTCAATCCTAAGTGTTGCGATAGGGTCCAGCGCCGAGCAAGGCTCATCGAGCAGAATTATATCCGGCTTTAAAATAATCACCCTGGCAATACACAGCCGCTGCTGCTGCTCAAGAGTGAGAGTGCGGGCATTTTTTCGCAGCTTATCTTTTAGCTCCTGCCATAGGCCGACGTGCTCAAGGCCGTTCTGAACAGCCTGCATAATCTGGTCTTTTGTACTCAGCATTCGATGTATGGCAAGGCCGAATTTAAGATTATTGTAGATAGACAGGTCAAAGACGTTGGGTCTTTGAAAGACCATTCCAACTTTTTTGCGCAGGACTATCAGGTCCATTTTAGGATCGAGAACATTGAGGCCGTCAATATTTATTTCGCCCTGAGCTTTTGCGTTTTCAACAAGGTCATTCATCCTGTTAAAGCACCGCAGCAGCGTGGATTTTCCGCAGCCGGATGGTCCGATGATAGCGGTAATGCTTTGGCCGGGAATTTTTATATTTATGTCGCTCAGAGCACGAAAATCACCGTAGTATAAATTCAGGCCAATCGTTTCAATTTTTGGTGAATATTCCATTAAATTCGACAAGGACATTCGGCTGAGTTCAGTCGAAGCCCTCACCATAAGATTATCCGAATTTGCCCGTTATATAATCGTCCGTTCGTTTGTCCTGTGGGTCGGTAAAGAGCGTGGAAGTTTTGCCGATCTCAATCAGCTCTCCCAT
>CAZRNB010000222.1:0-1988 GCA_964601355.1 uncultured Pirellulales bacterium
TTTCTCGATGATGAATTACGCGGCTTATTTGCTACCAGGTACCCAAGAAGGCCGAACCAGATTGGCCTAACAGCAGTCAAGCTGTTAAGGCGAAAAGGAAGTATTCTATTTGTAAAAGGCATTGATATAGTAGATGGCTCTCCATTACTGGACATAAAACCATACATCCCTGCTTTTGGGCCAAAGGAAAAAATCAGGATTGGCTGGCTTAAAGGAAAGATTCCTTGAACCGAACTCTTATGCGCAACTTGACTCCAATAAATCGAAAAGCAGCTCTCATCCTTATGACCATTAGCTTCGTGGCTTTGGTCACAGGGCTTACGCTGGAACTGCACCTATTGAGCCATAAACACCAGGATAGTCAGTGTTCAACCTGCCAGCTCCTGCAAACAGCACCAGCTAAATTTGCCCCAGAACCACAAATAATCGCTCTCGATACAGCTCTTCTTGAAAACAATATTGAATTTCCGTCACAATCTCCTGTAATCAGATTTCGTCACGAGCCTTTCGGACCACGTCCCCCGCCAAATCGTCCGGCAAGTTAACAATTAGTTACTAATCAACTAATTAACCAATTAACTGATTAACTATAAATCTTCCGGATATGGTCTATGAACAAGAACATTCGAGCATTCACCCTGATAGAATTACTTGTAGTAATTGCGATTATTGCGCTACTGTTGGCTATACTTTTGCCGTCGATGAATATGGCCCGGATGCATGCCAAACGCCTGGCTTCAGCAAGTAATATGCGCCAAATCGGCCTGGCTCTGCAGATGTATGCTGAGGATAACCGCGGATTTTTCCCTGAGACAACCCACGGACTAACAGGCCAAGAGGCCCACAAACGCTGCTGGATTTTCACCCTCAGCCCATACATCGGTGACGTGAATGAGATTCGTATCTGCCCTGCGGACCCTAAAAGAAAAGAGAGATTAGATAACGGCGTGAGCAGCTACGTTCTCAACGAATATATTGCGGTTGATAATATCGATCCGTTTGGACGAATCGTCGGCTCATCATACAGGAACTTGCACAGGCTAAAAAACCCGATTAAAACGATTACGACCTTCGTCGGCGCCGACAACCTTTCGGTTAGCATAACTTCCGACCATACTCACTCTCGCTTATGGTTTCTTGCCTCTCCAAACGTACCCTGGAACGCAATCCGAAAGGATATTCAGCCTGACCGGTATCGTACTCATACCACAGCAGATAATACTATCGGCTCGTCACTATATCTGTATGCCGACAGCCGGGTAGAAACAATTAAAGCAAAAGATCTGAAAGAAATGGCCGACAGATTTGAAAATTTTGCTAAACCTAAAGATTAAATTAATTTGATGCTTGACGCTTGATACTCGATGAGCATCGGAAGGAGCATAAAATGGACTTAATTAATACAAAACCAACCAAGCTGCAAATATTGATTCTTTTTTTCGTTTCAATCTCAACGCCTGCTTTGGCGGAGGATAACTGCACATTGATTTCCAGCGACATTACTACTTTCTATTTCGGCGTTGAGACGGCGATGCCCGATGTAAATCATCCAATCACAATAGACTTCTTTCACACGGATATGGAGGTGGCTTTTACGCAAACAGGCTGGGATATTTCAGTTGCCAGCGATGAGCCGGGTAGTCCCCTTGGTGAAACCATTGTCGAACCTGCTGAAGCACTTTTATACGTCAATACAAATGCCCGGATAAATCTTCCATCAATTCCAGACGGTTTTGAGTTTATCGGAGCTAAGCCAGGCGAAACTTTCTGGGTATTGCCTCAGACAGAAGGCAGCGGAGCATTGCCCCTGGGCTTATGTACGGAAGAGGCCGATATTAGCCGTCTGTGTGACTGGAATCAGGGCGACTCCATAGGTGCAGATTTTGCCGACAAATGGTTTGAAGTCAAAGTGATTGCCGTTCGAGGCCCTGCTGATGCGAATTTTTCTATGTGGCAGGCCGACGGCGTAAATCCGCCGGTTGTATTTG
>CAZRNB010000223.1:0-1878 GCA_964601355.1 uncultured Pirellulales bacterium
GATGCATATAAACGTAATAAAGCTTTACCAATATCATGAGGTAGTACCAGATTTTCGATTTTTGATTTTCGATTTCAAATCGACAATTGGCAATTGTAAATCGAAAATCCAATATTATCTATACCGCTGCTCACCTCGCGGCACGTACCATTCCAGATAATTAAGTCCCATTTTATGGATAGTGACATTTCTGAATCGCCGGTCAACCAGCCGTAAACTCGGCCGAGTGAACAAAAAAGTGAACGGCTGCTCCTGATGCAGGACACTATGCAGCCGATGAAAAAGCAAATTTCCTTCATCATCTTTAGCAGTACACCTGATCTGCTCGATTATCGCATCCGCCCGGGGATTATTAAAACCAACGTAATTACAGCCGGCTCCTGTCTGAGACGAGTGAAACAGCTTATAAGGGTCTTCATTTATATTACCTGCCCAGCTCGCAACGTACGCATCAAATTGCCGGCTGTTAAGCCGGCTAAGAATCACGGACCACTCCAACGGGTCAAGAACAATTTCTATGCCCACCTTTGCAGCTTCATCCTTCAGGAATCTTACTAATTGGTTATATAGAGCCGAATCGCTTGAATACATAAGTCGAAATCGCAAAGTCGTTCCATCCTTCTCGCGCAGGCCGTCTCCGTTGCTGTCTATCCAGCCGGCCTCCTCAAGCAAAGTAACGGCTTTGACTTTGTCACAAGGCCACGGCTCAATATTCGGGTCATTTTGACCTCCCTTGATATAAAACGGCCCTGTAACACTGCTGCCTCTGCCCTCAAGAAGATGCTGAACTATCTGCTCGCGGTCTATAAGATGTGTCATTGCCAGGCGAACACGCCGGTCGCGGAAAAACGTGGTGTTTTGATTCCAGCCGATATAAAAAAAGGGAACGCCGGGATTCCAATACTCAAGGCAGTAAAACTCTTTCCGGAAGCCGTCGTCATTAGCTAAGTCGGCAAACTGTTCCGGCTCCGGAATGACAATATCCACCTGGCGGCTGCGCAGAGCCTGGATGCAGGCCAAAGGATTGCTTATAAACCGATAGATAATCTTATTCAGCTTTGGTTTGCCGCCCCAATAATTCTCGTTTCGTCGCAAAACGATTTCTCTGCCTGTATCCCACTTCTGGAACACATACGGACCGCTGCCTACCGGATTAGATATATGTTTATTAAATGGTGCTGCGTCACTAAATTGGTATATATGCTTGGGAAGTATCCCAACATCCCAGAAGGATAATATCTCAAGCGCCTTAAAATAAGGCCTTTTCAGAAGAAATTTCACTACTCGCTCGTTGACTCGGATAGCTTTATCCACATCAACATACAAGCTGGCCGTGTTAGAGGCATCTATCGCTGGATCGATAATGGTCTGATATGTGAAAATCACATCGTCTGTGGTAACAGGTGCTCCGTCGGAAAAATGGATATCGCTTCTCAACTGAAAGGTTATCTCAAGACCGTCATCTGAGATTTCGTAACTCTCAGCAAGGCAGGGCTTTAGTCTCAATGTATTGAAATCATAAACCAAAAGCGGCTCAAAAATATTCGGCTTTGTAATCCATTTGCTATATACATCATTTTCCGCAAGTATCGGATTTAGTGTCTTTGGCTCAACACGAGATGCCCATATAAGCCAGTCACCTTCATCTGGCACCTCAGATTGCGCCAATAGAAGAGCCTGCGGCAAAAAGATATTCATCAGCAGTGGAAAGATAAAAGATATGAAAAATACTTCGCGACCGTTCATTAAACCTCCATTGTTTGTATAAAGGTCCGAAGTTAAAGTCCCTGTTTCACGGGGATTGAAAATTCAACATTTAGCCCCACTACTGTCCGGTTGTTTGATTTGGAAAACGTTGTAACGGCTAAAATACTATTG
>CAZRNB010000224.1:0-1852 GCA_964601355.1 uncultured Pirellulales bacterium
GTTAATTAGGCCGATACCTTAAATTGTAAAAGTTATTGGCCAAAAGTAGTGTATTCACCAAACAAACCTATGTTTTTTTAAGGGGTGAGAAAATGAAAGCAAAAAGTGGTTTTACATTAGTGGAAATTCTGATTGTCGTTGTCATTCTTGGCATTCTTGCTGCGATTGTAATTCCTCAGTTCACCAATGCCAGCACCGAGGCCAAGCAAAACAGCCTGATGAGCGACCTTCAAACCGTGCGTTCGCAAATCGAGCTTTACAAGGTTCAGCACAATGACCTCATGCCTGACCCCGAAGCGGAGGGGACATGGACTACAATGACCCAGTACACGGATATTAGTGGCACCGTATCGCCAACCAAGACCAGTACATGCAAATATGGCCCTTATCTACAGCAAATTCCAAAGAATCCATTCAATGATTTGTCAACCGTTCGTCCTGATGGTGCTGTCGCTGGTGCAAATACACACGGCTGGAGATTTGATACAACCTCTGGTGCTTTCCAGGCAGACGACACTGTAGCGCATGGTGCTTACTAAAAATTGATTGCAACAACTTGTATAGTAAAGTTTGTATCGTCACCGGCGTAAATGGGTGACAATAGTAAAGAATAAATGGCTGACCGTGCTGAGTCCCGCTGTGTTGGTGGGTTTAAGGCGTGGTCAGCCTTTTTGATGGAAATAGAAGACAGAAAACAGAAGACAGAAGACGGAAAATAGAAAACAGAGCCGCGAACGTAAGTGAGCGGTAAGACGAAGAACGAGTCACGAGCGACGAAATATAGGGGGAGGTTATGAGAGGAGAGGCTCGCTGGTCTTACGCAGAGATTTTAATCATCGTAATTGTCTTAATCGTAGCATCGATAAAATCTGTCCCACGGTTCACGCAGGCAAGCCAGGAATTAAAGACGAGCAGGCTGATGGATGGACTTCACCAGATGCGCTCTCAGCTCGAGTTATATAAGGCTCAGCATGAAGAGAAATTGCCTTCTGCCGATTCTCTTGAGAGTTTCAAAACAAGCCTGACTACGAAGATTGGACGGTACGGCCCGTATATCAGGAGGATTCCTGAGAATCCTTTTAACAATCTTTCTATGGTTCGGTTCGATGGCGAGCCGGCCGGCAGCGGATCGGCCGGCTGGCGGCTTGATACAAAGACCGGCTTGTTCCAGGCTGATAACAGCGTTGCGCATGCGGGATTATAAATGTACCCGTCGCCGTGCCGGCGACGGCTAAACCGGCGGGCAATTATCAAAAGGGCAAATTATGAAGACATTAGGGATTTTCACGAATGTTGAAGTGGCTGCCGCCCAACGAAGTATGAGCCACGGGAGACGAGCGACGAGCGACGGATTTACGCTTGTTGAAGTGTTGATAGTGGTGGTTTTGTTAGGCGTCCTGGCTGTGATTGTTATTCCTATGGTTGCAAATAGCGCCACGTCAGCCAAAGAAAGCGCTCTTGCGACTGATTTGCAGCTACTCCGGCGGTTTATTATGGTTTATAAGGCACATCATCTGGAAGTTGCGCCCGGCTATCCGGGAGGTGCTGCTGCCGGAGCGCCGAGCGAGCAGGCCTTTATTGAGCAGGCTACAATGTCAAGCAACGCCGATGGCCAAACCGCTGCGGCAGGTACGGAAGGATTTATTCGCGGACCTTATATGCAAAAGATACCCGTTAATCCGTTAAACGGCAAAGATACGATTGGAATGCTCGGCAATAGTGAAGAATTTCCGGCAGATGCCGATAATAGTAATGGATGGATATATAAGGCGGCTACCGGCGAGATTCGAGCAGATGGTACAGGAACGGATGGTAACGGAACGCGATATTATGATTATTAAAAAAGAATGTA
>CAZRNB010000225.1:0-1699 GCA_964601355.1 uncultured Pirellulales bacterium
TCGATGCCGTAATCGGCCATAGCCTCCTTGTAGGTCATACGCCGTATAGGGGTAGTGACATCCACATTCAGAACGTCCTTCCAGATTTTGGCAACAAGATTTTCATGAACGCCGATAACGTCGCTGCTGTCGACAAAGCTCATCTCCACGTCTATTTGTGTAAATTCAGCCTGGCGGTCTGCTCGCGGGTCTTCATCACGGAAACAGCGAACAACCTGGAAATATTTGTCGACAGAGCTTACCATTAAGATTTGCTTGAATAGCTGCGGCGATTGTGGAAGCGCGTAGAAGCAGTTTTTAAGAAGCCTGCTGGGGACAAGAAAATCCCTTGCACCTTCCGGCGTACTTTTAGCCAGCATGGGCGTTTCAATCTCCCAAAAGCCTAACTGGTCAAAGTAATGCCGAACAAGCTGTGTGACGCGGTGACGAATACGCAGCTTCTGCTGCATTGCCGGCCGCCTAAGGTCAATGAACCGGTTAGTCAGACGAAGCTCTTCACCAACTTTGCCTGCGTTATCTATTTCAAACGGCGGCGTCTTGGCAATATTAAGGATTTCCAGTTGCTGCACGGAGACCTCTATTTGGCCGGTCGGCAGCTTCGGATTTTCCATGCCCGTGCTTCTTTGCTGAACTATACCTTTGGCAGCTACAACCCATTCGCAGCGGACGGTCCTTGCCAATTTATGAGCCTCCGGCTGAGTTTCGGGATTAAAGACTAACTGGGTTAAGCCCTCCCTGTCGCGAAGGTCGATAAAAACGAGGTTGCCGTGGTCACGATAGGAGTGTACCCAGCCGGCTAAGGTGACTTTTTTACCCGTGTCTTCCAGCCGAAGCTGGCCGCAATTGTGTGTTCTTTTAAGCATAATCGTTCTTTCAAATACAACCCCCCAATAAATTGGGGGGCTAAATAGGATTAGGGGCTAAATACCCCGTTTAGCCGCCGCCAGCATTCATCCTTCGTAGTACTACTACAGAGAAGGACAACGACGGTAGGCCCGTAGGAGCAGTTAAAAGCATAATTCAGAATATCAGTTTAGTCAATAGGCACTTTTTGCCAGTAACTTTTGTGGCTGACTCGTGCTATATAGCAAAACTTCGCAGAGTAGCAAGTTAAAAAAAACACGTTTATTATGGATATTTCTTTGGATTTATACGCCAGCGAAGGTAAAAAAAACAAAAATAAAGAAAATTTTAATTCTATTATAAAATTTGGCTTGTCATACCGGCTTTGGCAGGATATAATGGTAATTGGTTATATGTTGATTCGCGGAGCAATCGATCTGATTTTTTTATATGATTTGTGCTGCGTATCAAAACATACGAACCATATTTCAGATTAGTCGTATTGTTAGTGTAGGATTAGTTAATTAAGCATACAACAGGGCTGAGGTTATCTCGCTTTTCCTCTCCCTCCGCACCTCGGCCCTGTCTTTTTTTATGCGCTCAGATAAATCTTGATGCACCATCTATCTAATGTATCCATCAAAGCCCACAGGACATAAGAAACATTTATCCATTGAAGACGAATTTATTATGAAGTGATTGGTTAAACAAGGCCTTTGCCTTGAATAGAGTCTGTTTGACCTAAGCGCGTATATGTCTCTCGGAACTTCCTGCTATACTGCCATTCCAGAGGTTGTGATAAACCGATTTGGCATAATAGCTCTTCCAAAGAAATCCCTTGATGAGATTTGCCTAG
>CAZRNB010000226.1:0-1658 GCA_964601355.1 uncultured Pirellulales bacterium
GGCGTGATGCTGTTAAAATGTTTTTCCACAAGTGCAAGGGCTTGCGGCTCATTGCCCAAGATTTGATTTATGCTAAGGGCAGCACCAATATAAAAATCGTCCTTAAACACATCTTTCAACGCAATCTGTCCCTTTGTATTTTCGTTATTCTTCACTTGACTTGCCTCCTTATTTAACGGATGAATATCATTCCATTCGCCAATTATGGTGTTAGCAGCCAGTTTTCCGCCAGAACGGCAAATTCGTGGAACTTGACTATACAATTTTCGTCCAGGTTCACCCTGTCAGTTTCGTTACAATCGTTCATCAGCCAGAAGTTAAAAAAGGCAGAAAGGTCATTCATTTCCACGATGTTGTTGCCGGTAAAATCGCCGTAAGGGCCTTTTGAAAGCACAATGTCCCCGCCATCCGGCGATACGTCAAACATTACGTATTTTTTTGAATCGACCCCCACAATACTTGCATCTATCGCCTTACCATTCTGTGAAACTTTGACAGAAGTCCAGCCCTGCGGAAGAGGTCTGCGTATAGTGACAGGATAATTGTAAATCGCATTGTCGAGAGTGTCTGTCACCTGTAAAGTAATACGGGTATCCTGATTAGACGATTCCGTGACCGACACAGCGTTGCGTTCTCTTATGTATCGCACGACGTTTCCAAAAGTCGCTACCCAGAATTTGTCCTTTCTGGCATTAAGATACTCAAGACTCGCTCGCAGCGTTGCAGATAGAAGCGGTGAATATCCTCCATCATTGTCGATGCCATGAATGAGAAGTACGCACCATCCTTTTGAGGTCACGGTATTTTCAAATTTTGCTTCGAAGTCTGCTGCCGTCTTGACCGGCCCAAGGTTGCCGCAAACTAACGAGTTGATCTGGTAGAAATTCGCCGGAGTGCTGCTTTCAATGTTGCCCTGGCAGTGTCGTGCGGCAATATAGTATTGCGCAGTAAGCGCTTGGTCGCCTGGCACGCAATAGGGATAGGCCAGCGTGACGCATTTCCGACCTGTTATATGTGCGTTAATGACATCCTGAGAGTTCTTCAGCTCCGTCGTTTGCTGCGCAATGGTCATTCCGTTCAGATAAGGATGTGTCACAGTATGACTGGCGACCTCGTGACCCGCAGAAGCAGCGTTTTGCAGGGCGGTCCAGTTGGGCGACCAGTTGGTGACAGTGAACAGCGTCAGCTTAAAACCAAATTCATTGAACATAGGTATTACTTTAGCAAACTGATTAGAGCAGCCATCATCAAAAGTATAACTTATTGCTGCTAACCGAAATCCAGGCCAAGTGCCTACCTCGTAAGGAGGAGCAATGGTTCGAGAATATCCCATATTGCCTACTATAAGAAAAACAGCAAATAATAGTATTTTATTTGCTTCTTTCATATATAACCTCCTCAAAATAATTTTAATTAATTATATCAAACTGACTGTCTTTATTAAAACTAATTAGATACATATTCAAACCAGTCGAAATCCGCAGGAGTCGAACACTTTTGGCCGTTGCCCGTAGCGTACATACCAAAATACACGCCTGCAAAACACATTCCATCGGCAAAACCTATCGCTTCAACGGACAAATCCGCTGTCTTCGCCGTGCCTAACACCTGCCGAGCGCCTTTAGAGGACTTGCAGGAAAATTCATAAGATAACGGAG
>CAZRNB010000227.1:0-1616 GCA_964601355.1 uncultured Pirellulales bacterium
TACTACAGCGCAAATAAGGCTCAAGAAAAAGAGGTAACGATGTCGATAACTTCTTATGAGCATAACGCTTATAAGGAGAATCGATATGAATACAGAGCAAATCAAACGTATTGGCAAAGAATTGAACGCATTTTTGTCCCAATTTGACGATTGCTTCAGCCGCAGTGGCTCGCGGCAGAACCTGCGAACCTACGTCAAGGGCCAGCTGTCCAACCTGCCCCGCAAAAGCGTCGAACCCGTCGCTCTCGCGGCTAACACCGAGCCCCGCAGCCTGCAATGTTTCCTGTCCATACTCCCTTGGGACCAAAAGCGGCTGCGCGACAAATGTCAGCGGCTGGTAGCCCAAGACCATGCCTACCCTGAGGCCATCGGCATTGTCGATGAATCGGGCAATCCCAAGAAAGGTACCCATACCGCTGGCGTGCAACGGCAGTGGTGTGGAAACATCGGTAAGACTGATAACTGTGTGGTCGGGGTGCATATCGCTTACGTAGCGGGCGATTTCCAGTGCCTTCTCGACAGCGACTTGTATCTGCCGAAAGACTGGGCGGATGATCCGGTGCGTCGCAAGGAAGTAGGCATTCCTGATGAGGTCATCTGTCGCAAGAAAACGGATATTGCTCTGGAGCAGATTTCCCATGCTATTGCCAACGGCATACGTGTATTTGCATGGACATTCGATGAGCTCTATGGCCGTGATGGCGATTTCCTTGACGGTCTTGAGGCACGCGGCCAGAACTATGTAGGGGAGGTTCCGTCTGACTTTAGCGGATGGCTGTATGAGCCGAAGGTTCTTGCCCGTCCAACTGCTCAACAACGCCATAAACGAGGGCCTAAGCGGCATTTTCCGCGATTGTCCAAAAAAGCACTGCCTGCCTCTGAGGTACGAAATCTGCTGGTGTATTCTCGTGTATTTCAGAAACAGAAATGGGAGAAGTTTCATATCAAAGCATGTGGTGAGCTTGTCGAATCCAATGGTGAGACCGGGCCGATAGTCTGGCAAGTCAAGCATGCCCGTTTTTACCGCAAACAAGGAGATAACGGACTGCCTGGAGCAACGCATTATTTGATTATCGCCCGCAATGTGCTTAATCCTAAAGAAACCAAATATTTTGTCTCGAATCTTGTCCCGAGCGAAGTCGAGGGAATGGTGCCTGACTATAGCGGCATTACCTTGGAAAAGCTGTTGTGGATAGGGTTTTCTCGTGTACCGATTGAGCGGTGTTTTGAGGTTGGCAAACGAGAGCTGGGGATGGATCACTTTGAGGTTCGCGGTTGGCTTGGTATCCATCGCCACTTTTATATCAGTCAGTTGAGTTATTTGTTTTGTGCCCGCTTGCATCATAAGCTCAGAGAAAAAAACGACAACTGGTTTTTATTTGACGGTCGAACAGGTGAAGGAGGCGGCGTGTGCGTGGGTCGAGGCACAGGCACTTTTGCCACGAGATCGAAACCTGCTGTATCAGAAGACCGCTGGACGAATTGCATATTATCAAAGACGCAACCGTTGTGCTCGGATATGTCATACGAAAAAGACTCTTGTCGAGCTTCAAAGACTGAAGATAAACATCGAAAGATTGAGGTCATGTGCACCTGATTATTTATAGTTATTTGCG
>CAZRNB010000228.1:0-1599 GCA_964601355.1 uncultured Pirellulales bacterium
GCCAAGGCTTACCGGCAGTTGGAGCAGGAAGGAATTATAACAACCAGGCCCGGTTCCGGCGCTTTTGTGGCCAATCTGGACAGTAATTTAAATAAGTCCGTCAGAAAAAAGCTTATCTCCGAGGAGCTTGAGCGAATAGCGGTGGAGGCCTTTCACATGCAAATTGACAGCCAAACTCTATTGGAGCTGTTCAATAATGCAATCGAAAAATTCAAATTTTCAATGATAAGAGGATAGGCAAATGTCTGAAACAGTTGTCGAAATAGAAAATCTTGTGAAGTACTTTGATGGCCGATGCGTTTTGGACGGCATCAATCTAAAGGTGCCGCAAGGCTGTATATATGGCCTATTGGGACGAAACGCCTCCGGCAAGACAACCATTATTCGTATCCTTTTAGGTTTGGAGCCGCCGACTCGCGGGCAGACCTTCCTCTTAGGTGCAGATTCAATGAGACTTTCCGCAAAAGTTCATGCCCGAATCGGCTACGTGGCCGAAGGCCATAACCTTATTCAGAACTATAAGGTCGGCAGGCTTATAAAGCTCTGCAAAAATCTTTCCCTGCAATGGAATAATGAAATTTTCGATCATCTCATAGAAACATTCCGTCTGCCTATGGACCGCAGGGTAAAAGAGCTTTCGATGGGTATGCGAGCACAATTAAACCTGTCGCTGGCTATGGCGATAGACCCTGAGCTTCTTATTCTCGACGACCCGACGCTGGGAATGGATACCGTTGTCCGCCGGCAGTTCCTCGAATTAGCAATCGATGTTATCCAGAAGGAGGGGCGCACCATTTTATTCAGCTCGCATATTTTGAGCGACGTTGAACGAATCGCCGACCGGATCGGGATACTTGCAGCCGGCAAATTAGTGGTCGATTGCAAGCTTGAGGAGCTTAAAAAACGGGTAAAGAAATTACGCGTAATCTTTCCTGAAGCTGTGCCGAGCGACCTTTATCTTACTGGAATTATCAATCAGCAAATTCAAGGCCGCGAAATGATACTAACAGTTGCCAACTGGAATCAGCAGAAACAAAAAATTCTTGAAACCTTTAAGCCTTCAAGCTGCACGGAGCTGCCAATGAGCTTGGAGGATATATTTATAGAATGTACTAAGCCCAATCCCATACCTGTACCGTCTGAAATGCAGGAGGTCTAAAATGTTCACACTGATAAAAAGGGAGATTGAAGACCATATAGCATATTTCATCGGAGCAATTGCTCTTTCGGCAGTCCTTACTGCCATTTTGGCTTCGACCATGTATTATGACGAGTCTGTTGAGTCTGGTGAGCGTAATGTGTTTGCTGTCCTTTCAATTTCGGTGATTGTGGTGCTTATAATCGGCTTTTCCGGCATGGGCGTTAGTCAGATGTACACCGATAGAAGCAGAAAAATCTCCGCATTTTTATCTGCTTTGCCGGTGACACGAGGCCGGATTTTGATAGTCAGAATTATCACGGGGCTTTTAGCCCTTTTAATTGTATTTGTGCCTTTAGCAGCAACCGGCATGTTTCTATTGCGCCTTTTTGCGCCGCCGATACCAATTATTAACGGCATGTTTTTCGATATTTCTGTGACGGCGTTTCTAATGGCTTTTG
>CAZRNB010000229.1:0-1530 GCA_964601355.1 uncultured Pirellulales bacterium
GTATCACAATCTCTCCTGTCTATCCCTGAATGGAAAGGATTAGATATTTCCACCGCCGCCAAACAATCCCCCATCTGAGCCTGCATCTTCATTTGTCTTGCTATCGTTTTGCAGATAGCCGATTCGACGGCAGGAGCACAAAGAAAAATCAGCCGCTCTATCTGAACGTCCGGTTGCATAGAGGCAAACCGGCTTCTACAGGCATTCAATTCGAATACTAACCTGGTAACCATCTTTTCATCGTCAAGCTGTTTTGCCCCCATTAGCAGCGAACAGGCAAAAAGCAAATTTTTATGACGACAAATAACAAGGTTCGTGTATCTTTTTCCTATATCCAGAAGCATCACAACGGCCTGGAGGTCGGCTTTGCGTCTGCCGAAGAACCTTACATAGCAGTTTGTCAACGCCACGGGCCAGGCGCCGATAGACTTAACGGAAATGGCCGCCTGTTCGTATATTGCCAGGTGTCTGTCGATAATCTTGCGCTCCGTAGCCATAACCAGAACATTATTCTGTCCCGTGGGGATGCACTGTATCATTGCCTCATCAGCCTTAAAGGGCAGTTTATGCTCTATCTTTGATAAGATAGCCTGTTCCGCCTTCGGCGGAATATCGAATTTTTCCGGCTGAGTCTCTACCTGTACGTGCTCGATGAACACTTCACCGGCAGGTACAGCCGCTATAACGTTTCTGCCATGAAATCTATGATTTGCCATTGCCTCGCGCATGGCATCCACCGCCCATCTTTGCCAGGCGGCGCTACCGGGCTCCACGTTGCCGGGACGACTTGCACTTCTGCCGGCAAGCAGAGCTATCCCTCTGCCGGTATTCTGCAACTGAGCTACGTTCAGGCTATCGTCCCCTATATCAACACCGATCGAATATGCACTGTTTTTTAGAAACCAAAACATTTCACTTTCACTTCTACAAGCGCAAACATTGCTACGCTGCAGGTGCATAACTCGTATTGCGTAACAAATTGTGCGCACCTGCCCCCGTAATACAAATATATGAAACAAAACACCTTCAAGACAAATGCGGATAAAGTCATTACCACAGCATTTTGAAAATTATTGTGGAACATCGATTTGGCGTCCTATAAAAAACCGGACTATTAACAATTCGATGGTTTAAACTTATAGATGAGGCAATCTTTCCCCCGTTTATGCAGAAAAACTTTTTGAAGACAAATTTGCAATAACCCCCATCGTGGTACATCAACCGAGGCTACCCGCAAAGTCCGGTAAATATTCAGGAAAGTTTGAACCCCCACACCAAAAAGTGAATTCGTATAATATCAAAAGAATCGGGGCCTATACCGAACAATCAGTATAGGCCCCGTAATAATCTTTGTCGCTCGTCTTGTATGCTAAGTCTATGGAGCCAAATAAGAGATGATGTTGCGTAGAAGCTTTTGACCTTCGTCGTTGAGATTGAACGCTCCCTGCGGCGTTGGTGTCGTCTGTCCCGGTACGCCATCCTGCGAACCGGCTGAGAACATTATACGCTTGCCGCCTGTAATCAGGCCGG